>JAISXO010000006.1 GCA_031270475.1 Puniceicoccales bacterium | reverse complement strand
AATATTCCCTGGAAGGGGGGGAAGGATTCCCCCCAATAAGGTCATTTACAATTTCCAATTGGGATAAAAGTCGATTATTTTCGAAACATGAATCTCATCGACAGCCGCTGCAAAGGCGATCATTGATGCATTATCGCCCGTATATTTGGCTTTTGGAAGGTGGCATACAATTTGTTTTATTGCGCCCAATTTTTGCACCCGTTCTCGAAGGAAATGATTATTCGAAACGCCCCCCGAAAGACCGATGCTATGAAATTTTCTTAGGGATAGAGCCTGCTCCATTTTTTTCGTCAAAATATCAACGACCGCAAACTGATAGCTCGCACAAATATTATTAAACTGTTCACGCAGTTCCTCGTCACTCAATTTTTCGAGCATATAGCGCAAACTTGTCTTCAGTCCGGAAAAACTGAAAGCCATTTCATTGGATTTAGTAAAAGCCTGGGGAAATTTAAAAAATTTTGCATCGCCATGGGCAGCGAAGTGTTCCACTTCGGGACCTCCGGGATATTTTAAACCCAACAATTTCGCTCCCTTATCGATTGCTTCACCTGCCGCATCATCGATTGTTTGGGCAAGAACTTTCACTTCAAAATTCGAGCTAACTTCCGATAAAATCGTATTTCCGCCGGAAACGAGGAGTGATAGATGGGGAAAATTTTTCATTCTGAAGTCATTATCTTGTAAATTTTTTCCGATAAACGGCGATAGAAGATGGCCGCGTAGGTGATGAATGCCGAGGACTTCTCGCTTTAAAATCAAACCTAAACTTCTTGCGAAAGAGATCCCCAGAGCTAGACTCCCTGGTAGCCCTGGCCCACAGGTTACTGCAATTTTTGTAATTTCCGGAAGTGCAATTTTTTGTTTTAAATCTTCCAATAAAATGGGGAAATTGCGCAGGTGTTCGCGCGCAGCCAATTGGGGAACAACTCCGCCGTAGGGTACGTGTAAATCGGCTTGAGAACTTGTCTTTTCATAGGGAAACGATCCATTTCGCTCATCGAAAATTGCAAGTCCCGTATCGTCGCAGGAACTTTCAATACCGAGGATCATGGGATAACAAAATCTGGTTCCACATATTTCATTTTGTCCCATTCGGATAACTTCAGGTGTTCTGGAATGGCTTCATTCCTCGGACCCAGAAATTGTATTTTCGACGAATGGAGATCGATTTCTTCAATCTGTCCCTGAATATCCACAATTTCCAAAGAAACTTCGCGAATAACGGGTACTCGACAAGTTAAGGTTGGAACTTCAATTTGAGTCGCAATGGCACAAAACACCACCATTATAACCAAAAATCGCCACAACACACTCCAATACTTTCCCAAGACAGCCACCGGAACACGCGGATTCGAAGGAATTAATGTTATTCCTCCGGTTTTGTTTTAGGCAAAGCAGTCAGCCGACGACCATCCTTCCATTGGCCACGCTTGCGCAACAACTCAATGCGCTCGAAACGCTTCAAAACACTGCGTTTGGCGCCATGACTACCACCTCTTCTAAAACTCGAATGCTGAGACATAATAGACCTCTCCGGCACTCATTCGTAGCGTATCATCTCGCAAAGGCAAGTTAATTCTTAGCAAATTCTAAAATTTTTCCACAAAAAACTTTTAATAATATTTTTTTAGAAAATCTATCGGCGCCTCGTGGATCCGCGGATCGATATCCATGGCAATTATGCCACCTTTTAAAAGAATAATTCTATCGGAAATTTTCGTCAAAAAATCCAAATCATGGGATGCAATGACGATTGTAACGTCAAATTGTTCATTGACCGATTTGAGTAGGGTAACGACGTCCATTGTTGTCGATACATCCAGACCAGAAGTGGGTTCATCGCACAATAAAATGTCTGGGTTTGTCATCAAACTTCTCGCCAAAGCCACCCGCTGCTTCTGCCCACCGGACAGGACGCTCGGATACTCATTGATTTTAGCTGCGAGACCCAAGTTCATTAGTATATCTTCAGCCTGTTTTTTATAATTTTCTTTTTTCTTTTTATCTTTTAAAGTTGGCGCATAGGTCAAATTTTGGAGCACCGTCATATGGGGAAAGAGCTGAAAATCTTGGAACATAAAACCCGTGCGACCACCACATTCTATGGTCCCCCGATCGATCGATTCCAGTTTTTGAACGCAGCGAAGAAAGGTCGACTTTCCACAACCGGACGGCCCTGCTATCCCCAAAATGCTCGATTGTTTTACGTCAAGATTAACATTTTCCAAGATTTTGATTTTATTGAAAACCTTATGAATATTATAAATTTTTAACATAATAATTCCTGTTTTCAATTTTCTTCCCAATAAATCCAATAAGCAAAACAAGGCCGTAATAATAGATACCAGCCATGCAAAGGGGAAGAAAATATTCGTACTGTTCGGCGGCAACCGTTTGCGCTCTACGCATAATGTCCATGCCTCCCATCATAGCAATCACTACCGTTTCTTTCAGTACAGCGATTATTTCGTTGATCATAGCCGGAAAAGTATTTGCCACAACCTGAGGCAAAATAATATCCTTCCACATGTAAAATCGCGGAATTTCTAGCGTCCGCGCCGCTTCAAATTGCCCCTTCGGTAAACTCTCTATGCCCGCTCTCAGTATTTCTGCGACGTAGGCCGAACTATTGATGCCAAATGCTAAAATCCCAGCCGATAATAAATCAAATCTGTGCCCAATGATATCGGGGGCAATAAAATAAATAAAACTCAATTGCAATAGGAGCGGCGTTCCTCTCAAAAAGGAAATAATACCATTGATAAACGACCGACCAATGCCACTATAACGCAGCACGGCTAGTAAAATTCCTCCCATTATTCCGATCAAAACACCGCCAAATGTCAGTTTCAATGTGAATCCAATCCCGGATCCAATATACAAAAAATTGGAAATAGTTTTATTCATTTGCTAAATTCCAGTCAATTTCTAATTCCCATTTTTTTCGCAATGATTGTAAAACCCCATCGGAATCCAACTCTTTTAAGGCCCGATTGATTTCGTTGCGCAACGGTGAGCCTTTAGGTACGGCAATCGCAATACCATCGCTCACTTTTAAGGAATCCAACACGAAATAGGTCCAATTCGGATTGTTTACACAATAAACATCTGCAACAAATACATCCATAAAGACGCATTCCCCATGACCCGCCTTGAACATCTCGACGGCTACATCGATGCGATCCGTAGAAATTAACTCCGCTTCGGGAATATTTTCCTCCAAACATTTCTTGAGTCTCCCGCTCAACTGATAGATAATTTTCTTCCTGGAAAGCTCTTCTAAAGTCGTTATCAAGTCGCTTTTTTTATGTAAAAATACCATTCTTTCGATATAATGGGGGATGGTGAAATCGAATTTTTTTCGGCTTTCCGGCGTTACACCAAATGCAGCCACTAACGCATCGATAAATCTTTTTTCCAGGGCAACTTGTAGAGGGCCAAATGCCATATCTTCAAATCCAATTTCTTTTCCTAGTTTTTTGCCAATGAGCTTCACCAATTCGATCTCAAAACCCGTCAGAGTCCCCTCTTGATAGTATTCCATCGGAGGATAATCGGCGCAAGTTCCGAAATTCAACACATATGCCTCCCTATGACGTGTCGCAGCCGCGGTATCATAAACGGGTTTTTTAAAAACAAGGCCCCAAAACAACCCAAAACTAAACCACACAATGGGTATTCCTGCTAGAACGAATAAGATTATAATAGTAGATTTTTTCATTTTTTTCATTTCGAATAAATTTTTCCCAATGTCAACTTATAACTCGGCTATTTAACAAAAATTAAATTTAGTTTTATATTTTAAAAAGCTTGACAACTAATGAACGAATTTCGATTTTAACGGCGTCATATGGCGCTGAAAATTAGATTACAAAGGCAGGGGCGGATACATCATCCGTCATATAAAGTAGTTGTCGCGGAAAGTTCGGATCGTCGCGACGGAAAATATGTCGAAAAAATCGGTGTGTACGAACCTCAAGCAAAAGGCAACTCTCAGGAATTGTCAATCAATTTAGAACGGGCAACCTATTGGATGAGTGTCGGTGCCAAGGCAACGGACACTGTCTCCCAACTAATACGCCAGGCAAAAGCTTCTGCGTAAAAATTTAAAGATTAATTTAGAAGAAGTATCAACTTTTTCGGAAAAGGTTAGTTTTCTATTGTTTTGTTTATATTACTAACAAAGAACCAGAATGGTGGTGAGGGAGCGATTCGAACGCTCGAAGGGCGGAGCCCGACAGATTTACAGTCTGCATCCTTTAGCCACTTGGATACCTCACCGACTAATTGCGACCCTACTCGCACCTATTATTTTGGCAAGTATTTTTTTTAAAATTTTCCAACAGCTCCTAAAAATATTGTTTCCGAAAAAAGTCTTGACATTGCCTTTTTTATCACCTGTTAAATATTCAAAAATAGCAATATTTTATGTTACGATCACTTCTAATATTTAAAGTATTTTTTTTAGCATTATTTTCGTGTCCTGCTAGCGCAGAATTTATTTCGGAGGCCGAACAGGAAAGAGAAGCAATCCTTTTGAATAAGGCCGAAAGGTATGCTTTAGGCATCGTACCGGAAAATGAGGTAGAAAATCACTCTCTTCAGAATGAATTTAAAGTTCAAAAACTTTCCGAAAGTAGTGGTGAACTTCGGAAGGCATGGCACTATTGTCATCATGCACTGACACACCATATGTGGCAAAAAGATGGCGAGGCATGTCAGGCCGTACAAACTTCCCTCGATCAACATCCCGAATTGATATATTTAACGGATGGAGATGGCCGAAATTTGCTAATGAATGCGGTACAAATGAACAGGGACGAAGGAGTAATATTTTTGCTTCCATATTATGAGGAATTGTTAGATTTCCAGGATTTTTGCGGTGACTCTGCTCTATTTATCGCTATTCAAAATAGGAATAAATATATAGCGGCATTACTTTTGATTAGCGGCGCTAGAATTGATATTTGTGATCGGAATGGTTTTAATGTACTTCAATTTTCCTGTACCCTCGAAAATCTCGAAATGTTTTATTTTTTGGAAAGTTTTTTAGAAAAACTAGACGAATTGAAAAAATTAATGGCGACCAAAAATCAGGCTTGACAAAAATGATGCATAATTAAGATCATTTCACTAAAGGAGTTAATTATGAATTACGACCGCACTTCAAATCCAGTTTTTAGGGAGAGTGTTTTTCATCCCCAGGATGCCAATGCCATGGTTATGACCATTGATGGGGTTATTCGCAAGTCTTTCATTGCCCTATTTCTGCTGCTAGCGGGAGCTGCTTTCGCATGGACCCGTCCCTATGCTACGATTTCGGAAATTCAAGGGAAGATTGTTTTATTCTCGATTGGAACACTTGTTTTGTATTTTGTGACGATATTTAAACCCGATATCGCAAGGATCACCGTTCCGCTATATGCCATAGGCGAAGGGTTTATAATCGGTGCTATTTCCTGGCTTGCGCAAAAGCATTATCCGGGAGTCGTTGTACAGGCAGCGGTGGGAACTTTTGGTGTTTTTGCGGCCATGTTGTTCGTCTATAAAAGGCAAATTATTCGTCCTTCCGAAAAATTCGCAATGGTCATTTTCATTGCTACGGTGGGTGTTGCCTTTATTTATCTTGTAAATTGGATCATGTTCCTTTTTGGTTCATCGGAATTGTCTATCCTGAACGGTTCTTCGAATTTTAGCATCGGTTTTAGTTGCGTGGTATGTGTTATTGCCGCATTGAATTTACTTTTAAACTTTGAATTTATCGTCCGTCAGAGCAAAATGGGCGCTCCGGAAAAAATGGAATGGATCGCTGCTTTGGGATTACTTGTAACGCTTGTGTGGATTTATATAGAAATTTTACATCTGTTGATGAAATTAAAAGCACGCAACGACTAGCTTCATTCATTATATTAAATGCGCATCTTGGTTGTTAAGCCTTCTTCTCTGGGAGATATTATTCATGGGATGGTCGTCATCAGCGAACTAAAAAGAAAATTACCGGAGTGTGTCGTCGATTGGGTGGTGGGGGATAGGTTCGCTGAAATCATAATCCAGTCCAAAATTGCCAGAAATGCCCTCATTTATAAACGCCATGGCGGTTTATTTTCCATTTTTCGCCTTCTCGCAGCAATACGTCGCGAAAACTATGATTACGTCTTTGATATGCAAGGCCTTGCACGCAGCGGCATTATGACCGTCGTCGCCAAATCACCTCGTAAAATCGGCCGCCAAGATGCCCGCGAACTTTCATTTTTAGCCTATACGCAAAAAATTGATTATCCAGGACCAGTCCATGCAGTAGATATTTTGCGAAAATTTTTAAGCGTTATCGGATGCGATACAAGCGTTTCGGGCATCGTTCCCGAACTCTATAATATTTCATCGCCGATCTTTGAAAATTTCATCAATACGGAACTCACTTCTAAACAAATCATTTGCCTATTTCCAGAAAGTCAACGCCCTGAAAAAGAATGGCACTTTTTTTCCCCCCTCGCACAAAAACTGATTTCACATAATTCCCATACGGTAGTCCTGTTACTTGGTAATAGAAAAGATAACATTCCGGAACTCGCTGTGCCTCGGATTTTTGACTTGCGAGGTACAACTTCCCTAGCCGATATCGTGTTTTTAATCAAAAATGCTAATCTTGTCATCGCCAATGACAGTGGCCCCTTGCATATCTCTGCAGCTCTCGGCCGACCAACATTCGGCCTGTTTACGGCTACCGATCTCCAACGCTTTGGTCCTTACCCCATCAATAAAACTTCCCATATGGTTCTTCAACTCGATAATACCCCCAATGAAGTCGACGTCGTCGCTGAAGTGGCCCGCGAAATGTTATTTACCATAAATGGTAAGCCATAATATCAAACGTGAAAAATCCTGACAAATTTTCAAAAAAACTGTCGGGGCATTTTTTCCAAAATGTGGAGCTCGCTCTCTATATATTCCTCATTCTCGAAATATTGTCAAACATTGTCAAATTTTTAAAAAAGATTTTTGCCATTGGACCTAATTTTGGCTTGAAAAGGCTTTTAGAAATAGTTCTTTAAGCATAAAGTTACGATGGAATACGAAGCAGTTATCGGATTAGAGGTTCACGTTCAGGTCAAAACGGCCTCAAAATTATTCGCCCGCTCAGGGTATACCTATGGTGCCGACGTTAATACGCTCACGGATCCCGTCGTCCTAGGGCTTCCCGGTGCATTACCCGTACTTAATAAAGAAGCCGTCCGACAAGCCATTCGCACCGGCCTGATTTTTGAGTGCACGATTCCTGAAATCACGCGCTGGGACCGCAAAAATTATTTTTATCCCGATAATCCGAAAAATTACCAAATTTCCCAGCTCGATCACCCAATTTGCAAGGACGGTTTCGTTGAGATTGAATTGCCGGGACCTTCGCGAAATGTAATGGGAGAACATAAAAAAATTGCACTCGATCGCATTCAACTCGAAGAAGATGTTGGTAAATTGACCCACGAAGGAGAACAAAGTTTGATCGATTTTAATCGTGCCGGTGTTCCGCTGATGGAGATCGTCTCTCTACCTAACTTGCGATCAGCCGACGAAGCCTTCGCCTATCTTACTTCTCTGCGGATACATTTGTCCTACGCCGGTATTTCGGATTGCGATATGGAAAAGGGTCAGATGCGCTGCGATGCCAATGTGAGTGTGCGGCCAAAGGACCAAAAAGAACTGGGAACAAAAGTCGAGCTGAAGAATTTGAATTCTATTTCGGGGGTTCGGAACGGTATCGCCTACGAAATACAACGCCAGCAACAGGTTCTCGCCCAGGGCGGCCGTGTTGTTCAAGAGACGCGTAAATGGGATGCCGATGAAGGAATTTCGACGTCCATGCGTTCCAAGGAGACGGTCAATGATTATCGCTATTTTCCTGATCCCGATCTCGTTTCTCTCAAAATCGAGCGTACATTTGTTGGCGAATTACAACAATCACTTCCGGAATTTCCCTTCCGTAAACAGGAACGTTTTTTTACGATATATGACTTGCCTTATACCATTACATCGGTATTTTACCCGAATTCTGAGCTTTGTGATTATTTTGAAGAGGCGGTCAAATTTTACAATCAACCCAAGGCTATCGCTAATTTTATCGCCAATGATCTCCTGCGAGAACTTTCCGAAGCTCATCTCAGTATCGCGAAAAATAATTTTCATATCATGCCACAACAACTAGCAGAATTGGTAAAATTAATCGATGAGGGCGTTATTTCTAAGCAAACGGCTCAGGACATTTTCATTGAAATGTTTAAAACGGGAAAAGATGCCAAACATATTATTGAAGATAAGGGGCTAGTACAAAATTCAAACGAACAAGAATTGGTCAATTTTTGTAAAGCGGCTATCGAAAACAACCCCAAGGCCGTTGCAGAGTATCGTTCGGGAAAAATAACGGCCATTAATGCATTGAAAGGTAGCGTCATGAAAGCTTCTAGCGGCCAGGCTAACCCAGCTTTGATCGATAAAATTCTCCACCAATTGCTCGACCTATGAACCTCATCGACACCCATTGTCATCTCGATTCTTTCGGGAGTGAGTTCGATGCCGTCCTTCAGCGTGCCCAAGAAGCAGCCATCGAAATGATGATCACCTGCGGTACGGAATCCGCCGATTGGTCCCTACATTGCGAGACGGCTAGCCGATACCCGTACGTATATTACTCGGTTGGTATTCATCCCATCAATGTAACGCCCAATTGGGAAACGGACCTCGAGACGTTGGAACAATTTTTCTCTAAAATGCCACAACCTGTCGCCATAGGCGAAATTGGCCTCGACTACCACAACATCGAAGGCGATGAAACGGCGGTTATTGCAAGGCAAAAAGAAGTATTTCGACAACAACTTCTCATCGCGCGTCAACATAATTGCCCCATTATTATCCACTCGCGCAATGCCTTCGAAGATTGTAAAACATTGATCGATCAGTCCAAATGTAATTGGGAAAATATCGTCATTCATTGCTTCTCCGAAGATGCAGCGGCGATCCGTACAATCAATGCCCGCGGCGGACGCGGCTCTTTTACGGGAATTGTAACCTACAAAAATGCGGAAAATATTCGCCAAGCTCTCCTCGCACAAGGGGTGGAACACCTCATGCTCGAAACGGATAGTCCGTATCTCGCTCCTGTTCCCTTCCGATCCAAACGAAATGAGCCCGCCTTTGTCCGCGAAATAGCCCGTTATGTCGCAACATTATTCGCGATGTCAGAATCTGAACTCTCCGCTATCACAACCCAAAATGCAAAATCGTTTTTCCGTCTCCAATAAATAGCAAAAAATAAAAATATTTCCTGGAAAAACTTGACAAAACAATAGAAAATCTTAGGCGAAGCATTTCATTTTTTCGGACGAACGGCTCGTTCCCTCCCTCTGCCTCCTAGCCTCGATCCAATTTCCACATTTGTCAATCAAAAAATACCGACCAAAGTGGCGCCCCCACCCAGACTCGAACTGGGATTAACGGTTTAGGAAACCGCGGTTCTATCCATTGAACTATAGGGACTCCTATTCGGAGTAAAAACAGCCATAAAAATTGTCAATCCTGACTATTTTTGGGCGTATTTTCATCGCTTTCCTTTTCGGATTGCTGATTTTGCTGACGTTTTTGGGGATTTTTCTCACCTAAATCGCTAGATTCTCGCCCTTCGAATTTGACATGAATCGCCGTCATATCTTTCAACTGTTCGAATAAAAAATTTCGCAATCCGTCATGTCCTGCGGCCAAAAACTCCATTGACTGTGCATTGACTGTTGTAAAAATCAGGGAAAGTTCTGATTTTTCACGGACGATCGAAACTTGTGTCCCAGGCAAAACATTTTCTTTAAACACGACAACAGCCTCCTGTTTAGCGGCATTAACGGATTGGACAATCATGAGGCGTTCGACGATTTCGTTACCAATTTTTGAAATCATTTCTGCGGGAGCGGTTATTTTAGTATCTGAAACTTGGGTCAAGGCATTCAATATTTTTTCACTCGACAGGATATTAGTCGACACTTCCTTTACGAGCACCGGTATTTCCACTTCATTTTTTTCCGGTTTCGTTGTTTCTTCCTGCTCTTTCTCTCCTAAATCCTTTATCTCTTCCTTTACCTCTACCTTATCTCCTACCTTATCTCCTACCTTATCTCCTAAATCCTTTATCTCTTCCTTTACCTCTACCTTATCTCCTACCTTATCTCCAAAATCCTTTATCTCTTCCTTTACCTCTACCTTATCTCC
>JAISXO010000036.1 GCA_031270475.1 Puniceicoccales bacterium | reverse complement strand
CTATCGCCATCATCGGTATTTTACTAGCCATTCTTCTGCCGGCAATGAGTGCCATAAAACTCAGCGCACAGAAGGTAAAAGATCAATCCAACTTGCAAAAAATTGCCGAAGCTTGGAAAACCTTTCACGTGGAAAAAGGTTTAGAAATGAGATGGGAAGAGAATATGGTTCTGGATATGGTTGTAGGCTACGCTGGTGGTTATGATAAGGATTTACCTGTGTTGATAGCCGATCCTTATATTTATGTTTCTTCGGCCGATCGCTACGCTTCTCCCATTGTCGGAGAATCCGTTCTTGGCGATTTTCCTGGCGGGGACCATAACACGGCCTTCGCGTTGGCGAATAATTTTTTGACGGGTGGCAGTGATGGTCTCGTATTTAGTTATTGCCTCATCGCTGGATCGTTGGGCAATGTTTCTCCGGCGACAACACCCGTTGCCTTTACTCGCGGCCTAACAACAAATGGTTTTTGGGATGAAAAAGTCGGAATATATGGATCGAAAGGGGGATTTGTTGCCTTTGCCGATGGCCACGTAACCTGGTTCAATGGCGATAAACCGGCAAAATTTTTAAAATGGGATGGGAAGAGTTATACGAGTAACATCGCTGAAACGTTACCCGAGGGAATCCTTATTATCGCTGGATCTTATTTACGGACGGATTTAACGAGTAAGGACGGTGCGTTGATTTTAATAGATTATTGGATATAGGCGATTCAGCTTAGCTTAAAAAATTTACGTGCCGCTTGCTCCCACCCTCTATCTCTCAGCCTTGCCACACTTCCCGCCTTTGTCAAATCATTTTTTAGCAAACAATTGATAAATCAAAAGTGTCCCAATGGCAATGGCATGATGGATCTCACCGGATTTTATTTTGTCTAAACACTCTTCAAATGGAACCGCATAACAGGTAATTTCTTCGTTTGGATCAAGCCGCTGTTCTACCATTTTTTGACAATTTTCAGCAACCACTATGTAAAGGCGGTTTTTCTGCATCGCCGGATTCGGATAAATCGATGTCAACAAATGGGCATTTTCCGCAATATATCCCGTTTCTTCCCGTAGCTCGCGCAACCCAGCTGCTACGGGATTTTCTCCTTCATCGATCAATCCGCCGGGTGTCTCAAGGGAAAGCATTTCCGTACCAAAACGAAATTGCCGCACCAAAATAAGTTTATTGTCCGCCGTAAATGCGACCACCTGGACCCAATCCGCCATGTCCATGACGTAAAAATTTCCGGAACGCCGGTCGATGGGATGGGTATAATTTTTTTCAAATATTTGACAAAAAGGGCAGGTAAATGCGATTTTCTGGCCATTTAATATCCACGGACTAGGCGATTTAGTTCCCATGTTTTGGTTATATGTTGGATGATTTATGAAATTGGGCAATGAAATTTTATTGAAAAGGGCGAACGATTTTAGTACTCTGGCTGGGTCGTGAAATTAACCCAACATGAGTCTGGAAGTTTGCGTGAAATTTGGTCACTTTCCTGGCCCATGATTTTAGCGGCGATATCGAACTATTTCATGACGCTGGTCGATCATATTATTCTATCTAAATATTCTACGGATGCCTTTATTGCGGCCGGTTTTTCGCATCCTTTTTACTGGGCTAATATGCGTGCCATGCTAGCTTTCATCAGCGTAACGAATGTATTTATTGGGCAATCCTATGGGGCGCGCAATTACCGGCAGATTGGGAAGATTGTTTGGCAGACCATTCTCATTTCTTTTGTCTATTATATCGTACTTATTCCCAGTGCTTTAAACGCTAAAGCTTTTCTTGCGGATACCATCGAGGATCTGGGGGCGCCCTATTTGGCTATTACGCTGTTATTTTTGCCATTTCATCTGGCGGGATTTGGAGCGATTGGTGCTTTTTTTCTTGGAATAGGTATGACGCGTATTGTTCCGGTGGTGGTTTTGATTTCGAATTTCATCAATATTTTACTGGATTTTCTATTAATTTTCGGATTATGCGGTTTCCCGGAGTTAGGCATTCGTGGGGCGGCTTATGCGACGGGGGTTTCGCAGCTTGTGGCTTTTTTTATTTTTCTTTACAAGTTTTTAAGTCGGCCCTATCGACGCCGTTATTTGACGCACATTCCGCGGATTTCGCCGAGGCTGATAAAGAGGTGTCTCCCGTTGGGGATTCCGAATGCGATTAGTTCGATTTTAAATTCTGGTGGGCTAGCGATTGTCAGTCAAATGATTGCGAAAGTTTGTTCATCGGACGATGCATTAGCATTTACAATTACCAATTCGATTTATCTTTTTTTCTGGTTTTTTGCGGACGGGCTTGGAAAGGGGGTTTGTACGATTTGCTCGAACTGCATTGGGCGAAATGAGATGCAAATTATTTACAATTCGGCGCGTTCGATTGTTAAGCTTTTATTAATTTTCGCTATCATTACAGGTTTTTTCATGATTATGGAGCCGCGGTTAATGCTCCATTTATTTTACCAAGGGGAAGTGACGGGCACATTTTTTGAGAATTTCCGCTGGATGCTTTTTGTGGCTTGGTTAGGGGTTGTGGCGGATGCGTTTCGATGGATGTTTCAGAATGTATTAATTGCTGCGGACGACGTTTATTTTGCGGTTATTTCGAATGTTTCCTGTTTTTGGTTAGCAGCATTTACACCGATTTTCATTTTTGTATACATTTTACATTGGGGGGGCGCATTGTTTTGCTGGGAGTGTTTCATCTTGGATTCGTGTTCACGAATTACGTCGGATTTTTTGCGCATCCGATCGGCAACATGGAAGCAAAAGGCGCTAGATGTGGCCCGATATTCTCGCTGAAAATCTTCTTCCCGTGGCCAACATCGTCCGCATCGATAAAAAAGGGATATAAATCTCGAAATTGTTGACAAAAAGTACCATTCTGTGCATGCTTAGGATAGAAATTATGGTGAAACGAATTTTATGGGTACTGTTTATGATGAGTTCCACGGCCATAGGAGGGCCAAAAACGAAGGCCATTTCTCGGCAGTCAGAGAATACAATGGAAGACTTAATAGAGAATATGACAGTTTTACGCAAAGATATCAATGATTTCAAAAACGATCTCCATCGCTTACAGAGGGAGGTGGAATGCTTAAAGCTGCATAGTAATGTGCTTTCGGAAACTCAGGAGGCGCAGGCGACAAAAATTGCCGAGGAAGTGTACAAACGATGCGATGTTGCAGGCGTTGTCGACCGAGAAGTCAATGCATTGTCCCTCGCATTTTCAAGGGAAATTAATGCTTTGTCTGAGAAAATTAGTAATGTTTTCAATGCAATCATTTCAACGATCAATGCTCAATGGAAGTTGTCAAATGCGATTACAAGTTCGGAGACGAAGCAGCCCGGAGGAATTGCCTATGAAGTGAAAGCCGGTGAAACGTTGGATAGTATTGCGACGAAGTTCAAAACAACTAGGGAGGATATTCGGAAATTAAATTTTATTACCAATGAAAATCATTTGTCCGCGGGGTTGATGCTTTTCATTCCGCAGATAAAACTAGATTTTTCGGTAAAATAGGAAGTGAATGGCTGTGAATAAAAAGTTAAGACTCGGACGAGGGCTCGAGGGCCTCATTGCCAGTGGTGCTGTCCTATGTGGCGAAACTAAGAATAATCTGCTTTCGGAAGAGCGGGAACCTGTTGATGGGATCTATGAATTAGCAATCGATTGTATTGTTCCCAATGAAAAACAGGCTCGGAAAGATTTTAATATGGCGACCATTCGCGAATTGGCCCATAGTATTCAGCGAGAGGGGTTGTTGCAGCCAATTATCGTGCGTCCCGTGGCGGAGGGGCGGTTTTCAATTGTTGCTGGAGAACGCCGCTTTCGCGCAGTGCAGTTTTTGGGAAAAGAAAAAATTTTCGCTAAAATTGTCCACGAAGATGAACGGAATTGCGCCATTATATCGCTCATCGAAAATTTGCAGCGGGAGTCTTTAAATCCCGTTGAGGAAGCCGCTGGATTTGTTCAATTGGCCGACGAATATGGTTTTACGCAGGAGCAAATTGCGCAACGGGTCGGTAAAGCGCGCGCGACGATTGCCAATTCCATGCGCCTTCTCAATTTGGAAGAAGAAATTTTGTCCTCTCTAAAATTGGGAAGAATTACGGTGGGACATGCAAAGATTTTACTTGGAGTTGACGACTCTGCGCTGCGCATACAGTTGCTAGAGAAAATTCTTACCGGCGATTTAAATATTCGACAAACGGAGCGTCAGGCAAATATTTTTAAATCGAAACGACCGGCCATTATGCCGTCGACACCGCGCGAACTCAGCGAATCACTTATGAAAATTGAAAAACAAATTGCTCAACAATTGGCGGCAAATGTTTCCTTGCAACATGGTTCAACGCACGGGAAAATTATCATTGAGTACAGGGGTGAACAAGAATTATTGCGAATCATTCAATCAATGGGTATTGAGTAAAAATATGGGTAAATTCCGAGAGAAGCATGAAAAATTTTCGAATTTTTTTTATTATTTTTATCGAATTGGCATACGATTTTTACTAATTCGTATGCCATTTTTTCTCATTTATTTATTTTTTGCCTTACTATTTAATGCTTGTTGGCGGAGAAGATCGAAGGAATTGGATAACGTAACGTGAAAATTCATATAAATCACTCCCAAATTATAAGCGCGCCACTCGCTCCCACCCTCTACACTTTAGCCTTGTCGTGCTTTCCGTCGTTGTCAAGTCATTTTTTATTTATATTTTTTAGTATTATTTTTGCGGGCGAATTTTTTCCCCTAGGGTATTACAATTTTATTAGATATTAAGAAATGGCAAAAAATTCAAACACATTAACACGGGGCGGAGAAATTTTATAAAAAAACGAAAATATTTTATATTTTTCGCTTGACAAGATTCGCGAAATCTAGACAATAATTATATGTTGAATTTACGAATCGAAAAATCGAAAAATCGAAAAATCGAAAAAAAGTAAAAAGTAAATGTGAATCGTTTGCGCGAGCATTTACATTAATTGAAGTTGTTTTTACGATTGCGATCATCGCTATCTTACTCGGCATCCTCCTTCCCGCAATGAGTTCTATCAAACTCAGCGCAAAAAAAATGAAAGATGTCTCCAACCTCCAAAAAATCGCCGAAGCTTGGAAAGAATACACGATCAATCGAGGAAATACAATGGATATTATGCAAGGTTCTGGCTGGGCTTGGACGGATTATGGCAATTGGTTTATAATAACGTTAGCAGGTATGACGCAAAATCCTGACCGATTCTATCTCTCAAAATGTGTCCTAAATGATTTGCACGTTTATACTTCGCCGGGTGATAAATATTCAAAAGTTACTAAAGAATTCATTATTGAAGAAACGGATAATACGGAGGGCGGCAATGCTATAGCAGTAGCTGTTTGGAGTTTGCAACATGTTGTCAGTACGGATTTTTATATCGCTAATCCAAATTATGGGCTTTTTAGCTATTGTACGATTGCTAATTTAAATGGCTCCGTTCCGCTTGCAACTACGCCGCTTGCCTTTACACGGGGACTAAAAACGGATGGCACTTGGGATGAAAAATATGGACTCTATGGCACAAGTGGCGGCTATGTCGTTTTCTGTGACGGTCATGTAACTTGGTTTGATGGGAGTAGGCCCGCAAAATTTTTACACTGGAATGGTCAACAATACACAACCGATATCCGTGAAGCGGTGCCGGATGTGGCGAAAATTGGTAACGGCGGTGTATGTGATGCTCCAACGGGAAGCTATAGCAACCTTGTTATCTGGGGAAATGGTACTGGCGGCAGCTGAAATTTTTCGATTTTTGGCATGCTACCCGCTCCCACCCTCTATCTCCTAGCGTTGGGAGAAAAACGCCAGCTGTCAAGTCTTTTTTGAATATTTTTCGAAATATTTGATTCTCAAAAAAAATAAACAATAAGGCTTGAAATTTTTTCAGGAGACGTATAGCTAGTCTATACGCTAGCGGACGATTTCTGCCGCAGGCCTTTTAAAGCGGTATTGCCCGTGAGGTACGGGGATGCGAAATTCTAACGAATTTCTTGGTCTGTGAATAGGATTATTAAAATGGCAAAAGTAGAATATTTAGAAAAAGATAAGATTATCAGTGAGTTCAAAACTCACGAAAATGATACGGGTTCCTGCGATGTTCAAATCGCTCTCCTAACCGCCCGAATTAATCATCTCACCCAACACCTTAATGTGCATAAAAAAGATTTTCACACGCGTCGCGGCCTAGTCGCATTGGCTAATCGCCGCCGCAAATTACTCAATTATCTCAAACGTGTTGATTTTAAGAAGTATAACGAAATTTTACAGCGCCTTGAGTTGCGCCGCTAAATCATTCACAAATTAAAAATACAATTCATGAAACAATTATTCAATGTCGAAGCGAGTGGAATACATTTTTCTACCGGATCGCTTGCCAAACAGGCCAACGGGGCCGTGGTTGTTACGCTCGGTGAAACGAGTGTCTTTGTTAGTGCCGTAGCCGCTAAAAAGTGTTTACCGGAGCAGAATTTTTTTCCGCTAACCGTCGATTATCGCGAGCGATTTTCAGCCGCCGGGAAATTTCCAGGAGGCTATGCCAAGCGAGAAGGGAAGCCATCCGAAAAGGAGGTTCTAACCTCCCGCCTATGTGATCGGCCATTGCGTCCGCTTTTTCCAAAGGGGTTTAGGAATGAGGTCCAAGTTATTGGCCTACTTTTGGCTGCTGACGGAAAAAATGAGGGCGATATTTTGATGGTAAATGGAGCTTCGGCGGCACTGGCCTGCTCGGATATTCCCTGGGCTGGCCCAATCGGCTGCGTACGTGTGGGGGAAGTAAGAGGTGAATTCGTCGTTAATCCCACCAATGAGGAGATGCTCTATTCCCGGCTGGATCTCATTTACGTCGGCAATGAGCGGGATATGATGATGATTGAAGGCAATGCTGATCAGCTCCCAGAGGACCGTTTCATTGAGGCTCTGGCATTCGCTCACCAGCAAATTCAGCCGCTCATCGAGGCGCAAAAGGAATTGGCGCGCTTATATGGAAAGTCGAAAAAAGAGTTTGTACTACATGCAGTACCTCACGATGTCATGGCGATTTGTGCGAGTTTTGGAGAACGTTTAGCAAAGGCGGTCTTTCAAGCGGAGAAGGTGAAACGGGAGGAGAATGTGGAAGCGGTCAAGATGGAAGCTAAAGAGGCCGTTCTGGTGGCAGTTGGTGAAGAAAACTACGAAGAATTTTTAGTGAATATGGCCTTCGAGGAGCTCCAGGAGGAACTCTATCGCAAAAATATTTTAGATCACGGAAGGCGAGTGGACAGTCGCGCCATAGATGAAATTCGTCCCTTGCATTGCGAAACAAATCTTTTACCGCGAGTTCATGGAACGGCACTTTTTCAGCGTGGTGAGACGCAGGCGCTGGTGAGTTTGACGCTCGGATCTTCCCGGGACGTGCAAGAATTGGATGCCATTACGGGAGGGATAAAGACCAAAACGTTTTTATTGCACTACAATTTCCCGCCCTATTGTGTGGGCGAAACGGGGAAAACGATGGGAGCCGGGCGGCGCGAGATTGGTCATGGAGCATTGGCAGAGCGTTCTTTATCACCAGTTATTCCGCCGGAGGAGATTTTTCCCTATTCTATTCGCATTGTCTCGGACGTTTTAGAATCGAATGGTTCGTCGTCGATGGCGAGTGTTTGTGGAGGGTGTCTTGCGCTGATGGATGCGGGGGTTCCCATATTAGCGCCGGTTTCGGGAATTTCGACGGGGTTAGTTACGGAATTTGATGATGCGGGAAATTTAAAGAAGCATGTTGTTTTGACGGATATTCTTGGGGACGAGGATCATTTCGGCGACATGGATTTCAAGATTTGTGGTACGGCACAGGGGATTACAGGATTTCAGCTCGATCTCAAGATCAATGGTTTACCGTTTGAAATTGCGAAGGAAGCGATTTACCGCAACAGGGAGGCACGGGCGAAGATTTTGGAAGTCATGTTAGCGATCCAGCCACAGGTCAACGAACATTTGAAGCCATCGGCACCTGGGTTTAAGGAGATGTGGATTGATCCGGACAAAATTGGGGCGCTCATTGGTCCTGGAGGGAAGAATATCAAACGTCTTACGGAATCGAGTGGGGCGCAGATTGATATTGACGAGGACAACAGTGGACGCGTGATGATTTTTGCCCCTAATCAGGAGTCGCTGGACCTGGTATCGGTTGAAATTAATGCGATGAATGCGGAGATTGAGATAGGAAAAACGTACAAAGGCATGGTGAAATCGATTAAAGATTTTGGCATTTTTGTTGAGTGTTTACCGGGCAAGGAGGGCATGGTCCACGTATCGGAGCTCGCTGAATTTCGAGTTGAGAATGTGGAAGATATTTGCAAGTTAAACGATGAAATTATTGTGAAATGCGTCGGTGTTGACGAAAAGGGGCGCGTACGGTTGAGTCGACGGGCTGTATTGTGTGAAGCGAAAGGGGAAGCTTATATTTCGAGTCGACCGGTTTCGTCGAGTTTGGGCCGCAGACCTTTTCGAAGTGGTGGAGACAGATCTCGCCGCAACGGTTAATCTGTCGAAGAAAAATAACATATAATTATAAAATTTAATATATTCGTTGTATTTATTAAAGCATGAGGGTTTGAGCCGCCTATCGAAACTTGCCAATTTTCGAATCGACCGGTTCCGTCGAGTGCGGGCCGCAGAATTTCCCGGAATGGCGAATTTTGCCAGAATATATGCGTACGGAAAATCATGCTTCGAATATATTCAACTGGCTCAAGACGCAAACTTCAATGGAGAAGAATATTTTCAAAAAAATTCACCAAGATGAATGGGCATATGAGGCTTTTTACTTGGAAAAATGAACACTACTCTATCCCATAATTTTATATTTTTCATTAAAAAATTGTTTCTTTATTCAAAAATGGGTATTCTTACTTTTCATGAAAAAAAACCTTGCCAATGGGATTTTTCCCCGTAGCGTTACAGAGGTTTGTAAAATATAAATGTCAAATATAGAAGTAGGAAAAACGTACAATGGTACCGTGAAATCGGTTAGAAATTTTGGTGTCTTTGTGGAGTGTATTGAAGGAGAAGAGGGTTTGGTTCACATTTCCGAGCTCGACAATTGTAGAATTGAGAACATCGATGCGGTTTGTAGTGTCGGTGATGCGATTTCGGTAAAATGTATTGGCGTCGATGATCAGGGCCGCGTACGTTTGAGTCGTCGTGCTGTAATTTGCGAGGAACAGGGATTGCCGTACGAAATACGGGAGGTGAAGCCAAAGCGATCTTTTTCGGGAGGGAGCTTCGGCAATCGCAATTCTCGTAATTTTGGGCCGAGAAAATTTAGCAATGACAACCGGGGAGGAAGCGGAGGGCGATCCTTTGGTGGCGGCGGATTTGGACATTCGCGGCGACCTCCATCGGGAGGCTCAGGTTTTTCCCGCGATTACTAATTTTCAGTTAAACCCGCCAAAAAAAGATTGTAATTTTTTAAAGAATAGTTCTCTGTGAAGGGGAGAGATGCGTATACTGTAGTGTCTTTCCTCTCGGAGGTTTGAAACTTTTCGAGGTCGCATAGTTATGTTTTTTATCGCATATTGTCGATGTTGCCGAAAAGGTTTGCAAATTTTTTGAGATAGTTTTTCTACAGAAGAGGAGGAAAAGTAATGTCTAGAGTTTGTTTTATTACTGGTAAAAGTCAAGTTAAAGGGAGTCGCATTCGGCGACGTGGTCAAACGCGGAAGAGCGGCGGTATTGGAACGCACATCATCAAGCGTACGCGGCGTGTTTTTAAAGCAAATTTACAGCGAGTGCGCATCGTTTTACCTTCCGGCCAAGTAAAGCGCGTGCTCGTTTGTGTAAAAGCGATTAAGGCTGGAAAAATCCAAAAAATTGCCGCGTAGGTATTTGTATTTTGCCGCAGATTCCAATTATTCGCTCGATTTCTCAAGATTTAGATTTTGGAGTTATATTTTTCTGGTCGATTTTCACAAATAATCAATGGAAAGCCATAAGCATTATTACGAGGAGATCGTTTTGGCTTGTGATGCTATTGGAGTTAGAGTAACGGCCCAGTGTTTGTTCGTTTCGGTTAGAGAGCAGCGCGCGTATTTTTACAATAAAATGCAGCTCGAAATGGTTTATATCATTTCCACGGCAGTGAAAGGCATTAGTCAGATTCAGGATTCAGAGGGAACGCCGCTTGGATTACATAAAATTGCAGATAAGATCGGCGAAGGAATGCCTTGGGGGATGGTTTTCATCGGTCGAAAAAGTACTGGGAAAATTTTTACAGAATACGGCGATTGGGAGACAAAAGGCTATGTAACAAGCCGAATTTTGCGGTTAAAAGGTTGTCAAGATGGATATAATTTCGGCGGGAATTGCGATAGCTATAATCGCTATATTTACATTCACGGCATAACAAATGAGCAAAAAATTGGTATGCCCTGGACTCGGGGATGTATCGGAATGCGTAATAATGATGTGATTGAGCTATTTTCCAAGGTTGCTGTTGGCGCACTTGTTCTCATTCGAGAGTAATAAAAAGGCCCCGAACGGAGGCCATCTCTAGGAGTAATCTGCTTTTTAAAATCCTCTTTCGACAGGAGAATCCTTGGGGGCCGGAGTGTGAGCCGATTGATCCTGTTGGGATCTTATTTGCTCTGTTAATCCTGATTGCCCTTTGGATCCGGTTTTGGATCCGGGTTATCCTTTGGATCCGGTTTTGGATCCGGATTATCCTTTGGATCCGGATTGTCCTTTGGATCCGGCTTTGGATCCGGCTTTGGATCTTGTGGAGTCAAATGTCCCCAATTGCGAATGTATTGGGCGAGTTGACTACTTATAATTACTGGCCACAGAAACTTGTAGGCAGCCCATACCCCACCCGCAAGAGATGTCAAAAGCCCTACATTCCGTATGGTACGCTTCTGGGGAATGCTGGTAATCGCAGTTTTTAGCTTAAGTTGTATTTTGGATTCACATTCTGGTGCCGGAAAAAAAATGTAATTCTTTGGCAACCCAATTAAAGTACGTCTAAGATAACTATTGAAAATAATAACCACGGATTCTGATCCGTATCGATTGACGGTCTCTAATGCCTCATCATCCCAAAACCATGCATTTTGTACCAAAATCTCACTGTTTTCATCGGTGTCATTTGGAGGTTGCGCGAAAAATAATTGCTTAGCTTCATCTATGGCACCTGGACCATATGAACAACCTCTGTTCCCGACCTCGACATACATAATCGGTAGATCAGTTTCCTGAGAAACTTGTAGGATGGCTTCGGGACGCACCTTTTCGGCAAGCGGGGCATTGGCCATTGGGAAAATTCGTGCTGCAATTTGCTCGAGTTCATCGTACTTTAACTCAGTCGATTGATCCCTTGCCTGTTCATTATTGCGAAGTTTTGAAACAATATTTACAACAGCGCATAGACCAATAACAGGACTGGAATAGGCAGTATTGTTATTTTGTAACTGGTAAAATGGGCGCTTTGTTAAGTTCCTTAATTGCTTTTCCTTTGGTGTTAATGTTTCGCGTTCGACCAAACAAATAAGTGTTTTGGATGCTTCTTTAGGAGAATGAATGACTTTGGGAGATTCGTAGAAGTTTACCAATCTACCCAAAACTCTCATAAACCGTGGTGTAGTATCTTGCGAATGTACTCTATCCGCTTGTAAGCTGGCCGCCAACGGGACAACTAGAAAAAATGTAAACAATCGCACCTTGTTATTTAAAATCTTGTGAACCATATCGGATGGTCAAACTAGAAACTTTAAAGCCTTTGTCAATTAAATTATTAGCATATTATTTATCTCTTTTCCCCGATAGAAGACTAAAGAACGAACTAGTCAGCATTTTTTTTTGACGTGCCGCTTACTCCCGCCCTCTATTCTCCAGCCTTGCCGTACCTTCGCTCTCTGTCAAGTTTTTTTAATAACCGGTATTCTGTCGCTGATGATTAATTGCGTTTTTCTTCAAATAGGCGTCATAAAAATCATCAGCCGTCAGGCCAAGAATAAGACCAGCCGATATGACGAAATGCATCAAATCGATAACCTCAACTCGCGCATTCTCTTCATCGAAATGCTGCTGCTTCTTCCACCATTTCCACGGAACGGAATCAACTAGTTCCGCCAATTCCTGCTGAATCGCCCGAGAATACTTCAGGGTCCATTCAATTTTTTCTTCGTCGGAAAGATCACGCGTACGAACACCAATTCGCGCGTTTAACTGTTCCTGCAATTCGAACATTTTCTCAAGTCTATCCATAATTACTATTCCGTTGAAACTAAATTTTTCGAAATTTCCAGAATTATTTTCTTTTTGTGGTAAAATTTGCGATCTTTACGAAAAACAATCCTAAAAATAACTTTATTTAAAATTGTGGATGGCAGAGAGCTTGTCCCGAAGAAGAAAAATGGCCAGTAAATTGGTTAGGAGTAAGCCATCGATGCAAATGTCAGCGATAATCCAGGGCAGAGACGTCTGCATAAAAGCTCCGATCGGTATCATTGCGATGAACATTAAACGGTAATAGTACCGCCAGCGGGCGTGATGAAGGAAGAAAAATGTGTGTTCCGCAAACCATGCCCATGCAAGAATGGTCGTAAATGAAAAAGCATAAATAATAATGGGAATGAACCAGCCAGCTAGAGGACTTCGAAAGGCAGTCGTAAAAGTATCGACGCAAATTTTACTCGCGTCTTGATTAAGATCGGGAGCAGCACAAATCACTAAGGTCCCCGTAACTGCACAAAGTATAGCCACCAAAATCGGTGCCAAAAGAGCCATAATACCTTGTTCTCGGGCATGTTGTTCCTGCAATGTCTGACCACTGACATTTCCATGGGCAATGCCGGCAAGCCCTAGACCAATATCCGTCGCAAAAAGCCCGCGGGAAGTCCCCGCATGTAAGGCTTTAATAAGCACAATACCAGCCGTACCGCCTCCCATCGAGGAGAGGGAAAATGCGCCGAGAAAAATTTCCTTCAATGCACCGCCTAGACGATCGCGCATGATATAGAGCCCAAATAAACAGGCGATAATATAGACAATGCCTATGATCGGGATGCTGTATGACATAAATGCTACAAAGCGTTTCAATCCACCCGAGAGAACAATGGCCGCCGGGATAGCAAGAAGTAGGGCACAGACCGTTTTAGTTGCGAAATTGCAGTCAGGAAAAGCATACACAAAGGCGTGAGTTTGAACCAAATTGCCGACCGTGAGCGAGGCACCGATGAGAAAAAAACAATAACACAGGCTCATTCTGTGGGATGAAATGCCTTTTTGGATGTAGAACATAGGACCGCCGATGCAGCGATTGTGGTGTTGTTTATCCTGGTAAAACGTCCCTAACGAGGCGCAGGCGAGCTTGATCACGCTGCCCAAAATCGCTACGACGATCATCCAGAAGATAGCTCCTGGGCCTCCCATCGCAATGGCCAATGCTGCTCCCGCGATCGTTCCTGCACCGAGATTCCCTCCGACAATAGCTGCGATTGCTGCAAAATTATTCATTTCGCCCTTTCTTTTTTTATCAGCGAATACGTTGCGCATGGCTTTGCCTAAACAGCGTAATTGCGGCCATTTTAAGCGTATGGAAAGCAATATTGAAATCCCAAGCAATATGGGGAAAATGCAAAAAATCACAAAGTAACTTAGGCATGCATTTATATCGACCATAGCCTCTGTTTTAGTTAGGGATTGATTATGTCAAGGCTTTATAAAAATAGGTCCACCGATGCGCCCCATTATACCGGTGGGCGAAAGGAGAAGTTTTGAGGAATGGAGGCGAATTAGGGTTCTTTTTCCTTGAAATAAAAATTTAAAATTTGACGGGCAATGGGAGCAGCCGTTTTTCCGCCGTAGTAGTTATCATTTTGGGACTGTTCCTGAACTGCAATGGCAATGGCAACCTTCGGATTTTCGACGGGAGCAAACCCGATGAACCATGCCACATTCCGCTTTTCGCCGTGATCCCAGACCTGCGCCGTACCACTTTTCCCGGCCAATGTCGCGCGATCCAACTTGGCCAGACGTCCCGTTCCAGAATTAATGACCGATTGGAGCGTCCGGATCAGCGATTCGTAGTCCTGCTTATCCAATCCGATTTCTGGAGTAGAAGGTTGGGTATGGGTTCTATCGTGGAGTATATGGGGAATGGTTTGGGTACGATTTTTGGCGAGACTCGCTGTGAAACAGGCCATCTGTAACGGGGAAACGAGCAGATAACCTTGCCCAATGGACGTATTGGTCGTGTCGCCGGCGAACCATTTGCCATAGCCCTTTTTTTCTTTCCAAGCGGGGGAAGGAATCGCCATACGATTGGTTTCGAAGGGCAATTCGATACCCGTTTTTTGATCGAGATGAAAGCGTTTTGCCTCTTCGGCGATTTTTTCGATGCCGCAATTTTGGCTCCGAAGATAGAAGTAAACGTTGCAACTTTTTTCGATCGCCGGTCGAAGCGATACAATGCCGTGGGCTGTGGAGTGGTCGCAATTGAAAATGCGCGAGCCAATGGTCGTATAGCCGGGGCATTCGATCGTATCATCCCGATTCCAGGAGGCGACTTTGTGGCGTAAAAATGCGATTGTCGAGATAATTTTAAACGTAGAAGCGGGCGGATAAACACCCTGAAAAGTGCGATTGAGCCAGGCTCCGCTATCGGTGATTTTTTTGTAAACTTCTGTGGTAATTTTCGGACTCAGGAGATTGACATTGTAGTCCGGTTTACTTGCCATGGCCAGAACTTCTCCGGAATGGATATCGAGGACGATGGCGCTTCCTAACTTGTTTCCGAGAGCATATTCTGCGGCCATTTGTAGATCGATATCGATGCTCAAAATACAATCCTGGCCTTTTCGGGGGTATTTTTCTTGGATACAGTCGGCGCGAAATCCGGAAGGATCTACGGAAAAAATTTGCTCCCCATGGGTACCGGATAGGGATTGATTTTGGGAAAGTTCGATACCTGTTTTGCCTGTTTTCCCGAGGAACTGGAATGTTTTTAGGGAAGTTGCATGGGTTGTTTCAACGGCGGGAACGACATAGCCCAGTACGTGGCACGCTGCGGATTGATAAGGGTAGAAGCGGTAGTAATTTGGGGCGATATAGAGCGGAGATTGTGGTGGCAAGCGATCGATCAGTTGGATATATTCTCTTTGGGAAAGGTCTGCTAGGATAGTAATGGGTAGGAGGAGAGATTCGCGGTAATGTCGTTCCAGATTTTTTGTGTCGATACTATGATTCCGACCGGTGATGGCATTGGCAAGGGCGAGATATTTTTCGACGACATTTTGCCGTGCTTTTTTTTGCAACGAGGTACGATTATCCGATTTTTTTTCGGTCTTCCATTCTTTCATTAGGCGGGAATATTCCCGGCGAACTTCGGTGCGAATGTCATCGAAGTAGAGTTGCAATTCAAAGGAGGGGCTATTACAGACGAGGAGCTTACCATTGCGATCGTAGATATTACCGCGGGGAGCAGGAAGGATAATGCGCCGTTGATTTTGGCGTTTTTCTTTTTGGCAGAAGTAATCATGTTGAACAATTTGGCGGTAAAACAATCCGCAGGACAAAAATAAAAACACTAGCAAAAAAAAGACACCCAGAATGACAATTCGTCGATTATTTGCTTGAAAATGGATTTGTTTCACCGTGACATTTCAAGGTTAAAATAAAAACAGAAAAAATAGAAACGCAAATCCAACGAAAACAAAAATTTCAAGTCTTCGGAGCATAAAGATAACGAACTTTGATATCTCGTTTGATTGTTTCAGCAACTTTACTGAGCATTGGGCTGCATTCCCAATTAGAACATGGCTTGAAACGTGAACACATTTGTACAGGATGGTCGGAGGGGCCTACGAAAGTAATATTTCCACCCCTATCCATACAATCAAAAACACAAATAGGTTCCGTATGCATACAACCCCATATACAAGAGCCTAACTTTTCGCGCACATTGGATATATTTCCTTGTTGAGCATAAAGCCGTAAATCATCCCATGAAGATATTTTTATTTTGGGAGACGTACTCATTCCTATTTCGGCAGGCATATTATTTGCTCTTTGTTGCCAATTGCCATTAGGAGGATAAAAATTAAATAACGCGCTTAAGTAAGATTGTAAAAAAACAATATACTTTACTATAGCATTTCGATCATCCCTCATTATTGCTGAAGGATCAAAAGTGGGGTCTTTCCCTTGACAAACATCAAAAAAACAACGATATTGACCGCTATTTTTGACAGGCCAAAACCAGTTAACATACATCTTCCCTGTATACCATAACACATTAGATGTGTCACTAAACCCTAGCTCTTTTAATCCATTCGTATCCTGAATAAACCTGTCAACAAAGCAGGAGTCAAGCTTTTCGCATGTTAGCGTTCCTAAAAGAGATGTTTCACACGCTAAATAACAAACGGAAGTAACACAAATCCACCCGCCTTTGATAATTTTCGTAACAATATTTTTCATTTTTATTCCTCCGTATTTCCTAGATATACATAGGCGAGATTATAATTTCTAATCGTTTTCATAATTTCCATGCCTTTCTCTTTCATTGCTTGCGGATTTGAAAAATCACAAAATTTTTCTCCATAAGTAACCATACACAAATTTGCTAGAGGTTGCCATTCTCCTCGGAATAATTCATTAGCATTGATTAACATAATTGCCAAACCATACAAAAATCCATCAATGCGTAACATTTCACCCTTCTGCTCAAAATTTTTACCATCAAAAGTTTTGCTCCATGTCGTACAAAGGTCAGAAAAAAATCTACGATTATTTGTATCCTTATGGGACTTTCCAGCAATTTCGTACGCTGGATTTTCCATGATATTATAAATTCTATCCCATTCATCTAGACTTCCCCATATCTCTATAATTTTTTTATTTTCTTGTTCGATTTGAGCTTTCAAAGCTTCTATTCTTTTTTCTTCCACCAAATTCATCTTTTCTAATTCCTCTTTATTTTTTTCTAAAAAAGAGCAAATAGCGGTTCCCGAAATAAAATGTAAGCAATTTATTACATATAATACCACGTCTGCATTTTGTACTATCATTTGCAAGTTTTGTTGGTCAAATTTGGTCATTAAATCTTGCCCAAGGTGGGGATCCAATACCGATCCGAACATTTTACCACTCAAAATCAATCCTCCCGTTGGCAAATATTTTAAAAAAGATTTATCCATTTAAGACAAAAAGCAAGATTAAAGCATGCCGTTGTCAAATCATTTTTGTCGAAAAACTAGGGCATGGAAACTTTTGATGTTTTTTTAATGAAGCTCCGGATTGTCTTTTAAAATATTGCTGGAATGCGGAATATCGCCACATTTTCTGGCGGAGAGGGAGGGATTCGAACCCTCGGTACCGTTACCAGTACACAACATTTCCAGTGTTGCACAATCGGCCGCTCTGTCACCTCTCCTCCGATGATTGCTCAGAAAAAAAATTTTCCCTGTCCTTGTCGATAGTAAAATGTGCTTTGCAATTATTCCATTTACTTTTCCATGGACCGCATATTCTATGGTCTATGTCCAAGTGTTTTTTGGTCGATGGCCTCAATCTTATCTTTCGCTGCTTTTACGGTATTCCGCTCCTAGATAACCAAAATTTTCCGACCAATGCTATTTTGGGGGTCGTCAAAATTTTAAACAAAATTCTTAATTTGGAAAAACCATCCCATATGGCAATTTTTTTTGATAAAGGGCGCGATCCCAATCGCCATTTGTTACTGCCGGAATATAAAGCCAATCGCCTCGAGATGCCCGACCCAGTCAAAATTCAAATTCCCGTTATCAAAGAGTTTGCCTATGCTCTGGGATGCACGGTCATTGAACGCTTCGGCGTCGAAGCCGACGATCTCATTGCTTCCTTTATCCATAAATACGGTTCCCAGTTCGATGAGGTATTAATTTTTAGTACGGATAAGGATTTTGCGCAGTGTATCGGCAGTAATATATACCAGATGATTCCGGAAAATAGTCGAGATTCCATTGGGAATCGCCTGGATCGGAGCGGTATTATGGAAAAGTTCGGTATCTATCCGGAACAAATAGTGGATTACCTTGCTCTCATCGGCGATCAGGCGGATAATATTCCAGGTATTCGCGGTGTCGGCCCTAAAACGGCGCGGGAATGGCTTAGGGAGTTTGGCGACATTGGTGCCATATTGTCTCGGATTTTGTCGATAAAACCGATACGTTTTCAATCGCTTCTCGAGGAAAATAGGGAGGTCCTTCAGCGCAATCGTCAGTTAATTACCCTCAATCGGAACATTGACGATATTTATTTGGAAAAAAATGTTCCTGACGAGCAGGCCTATGATCGATTGATTGAGTTGTACCAATTGACTTCTCTCGGGAGGAAGCGCGGGGATTCGCAATGGGTTCAGGGGGATCTCTTTTGATCGTTTAGGTATGGGAGTGAAAAACTTTTACGTGCCGCTCGCTCCCACCCTCTACTCTCCAGCCTTGCCACACTTTCCGTCCCTGTCAAGTGATTTTTTCTGAAAAAATAATTTCCAAAAAATAAAAAAAATTGTACTTCTCCC
>JAISXO010000034.1 GCA_031270475.1 Puniceicoccales bacterium | reverse complement strand
GATTATTTTCCTGGGAGGATCTTCCCGTAATTGAGAATACCATTGAATTGTTTCATTCCCTTCTCCCTCTTGCCCAAACGGAACAGAACCAAAGCAATGGAAAATATTTTTAAAACTTACAAGAATCTTTCAAAAGTCGATCTTCCTCGGACAACAACCTGCAGCCACCGTAAAAGATTATTTTCCTGGGAGGATCTTCCCGTAATTGAGAATACCATTGAATTGTTTCATTCCCTTCTCCCTCTTGCCTAAACGGAAAGAGTCGCACAGATAGGATGGGGAAACTGTCCCTAACTTCCCGATCTCCGGGAAACTTGAAGCGTACTTCGGAGGCAATAACCTCACTTCCTCCTGAAAATATATGTAAAACTCTCTTAAAGGACGAATATTCCGTCTTTACAACGAGAATACACTGGCCATTATGATTTATAAATTTCAGACTAGTTTTAACACCGTCAAACTCAACATGCAGCATACCACTGGAAATATTTAACAAAGGCGTACCCACTAGAACCACTCCATCCATGACACCATTTTGTCCGCGAAAGGCTAATACCATTTGTTTGAGGAAAAGAAAAGCATTCGCTCCATCCAGTCCTGCTCCTTCTTCCTCCTCTGGAATTTGTAAATAATCGACAATTCCCTGAAAAATCTCCTGAGTACTTTTAATTTTCCCCATTGAATCTTTCAAAATTTCTTTGGGGAATAAAAATTCTTTTTCGTCTATTATTAATTTTAGAGTGCCGCGAGCTACATCCAGTTTCAACAGCCTCGCTTCTCCATAAACAGCCAATTGTTCTTCGGGAAATCCCGGTCTATCATCCAAGTGATCAAAAATTTCTGCTATTTCCTCGATAGTGTCCGCAGCCATAACTGCTCGACAAAAACCCGGACCGGGATCGGTACAAGGATTTCTTGTAGCAAGGACGTTATTGTAGCTGTCATCCGGAAGATCTAACACCAAAATTGGCGTATCTCTAAAAAACGGATTGCTCAAACAATAGGCTATGAGTTCGATGTGAGCTATGCTGCCAAACGGAATTTGGAATTGCCGACACAAAATCTCCACTAAGCCGTATTTGTCCGTTGCTTGATCTTGAAAAATCCAGGCTACCGATTTCACAAAATCCAGCCTATTGATGCCGAGAGAATCGCCTTCTTCACCCTTTCGTAATAATTCCCATCTCTCATTGAAATACTCTTTCGCATCCTCACTCCACGACTGCGTATTGGGATAAGCAAGGCCATTGTTCCGGGACTGCCCACTGTTCCATTTAAACCATTGCGTTGCGGGAACATGATTTGCCAGCCCTAATAGGGAAAACAATACACCTATTTTAATTGCCTTCATAAACACCTTCACGGTGATTTATATATTATTCACTTTTTATCCTATTTCAAGCCTGGAATTTAAATTAATTTTTAAAATTATTCCGTGGGAGTAATTTTTCACCAAACGCCCGCAAGTTTATTCCCTCCATAAAAGATTATCTTTCGCGGAGGATTCTCACGGAACCGACAGCTCCATCGAATCGTTCCATCCGTCGAAGGTATTCGCGTCGATACAATGGGTAAACCGGTTCGAATGTCTTTTCCTTCGGGATCGTTAGAAAACTTAAAGCGTATCTCGGAAGAGGAGCACTTACCATCGCCTTGTATATCTTCCAAGCCTAATATGGACGAATTTTCCGTCTTCATAACGAGGTTATAAAGGCCATTCCGATTTACGAATTCCATACTTATTTTGGGCTGACTAAATTTTACATATAAACCAAACTCAACAATCTTTTGCAAAGGCAAAAGTATTAAATTACTTCCATCACCGGTACCATTTTGGCCACGATAGGCCAATGCAATTTGCTTGAGAACATAGAAAGCATTCGCTCCATCCAGTTCTGCTCCTCCTTCCGCCTCTGATTTTTGAAGATGATTGAAAACTCTTTCGAAAGCTTCTTGAGTTGCCATATTATTGTCAATAAGATTTTCATAAATTTTAGCTGTTTTTTTGCCAATTTTCAATTCCAACTCATTGCGATTTATGTCTTTCTTAAATACTTGTGCCGTATGATAAAGTGCTTCTTGCGTACTATCTCCATCAGAAACTATGTCATTCGCAAAAAAATGGTCAAAAATTCGTGTCATTTCCTCGATACTGTTCGCGGCCATCACTGTTCGACAAAATCTCGGATCGGGATTGGTACAAGAATCGTTTGAAGCATTGACATTACCAACATTTTCCTCTGAAATATCTACAATCAGAATGGGAGTAGTTTTCAAGTCAGGATCGACCAAACAATGAGCCAGGACTTCATTACAAAAGGCACTGGGGAATTGTAGCCCAAAAATTTCTCGAAGAAGATCCATTATTGCCTTTTCTTCCGTTGCGATATTTTTTAGCACATAGACCGATGCCTTCACCAATTCTTCTACAGTAATACGGTTATCATGATATAATTCTCGAAGCCTTGTCAGATCCAAATTACCATTAAACGATCCACTTTTCAAAGCATCCATCCGTTGTTTCGGTGTTTTGCAGACATTCAGTTTATAAATAATCCATAATTTAGAATTCCAGGAGAGAAAGCTATTTTTGGGAGGAATTTCAATGGCAGGAGATGGAGGAGGATTTCCCGAAGAGCCTCCCCATAAACCGCCTTGCGTCCAATCGCTTTCATTGGCAAAATTGCTAGCCTTCTTTATATTTTGAAATTCCGCGTATTTTACGATTGCGGAATTGGTTGCCTCCATATCAATATCCATATCTCAATCATTATATATGTTTTTTTCTTTTAGCAACGTTTTATCATTTGAAATAAAATATTATTTAAGTTTAAAATAATTTTACGGGCAGTGATCGGCGAGAAATGTGATAGTTCCGTCCTTCGCGAGATGTTTTTTTGACAATTTTTGATATATTTTTTCCGCCAAACTCACCAATTCTGGACGATTTTTAACCAACGGTAATACGGCCGCTTTGATCGGAGCAACCCGCGGATGTAACTTTAACACAGCGCGCATCTCATTTCCCACCGGCTCCTCGCAGTACGCTGAACATAAAACCGTTTAAAATAATATATTGTCAAGATTTGAAACAATTTCATAAACAGCGATCGGCGAGAAATGTGATAGTTCCGTCCTTCGCGAGATGTTTTTTTGACAGCTTTTGATATATTTTTTCCGCCAAACTCACCAATTCCGGACGATTTTTAACCAACGGTAATACGGCTGCTTTGATCGGAGCAACCCGCGGATGTAACTTTAACACAGCGCGCATCTCATTTCCCACCGGCTCCTCGCAGTACGCCGAATATAAAACCCTTGAAAATAAAATATTGTCAAGATTTAAAATAATTTCACAAGCAGCGATCGGCGAGAAATGTGATAATCTCGCCCTCTGTGAGGCGTTTTTGCTCCATAGTATCGCGATCGCGCAACGTAAATGTCCCGTTCTCAAGTGAATCGAAATCCACCGTAATGCAGTAGGGCGTGCCAATTTCATCCATACGACGATAGCGGCGCCCAATCGCCCCACCCTCATCGTATTGAACATGATGCATTTTTGACAGTTTTTGATATATTTTTTCCGCCAAACTCACCAATTCTGAACGATTTTTAACCAACGGTAATATGGCCGCTTTGATCGGAGCAACCCGCGGATGTAACTTTAACACAGCGCGCATCTCATTTCCCACCGGCTCCTCGCAGTACGCCGAACATAAAACCGCCAGAAATAAACGATCGACGCCAATCGCCGGCTCGATGACGTGCGGCAAATAACTGCGATTCCGCTGCTCGTCGAAGTATTCCAAATTCTTTCCACTCGCATTTTGATGCTGCCTTAAATCGAAATTTCCGCGCGCCGCAACCCCCTCCAACTCCTGCACGCCAAAGGGATAATGAAACGTGATATCCGTACATGCCCGAGAATAATGAGCCAGTTTTTCCGGCCGATGGACATCCAATCCCAGAAAATTCTCCCCAAGTCCAATGCTTTTTAACCACTCGAAACGCGTCTTAACCCAGTATTGATGCCACTCCTGCCAATCCGCATCGTCCTGAATAAAAAACTCCATTTCCATCTGTTCAAACTCCCGGGAACGAAAAATAAAATTCCTCGGCGTAATTTCGTTGCGAAAGGAACGTCCCATTTGCGCAATCCCAAAAGGCAATTTGACGCGGTATGTATTTAAAATATTTTTAAAATTAACAAACATTCCCTGGGCTGTCTCCGGACGTAAATAGGCAACCGAAGAATCATCGACAACGGCTCCCAAATGAGTCTGAAACATCAAATTAAAGGCTCGCGGTGCAGTTAGCGACCCGGGCTTCCCCGTCGCCGGCGAGGGAATTAATGCGTATTCCTCCGGCCGCGCTTCCGTGTACGGTTGTAAAACAATCTCCGCCAATGCCCCCTGTTTTGCCAACTTTCGCTTCAAATCCTGCGCCTGATTTTCAGCCACAGACTGCATTTTTTCGTCCTCCAAAACCGACACGTAGCCGATGACTTCTCTCCCAACGATGACCTTCGCGAAATAAAGCTGGTCGGCACGATAGCGCATTTTAGAAATTTTACAATCCACCAGCGGGTCGGAAAAACCATCCACGTGCCCCGACGCCCTCCAAATATCGGAATGCATAATGATCGAACAGTCGAGGCCAACGATGTCGCTTCGCCGATGAACCATGTCCTGCCACCAAATATTTTTTATATTTTTTTTAATTTCAGCGCCCAATGGACCGTAGTCGAAACAGCCCGCGACGCCGTTATAAATCTCCGAAGATTGAAAAATAATCCCACGCTGCTTGCACAGGCCAATAATTTGATCCATCGTCGGCCCCCGATAGTCTGCGATTTCCATCATATGCTCAATGTCTAGAAATTTCCAACGTTACTTCAAGATAACTTGGGGAAATATGGTAAAATTTATCATATATATCGCGGGATTTTTGGCAAAATTTTCGGCGCCACTTCGGGATAATTCGAAAAATATCCCGCGATATAACTTAAAAATGCTACCTAAATAAATGCCAGCGGAATAACTTGAAAAATATCAACGGAAATAAACCCAAAACCCTATTTTCAATCGCTGTCCACGATGTGTAGCCACTGGGATTTGTATTCTTTCTTCAAAATTATCACATATATTGTGGAATTTTTGGCAAAATTTTCGGCGCCACTTCGGGATAATTCAAAAAATATCCCGCGATATAACTTAAAAATGCTACCTAAATAAATGCCAGCGGAATAACTTGAAAAATATCAACGAAAATAAACCCAAAACCCTATTTCCAATCGCTGTCCACGATGTGTAGCCACTGGGATTTGTATTCTTTCTTCAAAATTATCATATATATCGCAGGATTTTTGGCAAAATTTTCGGCGCTATTTCGAGATAATCCGAAAAATATCCCGCGATATAACTTAAAAATGCTACCTAAATAAATGCCAACGGAATAACTTGAAAAATATCAACGAAAATAAACCCAAAACCCTATTTTTCAATCGCTGTCCGCGATAACCAGCCCTTTTGGTGAACCGTGTTCTTTATGCCAAGAATTGCCGTGTATAAATATACCGCGTATAAAATACATTGCTGGCGCTCCCCAATGCAAAAATTGTGCCATACTAAAACCCCATTCGTTAATAACCATAACGTATAACTCAGCTTTAACCGCATCGTCGCATTGTAGTACGACCCCAATAACGCAATGACCATCACGATCCATAAAATAACTTGCGTCACCTGCTCAGGAAACCAATTCATATTGTCGCTCATAATCTAAATAAATTTCACCCGCTCCCCCAATCTTTATCTTGCTCCTTAACATGTCGCCATAACTCAGTACCCGTATCCGATCATGAAAATTTTCCATCAATAAATGCTCGAAAAGTCGCTCAACCCTCTGCGCAAATGCTGTATCCGTATCCCGAACTCCATCAGCTTCTAAGGTACTGTTATGATCGCTTTTTACAAAAATTATGTCGTCGTATTTCCCCGTCCATACCTTGAACGCTTCCAATAACCCCGCCTCAACCTCGGAAATTTCTTCCCGCCGCGTCGCCTCCGAGTAAACAAACGAATCCAATACACCGCGGTCCAATACCAAATGTTGATAGCCATGCGCAATCGCCTCTAACTCCTTGACCGCCTGCTTCAATGCAATGTATAAGGTCGCTTCAACGGTCTGTCCCTGGTTGATCGGAAATGGAGACTCCCGCGCCGTCTCACTCAAAACAATCGCGTTATAACCGCTCTTCTTCAGCTCTGAACAAATGCGATGGGATAACGTCGACTTCCCACAACCGTGAGTCCCCGTGATTAAATATCGGTGTACTTGCGCCATATGTTCCGGAAATTATTCTTATTTTTTAAAACGCAATCTCTTTTTTTTAGGCTGCTTCGAGGGCTCCGCCCCCATACCCCCACAAGGACTCCAGACTCCTTGACCTCCTTTCAAGAGTCCCCTTTTTAAGAGTCCCCGCGGCGTAGCCGCGGGGACTCTTTCTATTTTAGCCCGGCGCTTCGCGCCGGGCTCTATCCAGGTCCAGGAGATGGATCTCCTGGCGCGGATTCCTAATGGCGCACAGCCCTTAGGCCGCCCCTTAGACCAAAGCGTCGCGAATCCAAGATACCACATCATTTTGGGATTCAACCGATAGTAACCGCCTCAATTCTTCCCCATCCTTCTGCGCCTGAGACAAAACTTCCGGATCATTCAAGCAATCGCGCAGCGCATGACAGATTAACTTCGGTTTTGCCGAAAATTGTAAAAATTCCCGCGCCGACTCCCGATTGAGGAGAATATTGGCGATATGTAAAAATTTCACCTTAACCAACAATTTCGCCAATCCGTAGGTCAAGGTACTGGCCTTATAAACGACGACGCTGGGAATGCCGGCGAGAGCACAATTGAGAGCCATAGTCCCCGAGCTCATCAGCGCCGCACGCGCCGAAATCGTACAGGAACCGCTGCGCACAAAGGAGAGGGAAATATTCTTATATTTCTTGTAAATATTTTGCAAGACTTCCAAAATATCCTCATCGGGATAAAGAACGACCAATTCACAAATTTCGCCAATTTTTTTAAGTTGATTGACGGTGTTGAGCATAATGGGGAAGATTTTTTTTACGGCGATTTTTCGACTACCGGGCAGAAGGAGAATGGGGCCATGGGAAGAATGGCGAACGGGCAACGGAGAATCCAGGAGTGGATGGCCTAGGAACTGCACATCGAGGTCGGTATCGTGGTAGCATGCTTTTTCGAAAGGGAAAATTGTGCCGAGCGCATCGATATATTTTGCAATAAAAAAGCGGCGTTTGGCTTTCCAGGCCCAAATTTGCGGACTGATATAGTGATAAAGTTTTACATTTCCACCGGCTTTACAACTGATACCTCGACGAAATAATTCCTTTGCAATGCGCAAATTGAGTCCGGGAAAATCGATAAAGCAAACGACTTTTGGGCGATATTTTTCGATCCAGTCGCAAGTTTTTTTTAAAAATTTCGAAAAAAATTGGATGCTGCGTAAAACTTCGGCCATACCGACGACGGAAAATTCTACCAAATTGAATAAAAAATCGATACCTGTCCCCTCTAAATTATCGCCACCGATCGCACAAATATTATACCGGGGACATTGCACTTTTAATTTTCTCACAAACGTCGCGCCATGTTCATCACCGGAATATTCACCGGCAATTACCAATAAATCGGGGTATTCTGCCTTGATTTCATTGAATGCGATTTTCTGCATGATTATCTATTAAAAGGAAAAATAATTACATCGCCATCCTTAACTTCATATTCTTTTCCTCTGAGGCAATATTCCTTTGAGGCAATATTTGTTCGCCTCCCTCGCTCTAACAAATAATCCCGCCCTAACTAAATCTCTGATTGCTTTCACAATAACCCCAGGCACAAACAAATCCGAACCCTGAATTATGCCGCGGTGCGGGCGGAATGGGGCAAAAGCCGCGCGCGAAGCGCGCAAGGCCTGGGGCAAAGCCCCAGGCCTTCAAGGAGCCTTCGGCTCCTTGGGCTTTCGCCCCAATCAACTACCCATTAAAACGAAAAATAATCACATCGCCATCCCTAACTTCATATTCTTTTCCCTCGAGGCGATATTTACCCGCTTCCTTTGCCGCAACAAACGATCCCGCCGCAACCAAATCTTCATAGCTCACCACCTCCGCCTTAATAAATCCACGCTCAAAATCGCCGTGGATAATACCAGCACATTGGGGTGCCTTCATGCCCACTTTGAACGTCCACGCGTGAACTTCCATCTCCCCGGCCGTAAAATAGGAAGCAAGCCCTAGTAAACGGTAAGTCGCCCCTATTAAATCCGATACACCGCTGTCTTTAACCCCCAAATCGAGGAGATACGTCCGCGCTTCCTCCGCGGAAAAATCAACCAAATCCGATTCCAATTGGGCACAAATGATGCAACATTCCGCATGATGCATGGACCGCACATGGACTGCGACCCGCTCCGTAAATATATTACTAATTTCCCCCTCCGCCACGTTACAGGCGTAAATCACCGGCTTGGAAGAAAGCAAATTGAACGACTTTAATAAAAGTTTTTCCTCATCGCCCATTTCCAAGGTATTGGCCGGATTTCCTCCGTTGAGATGCTCCTCCAAATGCTGCAATAACTCGACGGCTCGAATCGCTTCCGCATCATTTGCCCGAGATTTTTTGATGTTTTTATTGAGCTGATTTTCTATGGATTGTAGGTCCGCTAAAATGAGCTCCGTATTGACAATTTCAATGTCGCGTATCGGATCAATTCCCCCAGAACTGTGAATAATATCGCCGTCCTCAAAACAGCGTACTACATGTATAATTGCATCGACCTCTCGAATGTTTCCAAGAAATTTATTACCCAATCCCTCGCCCCGATTCGCCCCCGCTACGAGACCCGCTATGTCCACTATTTCTATCGCCGCCGGTACGAGTTTTTCCGTCTTGGCAATGGGCTTTAAAATGGCTAGGCGCTCATCGGGGACTTCGACAACGCCAATGTTCGGATCGATGGTGCAAAAGGGATAATTCTCCGCCTGAGCCTTGCGAGTGCGCGTCAATGCGTTGAATAATGTGCTCTTTCCCACATTCGGTAATCCTACAATTCCTGCCCGTAACATGACTAAGGGTAAAAGAAGTCCTCGGATTTTCGCAAGAATTTATCGGGCGATGGACCTTGGGGCAAAAGCCCAAGGAGCCGAAGGCTCCTTGAAAGGCCTGGGGCTTCGCCCCAGGCCTTGCGCGCTTTGCGCGCGGCTTTTGCCCCAGCCCGCCGAACAGCGATATAAATTTAACCTTCGACGCTTACGATTTCGGTCCAATCATCGCCGACGAAGAACCCCAACTCGCCATGTTCGATGGATTTTTCTTTAAGCAACAGTGTAACCGACTGCATTTCTTCGTTTTGAACTTCCCTGGGATTATCGCCCTTAACTTTACGAATAAACATATTATCTGGCAAATCGTAGGATTCTCCATCGCGGACGAAGGAACGTTTATATCCCAACATTTTCAGCGCATGATGTACTTTCCCATTATTTTCTTCCGAATTGTGAAAAATGGTCACCAAAAAAATCTTCAAATCATCCATAATAGCACACTATGGACAGCTATTTATAAAAAAATAATTTCCATTGCAAAACATTTTCGAAGAATAATTTCCTTTTCAAAACAGGATTACAATTTCGATTACATTCAACGGCGACACAACTTCCAACACATTTTTAGCCCTAAAATTTGCAGTAAAATATTAGGAATCCAAAGCAAGAGATCCGGATGAAGATGTGGTCGCGTTTTCAAGAATGATAGCACCATCATTGCCAAATAATATCCCAAACAAAGCAATAGGGCAATGGCAACATTCATCGACAATTCCCGGCGTCCCAGTTGCACCGCCAGTGGAATTGTTACCAATACGAGCGTCAAAATCGCAAAGGCCATGGCACTTTTCATCTGCATTTCCACCTGAATATCCATATATTTTTCAGATTCTTTCAAACTTTGTCGACGCAATGTCAGCATCTCTTGCAATGTCATGTGGCGAATTTTTTTTTGCATTCGCGCTTCTTTAAAAATATTATCCAATGGTAAATCGAGCGCAAACTTTTCAAAATAAACCAATGGTGAGACCTTTTCCCCCTCCAATTGCTTTTCAACGGTCCCGTCCAATAGGGTCAAAACGAGAGCATTTTTCTGCGCATCGTATCCCAATGTTCCCGTTTTCGCCTGCATATATGTCGCAACATGTTCCTGCTCATCGAGTTCCCAAATGTGAAAATGATTGAGGCACTTTTGATTTAAATTTTTCACAAAAATAATATATCCAGGGAAATCTCGAATGAATTTCTGCGGCGTTATAAAACGTAAAGGCTCCTCGCGAATGATGTTTTGAAGCTTACTTTTAACACGGGAAATGGCCAGCGGAGCATAGTGAAAATTCATCACAAGCGATACCCAAACACCACAACTCGCCAAAAATAAAATCGACGAAAATATCCTCAACGGACCTATTCCTGAACCCCGGAGCGCAACTAATTCATTGTTCGCAGATATTTCTCCCAATGTCAATAGCGTCGCTACTACAAAACCAAAGGGCAGTGCATAGGAAATCATCGAAGGTATCAGCGTCACTACTAAAAAAAAACAATTGCTAACCGATAATTTTCCGCCCACTAGAAAATCAATCATGCTTTTCATGACGTTTCCCACTACGAGTACAATGTCAAAAAATAACACCGATCCCGCTAAATAAAACAAATATTGCCGCAATATGTACCGATGGAGAAATTTCACCCTTGTGAGGGACGCATTTTTAGAATCCCTCCACCAAATACGAGAAAATATTGCGGCAGTCGATAGAATTTATGTTGCCAAAGGGCTCCGCCCAGACCAGACCTCCGCAAGGAGTCTCAACTTCTTGACCTCATTGGACGGCCGAGCCCGGCCCGAAGGGCCGGGCTCGGCCGAAGGCTGGCTGCCCCCGCGGCTTCGCCGCGGGGCAGCTCCGGGAATAGCTTCCCTCTCACGGATCCTAAGGACGCGCAGCCTTTAAACAACAGTTCTTTGGCAATTTTCGGAAAAATTTACGAATAATGTTGACAAGGGGACGAAATTTTTAGAGACTATGGAATATTATTCAAGTATTGTTTTTTTATTTATGGCCGATGATTGCAATGAAGTAACAGGAAAAGTATTTGCCGTGCTTCCCGGAACGATGTTTCGTGTGGAGCTTGAAAATGGGCACCATGTATTGGCCCACATCTCAGGAAAGCTGCGCAAAAATTTCATTCGTCTAGCGGTAGGGGATCGCGTACGGATGGAAATGAGTCCCCACGATCTTGAGAGGGCGCGCATTACCTTTCGGCTAAAGAACGCGGTTGTTCACAAGAACACGCCAATACACAGTTTTGGACCGCGTCGTTCCGCCCGTTAATTATCTATGGTTGACACCATTGTCGCCCTAGGCACGCCGTTTGGGGTATCGGCCATTGCTAAGATTCGCGTGAGTGGTCCTTTAACGCGGACACTGATGGGAAGGCATTTTGGGAAAGAGAATCTGGCTACTCATTCCGTATTTTTAGCGAATTACCGATCCACTTCCGGAAAAGTTTTCGATCAAGTTATTTTATTATTTTTTTCTGGCGAACGCTCTTACACGGGCGAGGATTCCATGGAAATCGACTGTCACGGCAATCCATTGATTATTCGTTTAATTATTGAGGATTTACAGCTTTCGGGATGCCGCATGGCCGAACCGGGAGAATTTACGAAGCGCGCCTATTTAAACCACAAAATCGATCTTTGCCAAGCGGAAGCGGTATTGGACATCATTCACGCGACCCATGAGAGTGCGCTTGAAGTTTCTCAAAAACAGTTGCAAGGCACACTCAGTGAAAAGATTTTTAATTTTAGCGATGGATTACTTTCGTTGCTTGCGGAGATCGAAGCACGCATTGATTTTGTCGACGAAAACCTCGAATTTGACAGTGGAATTTTAGATAAATTTGACAAAATATTAAATGAGATTAAAAAAATTATCGACAGTCACAAATTCCGAAAAACGCTTCTCCACGGTATTTCGGTAGTGATTGTTGGGCATCCAAATGCGGGAAAAAGTAGTTTACTCAATGCGCTACTTAACGAAGAACGGGCATTGGTGAGTGACATTCCGGGAACGACCCGCGATTTTATTTGCGAAACGATTACAATTGAAGGTTTTTTGATAAAAATTGTCGACACGGCCGGGTTGCGGGCCACGGATGACGCTATCGAACAACTCGGTATTCAAAAAACAATCGAGCACATTCGTTCCGCGGATCTTTGCCTCATCATTGTGGATCAGAATGTGCCCCTTCCTATTGGAGAAATAATCGTAAATGAACTTCAAAAAAAAGTATGCATTCTTGTTTTTAACAAAATGGACCTCACTAAAAATTTACCACCAAACTTTTTGGAGACACTGAAAGATTTTTCGCAAATATCCATTTCTGCTAAACACGGTATGGGAATTGATGTTTTAAAAGCGACCATTGCAGGAAAAATTCGGGAAAATAAATTCGTCCCCACGGCGACAACAATTGCCATTAACGAGCGCCACCGGGAAATTTTTCAAACGGCTCATGACTTGATCGCTTCCGCAAAAAATGTTCTCGATAATCAACAATCCTACGAACTATGCGCCAGTGATTTGCGATTGGCTTTGGAAATGTTGGGCCAGATCACGGGTCAATACAGTACCGAAGAAATGCTCGGGAAAATTTTTAATCAATTTTGCGTCGGGAAATAAGTAAACTATTAATTAATTCTAAAAAATTTACGCTCTATTTTTCACATGCCGCTTGCTCCTACCCTCTACCCTTCAAACTTGGAAGAATTTCAATACCTGTCAAGTTGTTTTTTTAAATATTAATGGTAGCCTTGTCATTTAAGTTTCCAGTACCGGAGGAAATTGAAATAAATCAGCGAGAATATCTTAAAAAAATAATAAAATTTCAAAATAATTTAGTACAAACAAAAATTGGGAGAGCCTCTCGGACCCTCCCTTTGGATGGATGGTTTTTTCGGGAAATTTATAAATTTTTCTCATTCCATTTTACTCATCTGCTGGCCAATGATAATCGATTCGCGGAACTGATTGGCTAAATCAGCAACATTTCCGGGAGAATTGGGAACAAAAATGACATTCGACTTCGACGAACCGGCAATCTCCTTCAGCGTGTCAATGTACTGAATCAAAAGGACCATCTCCATGACATCCTTCTGCGAAAGTCCAGGAACTTGGCGCACAAACTCTTCGACAGAATCCTTCAAGCCCGAAACAATCGCGTGCCGCTGCCCCGCAAGACCCTTTCCATGCAAAATACTCGCCTCCGCCTCCGCCTCCGCCTGCTTCACCTTGAGTATCTTTTCCGCCTCACCCTTCTCCGTAGCCGCAACTCGTACCCGCTGCGCCGCATTAATCTCATTCATCGCCGCTTTGACATTGTTTGCCGGCGAAATGTCCGTCACAAGAGCTTTGACGATTTCATAGCCAAACTCCGCCATCACATCGGACAATTCCGACTTGACCGCATTCGCAATGTCGTCCTTCTTCTCAAAAACATCGTCAAGCAAAATCTTCGGAACTTGCGCCCGAACAACATCGAAAACAAATGCCTCAATCTGCTTCGTCGGATTCTGTAACATGTAAAACGCTTCGTAAATTTTTGTCGGTAAAATGCGATATTGTACCGAGACCATCAGATTGATAAATACATTGTCCTGGGTCTTAGTCTCAATACTTACATCGAGCTGGCAAATTTTTAGCGATAAACGGAGCCGAATTTGATCGATAATCGGAATGAGAATACTCAGTCCCGGCCCGGCAATGCGATGAAATTTTCCAAAACGCTCAATGATGGCACAGGTTTGTTGCTCAACGGTAAATATACTCGAAAATAGTAAAATACCAAGCCCTACTACTAAAATGATTAACATCTCCATAATTTTTGCTCCCCTATTATATAAAAAAAACAATACCCAATTCAAGAAATAAAATGAAAAAATCATAAGTAGAAGTTTTTCTTATGGAAAAGTGAAATATTATTTATAAATGAAAGAAATTTTCCCAAAAAAGTTGACCTTTAATTTCGAATTATAAAATGTGATGCCATTGGCCGATTTTTCAAAAAATTTGGTCGACATCGATGAAAGCGCTCCTACACTGCGAAAATAAGCTCGGGTGGTGGAATGGTAGACACGCCAGACTTAGGATCTGGTGCCGCAAGGCATGAGGGTTCGAGTCCCTCCTCGAGCACCGTCATCACTTAAAAAAATATTAAAAAAACTTGACAACAATAAAAAGTGCGGCAAGGCTGGAGAGTAGAGGGTGGGAGCAAGCGGCATGTAAAAAATCCCTTCGCCAATAAGTTTTTTCAAAAACTTGAATTTCTTCAAAACTTCCCAATATGGGTAAAGGAGGAATCTTTGGCTGAAAGTGTAAAAGGTATTTTGGAACGCATCATTTTTCGCAATGAGGAAACGTTTTTTTCCATCATGGAAATGCACGAAGAAAACAACACACGGCAAACCTTTACAGCGTGCGGTAAGGTCCCCGGCGTCAACTGCGGCGAAACGCTCCTCCTCACGGGCAACTGGACGCAACACCCAAAATTTGGCCGTCAATTTATTGTCGAATCCTTTTCGTCGACCCTGCCGACGGACGTCAATGGCATTCGTCGGTACCTCGGTAGCGGACTTATTCACGGCATCGGAAAGGTGTATGCCGATAAAATTGTCGACTATTTTGGCGCCGATACCTTCGATGTCATCTCCACCGAATCTGCCCGTTTGCGGGAAGTTCCAGGAATTGGTATCGGACGCGCTCGAAGTATTAAGGCCGCCTGGGATGAGCAGTATGCCCTGCGCGATATGCTTATTTTTTTACAAAGCTACAACATTTCAAACGCCCTATGCCTACGTTTACATAAGGTCTACGGCCAAGAGGCAAAACAAATTCTCCAATCCGATCCCTACCGCGTTGCTCGGGAAATCGATGGAATCGGATTTAAAACGGCCGATAAAATTGCCAAAAATATGGGCATTCCAAGCAATCATATCGCAAGAATCGATGCGGGGATTTTATTTACATTTTCCAACCGCGAACTTTCCGGTCATACGGCTTGCGCCCGGGAAGAATTCCTTTCTTCCACTCAACAATTACTCGAAATCGGCCAAGAAAAAATTGCCGATCGCCTCGAAACACTGATCAAATTTCAAAAGATTAACGTCATCGCCGACGATTTGCTCCAAACAAGTCCGATGAGTAGCCTCGAAGCAACCCTGGTCAAACAGGTCCATCGCCTCTATACGGCACAGTCCGAACTGCCACCCATCCACTGCGACAATGCTATCATTTGGGCCCAAAAACGCGAAGGCTTTACATTCGCCGATGAACAAATCGCCGCCCTTCGCTACGCATTAACGGAAAAATTATCCATCATCACCGGTGGCCCAGGTACCGGAAAAACAACCATTCTACGCTCCCTCGTCGCCATATTATCCGCTAAAAATATAAAAATTGGTCTCGCTGCTCCAACGGGTCGGGCTGCACAAAAATTAACGGAAATGGTGGGCGTGGAAGCTAAAACAATCCACCGATTTCTACAATTTAATCCAAAAACAGGCCAGTTTTACTTTAATCAAGAAAATCAGCTCCCAACCGATTTTATTATCGTCGATGAGGCCAGTATGATCGATACTCGCCTCGCCGTCTCCCTCCTTAATGCTATCCCCAATCGCGCTCACCTTCTCCTCGTCGGCGATATCGACCAGTTGCCCTCCGTCGGCGCCGGTAATGTTTTGGCAGATTTCATCGCCTCCCAACGCTTCTCCGTAACTTATCTGAAACAAATTTTTCGCCAAGGTCAGCATAGCGAAATCGTCCAGCTCGCCCATACCATTATCGCCGGCAATGCAAAGCCCCCCCCCGAAATGACCGACCTCGACCATATCTCGCCTAAACATGACTTCCATTTCATCGTTACCAATTCCCCCGAAGAATGTACCCAAACTATTCAACAACTCTGTACCGTTCTTTTGCCAAAACTCTATAAAATTGACCCAATTAACGATATCCAAGTCCTCGCCCCCCTCCATCGGGGTAACGCCGGCATCGACGCCCTTAACGAAAAACTCCAACAAGCCTTGACTAGCCCCGTTAAACAAATCCCATGGTCTCATCTCCGCCTCGGCGATAAGGTCATCCAATTGCGCAACGATTACGAAAAAAATATCTTCAATGGCGACCTCGGAATAATTTACCACTTCGATCCTAATTCAGGAACAATCTCCGTCAAATTTAATAGCGAATCGGTGGAACTAAGCCGATCAGACCTCGGCGATATCGCCCTCGCCTATGCCATCAGTATCCATAAATCACAAGGTAGCGAATTTCCCATCGTCGTAATCCCCCTCCTTACACAACATTACGTCATGCTTCAACGAAATTTGCTCTATACCGCCATCACCCGCGGACGTAATAAAGTCTTCATCGTGGGCGACCCTAAAGCCTATAACCTCGCCGTCAGTAATAAAAAAAGTATCACGCGTACCACCGGACTTGCTCACTATTTTGGGAAAATTTTTTCATCGATAGTTGACGCTTTGTGATTTTTAGGGCAAAAGCCCGCGCGCGAAGCGCGCAGAAGATGGGGCTTCGCCCCATCTTCCTAAGGCGTCTTCGACGCCTTGGGCTTTTGCCCCAGTCCCCGGCCCCCCGAAAGGGGGGCCGGGGGGATTACTTTAACCATCCCACTGGACGCATAGATTTCGTCCCATTGCAAAGACCGTTCGACCGCAAACAATTGATAATGAGACCGACCAGCGCGTACATAGCCACCAAATTCGATCCTCCATAGCTAATAAACGGCAGAGCAATTCCCTTTGTCGGGAAGCATCCCGTCACAACAGCGATATTAATAATGACTTGAAACGCAATAATCAGTACTGCGCCCAATCCAAGCGCTCGAACAAAGGCATCTTTTTTTTGCCAAAGCGCGATCGATGCGACGGAAACAAAAAGTAAAAAAAACATAATAACAGCGATAGCGAATACACCTCCGAGTTCTTCGCCGATGATAGGGAAGATAAAATCGGTATGGGCTTCTGGCAGGTAGGCTAATTTTTGCCGACCGAGTCCGATACCATTTCCCCAGAGTCCGCCCGAAGCAAAGCACAAAATTCCTTGCCAGAGCTGGTAAGTCGCATCAAAGCGATGTTCTTCCACGTCAAAAAAAGAGGTAATGCGCCGCAAACGCACAGGACTGAGTAGAATCAATATTCCGAACGAAATTCCTCCCGTCACCAGAAAAAATAGCAGATGGCGCAGGGAAGTTCCGAATAAAAAAAGGATGGTGAGAACGATACTCATCATCAAAAACGCTGTTCCATAATCCGGTTCGCATAAAACCAAAAAAGCTAAACCGCCACAAATTGCAACTGGCTTCAAAAATCCCTTAAAAAAATTAATACAATAGCTATCATTTTCACAAACATAGCCCGCCAACCAAATAATAAGTGCGATTTTAGCAAATTCTGACAACTGGATGCTGAAACCGGAAATATGGATCCAACGGCGGGCACCATTGGTTACATGGCCAATTCCGGGAATAAGCACGAGAAATACGCCAACAAAGGCCAACATTAGCAAGGTATTTCGATGTTTAAAGAGCCATAGCAGCGGTACTTTGACAAAAAAAGCACAAGTTATTAACGCTAATACCACCGAAAAAATTTGTTTTTTCAAATAAACCCCATTGACAAACATTAAACTCGCACTCGACAGGGCTAACAATCCCACGCCGTTGAGGAAAAAAATCGGTAACAATAAATAAAAAACCCGTCCTTTAGCTTCCATTAATCCTGAACTTGCACCACAGGAATTTCATCGATCACTCCAAAAAAATCAGTTTCGCGCATGATCGGTTGAGGCGTCGAATAGGCCGATGGTAAAATGGTCGGCTCCTTTTTAATCATATTTTCTGGTATAACGGTCTTATTCTTCACAAGAATTCTTTCGCCGACTCTTATTCTAGCGGGGTCAGAAATATTATTCCAATTTTGCAAATCGCGGATACTTACCTTTGCCCGGGAAGCAATGGTCGAGAGAGAATCGCCCTTGCGAATCGTATAATAGCCATCTCCATCGACCTCAAAAATTTTCTTTTCCTTTGCTACCTTTGATTTATCATTTTCTTTTATTCCGCGACCCGCATAGCGTCCGCACTCGGGAATAATGAGCTTCTTTCCAGCAATAATGCGGTCACTTTGCAAATTATTGGCCAAACGAAGCTCGCGGACACTCACCCCATATTTATGGGCGATGAGAGATAAACAGTCTCCTTTTTTCACAATATATTCAGAAGGCGCCGAATTCATGGCATCAACCCGATCCTGCGTAACGCCCGGCAATACAAGTTTTTGACCAATAGATAACTTCGCACTCCGGTCCAACCCATTGGCATCCAAAAGATCTTTCAATGAAATTTGAAATTTTTTAGTAATCCAGATCAAACAATCTCCTTTGCGCACCGTGTATTCTGCGCCGACAGGCTTTGATGTGGGAAGCGCAACCATTTCCTGAGCCACGATGAGGACTTCTTCCGGTTCTGGCTCTGGCCGTCGCGGCGCTGCAACGACGCGCTGAACGGACGCTGCAACCGGCTGCGGCAGTTCCTTGTGAATAATAATCGTATCTTCGGGAGACGGTTCTCGAACGGTCCTACTCCCGAATGGAGTCACACAGCCAGCCAGGCCCAAAACAGCCAGCAACAATCCCTTTTTCGCCATACTTGCTAAAACTCTTTTCATAACATTCCTCACGCCCTATTCCCCCTATGCATCGATATAAACTCTATCACCTACAGTGAGAGCATGTTCAACGATGTAGAAATTTCAAATCGAAAATACATTTTTCAAAAAATTTTCCACGCTCAACGTAATTTAAAAATTGGTCAAAGCTTGAAAACGCCGGACTGAATACGATATTTTTTTCAAAAAAGCAAGCATTTTTTATCCATTTTATTGCGTTTTCGATATTTTCCACATAAATAGCATTTATTTTATGTTTTTGCAACAAATTGAGAAGCGGAATGCCCGTTTCACCGATCAGCAGCGCGATTTCGATTTTCCCTTTCAAAATAGATATAATATCTGTCAATTTTTCGCCCTTCGACTGGCCACCGCCGATCCAAATTACCTTTTCCCACGGAAAATTTTTCAGAGCACCATCGAGGGCCGCGAAGTTGGTACATTTTGAATCATTCCAGTAGGTATTTCCTTTGATTATACCCATATTTTCGAGGCGGTATTTGGGTTTTTGAAAACTTTTGCCCACCGCTAAAACCGTCTCCGAAGGAATATTATAGGAGGAACAAAACTTTCCAATGAGCGCGAAATTTTCCCGCTGCGGATAGTCTTCAAAGGCCGTTCCCGTGGCGTCGCATTCGGCTGCAACGATCGATGCTTTACCGGGAATTTTAACTCGAAATTTACGTGCCCATTGAATCACGCTCTGCCCCAAAAAGATCTGTGAAAATTCATCTAAACGAGTCAATAAATTGTATTTCGCTGAAAAATATTTACAAGTTGTTTTATGCATATTCAGATGATTCGGAGCAAAATTGGACCAAATTAGATGGGAAAAACGGATGAATTGTGAGCTCGCTGCCTGAAAAGAACTCGTTTCACAAAAAATGAGATCGTCCGCGGCGAGCGCTTCCGCGGCGACCAAATCCGCCAATGATCGGCCAATGTTCCCCGCACAGAACACTCGAAATCCAGCGCAATTGAATACTTCCGATAAAAAAGTTGTAATTGTTGTCTTCCCGTTCGTTCCCGTAATGGCTACAATCGACGCATCGCACCATAAACTCGCGAAATCCAGCTCCGATAGGCACCACAGCTGACTCTGGCGGGCCAAGGTAACCCATGGATGATCCGGTAAAAAACTGGGACTACAAATGATTATTTCGTGATTTTTTACATTTTTTTCCGTAAATGCCTCCCCTTTTTCGGGATCTTCATCGTAAACAATATATTTGAATGCGATTTTTTTTAACAATTTCTGAAGGCCATGTCCACTCGTACCGTTGCCAAAAATGGCTATGGGTTTATTCTTTTTCAATAAAATTTGCTCGATAAGTCCTTTTTTAAATGTACAAAATCCTACCATTAATACCAATATCGCACGTAATATGGAATCGATTTCGGTACTGTCGAATGCTAAAATTAATCTATTTTTCGCCATCAATGGGATTCATTCGGACGGCTTTTGTGCTGTTTCGAGCATCCTATTGCCCGTCGATTTCGGCGATTCCATGACATTTTCTCTGCAAAAAAATACGTCGCCCAAAGGTCTCGAAATTTTCCAACACTCTCCACTAAAATTCCCTCAAAAAAATAATACCATTATTCGGGCCGTTGAACTGTTTTGCGAACAAACGGGAATTCGTAATTTTTCGCTCCGAGTGGATGTGGGGAAAAAAATTCCCATCGGGAGCGGATTTGGCGGCGGAAGTAGCAACGCAATCTGTACGCTGAAAGCCCTAAACCAATTTTATAATTTCCCTCTTTCGGAGGAATATTTGACTTCTCTTGCTAAAAAAATTGGTGCCGACTGTTCGTTTTTTATTAAAAATTCACCACAATTGGCGAGCGGTCGCGGAGAAATTTTATCGCCACTCCCCATAGATTTTGGCCAAAATATAACAAACTATTCCGTGCTCCTTTTCTGTCCCGATTTTTCCATTTCGACCCAATGGGCCTACGACCAATTCCGACAAAATCCTACCTTCTACCCCGATGCGAAAACGGCCATTCAACGCCTACTTGCCGCGTCGGAATATAAAAAATTCGTCTATAATTCCTTCCAGGACCTAGTTTTGAAACATTATCCAAAAATGAAGGCGCTGTTTTCGGAATTGCAAAATCGCGGCCATACCCCCTGCCTGACGGGTTCCGGAAGCGGCTGTTTTATCATCCACCGCGACAAAAATTTTCTCGAATCCGTTCGCTCTATCATTCTCGAGTATCTACCTGCCCCTCAACTCCTGGCAATGGCTACATTTAAACACCAATTTGAATAAAATCCTTGCAAAACCATTAGAATTGATACGGACCAGAAAAATCATATGTCGAAAAAATCGAAAATTTTTGCCCCAAATTTTCCCTTTGCTCCAAAGCGTGTACCATTTTTTTACGGTTTGGTCATCTTTTTTACCTCTCTTTGCGCGCGAATGATTAGTATTCCTGGCCATAGCGTCGGCCTTTGCCCCTTTACGGAAGAACTCATTCAAAATTTACACATTTCTCGCAATCATTTCAGTAATATTTTTTTCTTCGCGACCCTGCTCAGTGCCCTGTTACTGCCACTTTTAGGCACACTTTTTGACCGCATCGGAATTCGTCGAGCCGTTACCTATGCCACATTAATGCTGGGATTAACACTGCTTTTCATGGGCCACATCGCTTCTGCCATCGCCTCGGTGGAAGGCTGTACCTCGCACTTTGTCGCCGTTACTTGCATACTTTTCCCGGGACTTTTTTTACTAAAACTATGCGGACAAAACCTCATCCCGCTCGCCAGTCGCATGATGCTTCTCCAGTGGTACGATAAAAGAAGTTGCACCATGATTGGCATTTCCGGTATTTTTGTTTCCATTACCTTTGGTTGTGCGCCGAAGATTATTCACCGTTTAATCGAAGAATTGGGCTACCTCACGGCTTGGATGGCGCAAGGCCTCATTATTCTTTTGGTAATGCTTCCTTTTATTTGGGCCCTATGTCGCGACAATCCTCAGTCGGTTGGCAGCAATCGAGATGGATTAAAAAACAACAGTGATCATCCAATTGTTGCGCGCGACTACACGTTGCGTCAGGCACTTGGTACCTTTGATTTTTGGATTTTTGTTCTAGCGGTTTCGACGTCGACTTTTACTTCAACGGGTTTAGAGATTCACATCGTCGATATTTTTCGCGAGGCCCACGCCTGCACTGCCAATCCACTGAACATTTTTCCATTTGCCGCCGTAGTCAGCGCGATTGCGGGAGTTCTATTCAGTATTCTTCAGGATCGATCTTCAATTCGCTGCTGTTTACTCGCAATTTTTTCGACCAATGCGGCTCTGATGTTTTTTTTAGAAAACGTTTGCCAATCGTGGGGATTATGGCCTTTTATTTGCTTGTGTGGATTTAACTGGTCGCTTTACGGAATCGCCTCTGCGGCGCCTTGGCCCAAACTTTTTGGCCGGAAACACCTTGGGCACATCATGTCTAGCGTGGCACTGATCGTCTCTCTTTTTGCCGCCATTGCGCCATCGGCGTTCAGTTATTCTCAAAAGAGTTTTGGTTCATATTTTATTTTGACGCGTATTCTTCTTTTAGGTTCCGCAATCAGTCTTCTTATTTCCATCATTCATATCAAAAAAAGAAATGCGACGCCTCTCCCCTAATATTCTTTTCTTCTTTTAAACGCATCCAAAACGGCTTGCTAGGGATTATTTCCCGTTATTTTTTTTAGAAAAATAAGATCCATTTCCTTTACAATCGCGTCGCCTAAATGATGGATAACCTGCTCCTCCTTGGCCACTATTTCTTCTTATTTCTATCATTCATATCAAAAAAAGAAATGCGACGCCTCTCTCCACTAATATTCTCTTCTTCTTTTAAACGCATCCCAAACGGCTTGCTAGGGATTATTTCCCGTTATTCTTTTTAGAAAAATAAGATCCATTTCCTTTACAATCGCGTCGCCTAAATGATGGATAACCTGCTCCACCTTGGCCACTATTTCTCCGTAACGATCCGAAAAATCATCAAATGACTCGCAAAATTCAAATGGAGCATGGGTTATATTCCGTTGCTTCGCATCTAAAAAAGTCCACGTCCCTTTAAAGATAATCCGCTGCGTCACTTCGCAAATCTCCAGCCCATCGACGTCTAAACATAGCGTAAAATCAATCTTATCCATGGTATCTTTGGGGAATTCATAGACGTAAACTTTCGAAAAACTTTGCAAAATACTGCGTTTTACAATGTAAAGAATCGTTTCCGAAAGCGGTTTGGCCCAACGATAGCGCGGATTATTTTTCAATTCATGCTCACCAATCTTCGTGATGATCGGTGATCCATCGAGATAATCCGGAAAACTCCCCAAAATAAGACAAATTTTTGCACTGTCTACCGAAGACATCGCCGATTGCGTCCCCCGAAATCCAATGTCAAATAGACGCGTCCGATCGGGAGTCGTCTTGAAAAGTGTACACCCCGAACAGAATAAAAAAAACATCAACAATTCGTAATACAAAAAAAATCTAGTCTTCATAATCAATTCCAGCCAAAAGTGCATTCGGCGTCTTATTCAACAAATTCAGGAGATAGCGCAGCGATTGTAAGGTCTTATTCGCCTGCAAAAGGAAATCTTTGGCACTCCCACGAAAATCCGATTGGGGACCAATCAATTCCGAAATATGCCCGCACGTGTCCCGAAATTGACCGGAAGCTTGACATAGCCCCTCCGCTGCCATGCCAAAGTCTACGCCAAATTGATCCACAACCCCAGATGCGTCGGTTAAAAATTTTTGCACATCGCTGAGTGTCGCCGAAAGACGTTCGATGAGCATTTGCATACTATCCGAATTAAAAAACGTCTCTATTGCGATCGCTCCATTGGAAATATTGTGAACCAATTCGCGAAAATCAATGCCCTGAAGCTGATTATCAAAGTTCGTTAAAATCGAAACCAAGCGCGTCGAAATATTCTTGAAATCAATCTGGCCAAACTGCTTGAGCATGTGATCCGCATTGGAAATAAATTTCTCAATCTCCGATGCAATCGTAGGGATTTGAGGGAAATTTGTCTTATTTTTCCCATAAAAACGCAACTTGTTCGGCCGATAGTAATCGAGTTCAACGAAAAGTTTTCCCGTCACAAAACTCTCCATGCTTAACTTCGCCGCAAGACCATTCATGGCCTGATTTTGATAGAATTGATCGCGCTCGAGTTTGGAAAGTAATTGGGCCGAAGGAGAAAAAACAGAGGTATCAATCTCCGCAATAACAGGCGTCGCAACCCCGATATCAGCATCATAAACGATATCGATCGCCTTCACATTGCCAATGCGTACTCCCTTGAATTTTACCGCCGAACCAATATCGAGACCATTGAGCGAACCATTGAAATACAAAACAATGGAGGTCGTGTGACTAAAAAAACTCCCGCGAAAAAGAATGGCAATCGCAATAGCAAAAAGACTCAACGCCCCCATAACAAATACGCCGATCGCAAATAAATTCACTTTCTTAGTCATCACTCTCTCCGCGCGATAAAAATTGGCGAACCTGTCGATCGCCGTGGTGCAACAACCACTCCGGCGTCCCAATATCCAACGCCGTTTTGGTCTCTCCATCGAGGTAGATCGCACGATCGCCAATCGCAAATATACTTGCCAATTCGTGCGTGACAATCACAATCGTCGTACCAAAGCAATTGCGAATCTCCAAAATTAAATCGTCCAAACGCTTCGATGTTAGGGGATCTAGCCCCGCAGAAGGCTCGTCGAAAAATAAAAACTCCGGATCTAAAACCATCGCCCGCGCTAATCCGGCCCGCTTCTTCATCCCACCGGAAAGCTCGAAGGGATAGTGGTCCTCGCACCCCTGCAATCCAACTAAGGAAAGCTTGAATGAAACGAGATCCTTGATTTCTTTTGACGACAAATGGGTGTAGTACTCCAACGGTAAGGCGACGTTTTCTCCAATGGTGAGGTCACTCCAAAGGGCTCCACTCTGGTAGAGAATGCCAAATTTTTGGGCAATATTTTTCGACTCCAAGACGCGATTGGCATCCGTATCGCCATAGAAAATCGTACCATCGGCAACGGGTATGATTCCCACGAGGTGTTTTAAAAGCGTACTCTTGCCGCAACCACTACCACCAATAATTAAAAAAATTTCTCCACTCTGAACCTCGAAGTTGAGATCGCGCATGACGATACGTTCACCGTAGGCCATGGATAGGTGATTAATTGTTAATGCCACACTCACAAATACTACCACACAAACCAATGGTGGAATATACAATTCTAAACAATTAATCAATGAAAAAGATTTTTCTTCATTGATTATTCTCGCGGATTAAATATTTCTCCTTGAGGGATGTTGCATAAAAAAATCATATTCGGGAGCTGTTTATTGCTAAAAGGTGTGGCCTGTGGATTCGAAAGTCCTTACACGGAACTCGCTTCATTGTTGAAACATGGCGTGTCCACCCTTGATAGTATCATCACCCAACACTCGTTGGAAGCCAAAAAAATCTTTCCCCAGGAAAATACACGCCCATTCGAAATCTGTGGAACCATCGCTTATACCAACGGCGATGGAAAATATTATGACTCCGATGGTGGTGCTGCGCTCGTAGGGTTCGATTTTTCCTATGACAACTTCATCCTTAAACGGACCTGCGCCGTGGGATTTTTTGGCGGTACGACCCGAACACATATCGATTACAGCTATGACCATCTTTCAAAAAGCCATTTGGATACGGGATTCGCCGGCTACTACTGCAATTTTCATATCTGGGGCTTCGATGTTTCGACGACATCGATTCTGGGATTCGGCACATCGCACACGGATTGCAAAAATCTCACCCTCCAGGGACTCGCCTTCGATCGCTTGACCCACCATCATCGCATCTTTCATAGCAAAATCGACGTCTACTATCCATGGAAATGGCACGGATTTAAGATCGGTCCCAACGTGGCCCTACGCAGCGATCATCTCAAACAAAACGGAGCTAAAGAGTGGTCGCAAAACGCCCTACGTTTAAAATCATTCGACGGCATTGTCGGCATCAAATGCGAAAAAGATAGCCAACCATTCTACGCCCATTGCTTCATCGGCGCGAACTGTGATCTACGTAAACGCTGGTCAGGCGGAGAAATTGAAATAAATAATACCGCGGAAAACTTTACCCGATCTGCCCTCGCCAAGAAACAATTACTCGTCACGGCGGGCATCCATTTCCACTGCACACAATCTTGTTTTCTTAACCTCCATTTCTCCGGTCGCTATGGTAAAAATGACAAGAGTTCAAGCATCGGCCTCACTTTGAATAAAATTTTCTAGCATAAATAATGAATACTGGAAAAACTAGGATATCCAGCCGCATGGCCTTTACCGTCATTGAAACCATTTGTACGATTTCGATCTTTCTCATTGTCATCGCCGGCATTTTAAAAATCCGGCAAACCCTCCAAGGAAGGGAAAAACAAATCCGTACCCGTACCGAAATGATGCAAATCGCCAACTGGCTCGAAGAATACTACGAGCTCCATGGCGATTACCCGAAAATTATAAGCCATAACGATGACCAAGGCGATATCCTCTGTTCCGCACTCCACGGCAATATTGATCCCGATGGCAATGTACCCGCCGCAATAAAAAAAATTGACCTCGTTGTGACCTCGCTCGAAGAAATTGACGGCAAATTTGTCGACCCCTTTCTCAGCGATTATATCTACTACCATAAACTGCGCTCCGACGATGGCACGTGGCAAAACCCTTCCTATATTTTGCTTTCCAAAGGCCCCAAAGGTCAGCAAGATCCACAGCGCCAATCGACGATTTCCAAAGGCGTAGCCATCAGCGGTGAAGGTAAGGTCAGCGGTCAATTCAACGGTGATATCATTTTGACCAATGGGGGCTTTTTGTAATTTTTCATTGCTTATATTTTCTTTTTTAATTATATTTTCTTTGTCAATGTATCCCCGTTTTTCTTCGAAATATAGTAAAAAAAATCGTGCCTTTACAACGCTGGAACTCATCGTTGTTATCGCAACAATCGCAGTTTTAGCCTCTCTTATTCTGCCAACATTTGGTAAAGTTAAGCGCTCGATGTATGCTAACCAATCGAAAATCCACTTCAGTCGCTACGTTTTCGGCCTCAATGCCTACTACCGCGAGTACGGCTATTTTCCTCAGATTGTAACGCAAGGAACAGCCCTCAATGCCGACCAAATCATTACACTCTCCACAACATCCTCGGAAAATCTCATTCGCGCGCTCTCCGGTAAGGATATCGATGGCGATGCCCTCTCTTCGGCCCATGAATACCTCAACCCTAATGGAACACAATTCGTCGAATTCTCCGATGACGACTTTTTAAAAAAATCCGACGGTACCATCGATTATAGCATATTGGCCGATCGCTTCAATAACCGTGACATCCACCTCATCGTCGAAGATGATTCCGATGACAATGCGGTAATCCCCCAATCTGCCTTTAACGATACGGCTTACACAACTATCAAGGAAAAAGTTCCCTCCACCGGATTGCGCGAAAAGGTCGCGATTTTTACCGTCGGTAATAACAATACCTCCATTGACGTCGTTAGCTGGAAAATGGACTAATCAATTTTTTATTAAAACTTGATTGTTTTAAATAGATATTTAGCCTTTTTTGCTTATTTCGATTGGATGCTCTCACGGAGAAATGGAAAATTCGTATCCTAGAGGGCGCCCTGCGGGCGCGGGGGCAAAAGCTCAAGGGGCTACGCCCCTTGAAGGATAGGGGAGAATCCTCTATCCTTGCGCGGGAACCGCGCAGCTTTTGCCCCCAACAACCTCCATTCAAACATTTACCTTGTATCCGGCAAAAGTTCGTTTATCTCTAAGTTTCAATGAAGTATATTTTCATCACGGGAGGAGTGGTCTCATCATTGGGGAAGGGTCTTACGGCGGGTTCTTTAGGAGCGCTTCTGGAGTGTCGTGGATTGAAAGTTTGCACACAAAAATTTGATCCCTACTTAAACATTGATCCGGGGACCATGAATCCTTCGCAACACGGAGAGGTCTATGTTCTCGACGATGGGACAGAAACGGATCTCGATCTTGGCCACTATGAGCGCTTTACTTCGTCGATTTTATCGAAAAAAAACACCTTCACTTCCGGTCAAATTTACGCATCGGTACTCCAGAAGGAACGCAACGGCGACTATTTGGGCAAGACGGTTCAAGTCATTCCCCACGTTACCAATGAAATCAAGGAGCGCATTTACGCAGCGGGCGAGGATGCGGACGTCGTGATTACTGAAATTGGTGGAACGACGGGTGATATAGAGGGACTTCCTTTTTTAGAGGCTCTCCGCCAAATCGCACTCGAACGGGAACACGAAAACGTTTTATTTGTCCACGTGACGCTCATTCCATTTTTGAAAGCAGCGGGAGAACTCAAAACGAAGCCGACGCAGCAAAGTGTCGCCAAATTACGAGAGATTGGTATTCAACCGGACGTTATAATTTGTCGAACGGAGATTCCGATTTCCGATGACATGCGTCAAAAGATCAGCTTGTTTTGTAATGTTCCCGTAAAATCCGTTATTGAGGAGCTCGATTTAAAGGTTTCGATCTATGAGTTACCGTCTTTGCTTCACTTCGAAAAACTCGACGACATCGTGTGTGAAAAGCTTCATATTAAGGCACAACCGTGTGATATACAGCCATGGGAAAATATTGTAGAAAAAGTAAAATTTCCGAAGCGCGAATGTACGGTAGGGCTTGTGGCGAAATATCTCGATGTCAAAGACGCGTATAAATCGGTATACGAGGCGATTGCCCACAGTGGTATTCAAAATGATTGCAAAGTCAACGTTGAGGTCATCGACGCCGAGGAGCTGGAACAAACGGATGAAACGAATGAATTTTTCAACGATATCGATGGCATTTTGCTACCGGGAGGTTTTGGAAATCGAGGAATTGAAGGTAAAATTTTGGCGGCCAAATTTGCTCGGGAGCATTGCACTCCTTATTTTGGGCTTTGTTTAGGGATGCAGATTGCGGCGATCGAGTTTGCGCGGCACGTCCTTGGCTACGACGACGCCAATAGCACGGAAATGGTTTCGGAAACGTCTCATCCGGTGGTCCACATGATGTTAAACCAACGAAATATCAAGAAAAAAGGCGGAACGATGCGTCTTGGCAGTTATCCTTGCAAATTAATTCCTGGGACGAAGGCCTATGAAGCCTATCGAAGCGCCTATGTCAACGAGCGCCATCGCCATCGCTACGAATTTAATAACGATTACCGCCAACAATTTGAAGAGCGGGGCATGATTTTTGCGGGAATCAATCCCGATTTTGACCTGGTCGAGATTCTCGAATTAAGGGATCACCCTTGGTTTATCGGGGTACAATTTCACCCTGAATTCCGATCGAAACCGCAGCGATCCCATCCTCTCTTTTCGGCTTTTATTGCCGCTATTTTGAAGAAAAAAGGCCAATCGTAACCCATGGAGCGCTATGCGATCATACTAATGGCGGGCCAATCCCGTCGTTTTGGGGGCGAGGACAAGTGTCTTGCGATCATAGATGGCAGGCCGATTGTAGCTTACTCCTTTGAAGCTTTTCGCAGCGCGGGGATTTTCGATCGTTATTTTTTTGTTTACCGCGATATTGTCCAGCGAGAAAAGTTGGAAATTTTTTTAAAAAACCGTTATTCAGCGGAGGTCTTATCGCAGGTCGCGTGGATTTCTGGGGGTCAAGAGCGGGCACTTTCCGTCTACGGCGCACTCGAAGTAATTTACAAACAATTTTCTGTTGAGGCTTTTGTTTACATTCACGATGGGGCGCGGCCACTGGTGACGGTGGAGCATATTTTGAGCATTGACGCGCTTCTTTCCGAGGATTGCGGCGTTGTATTGGGACATCGTCCGACCGACACGACGGTTATAGTCACATCAAAAAGTAGTAACGATATAACAAAAAATTCATTATCAAACGTTGAAGTGACCGAAATGGCACAGCGAAGTTATCCGATTCGCGAGACGCTTTGGGCATTAGAGACTCCTCAGGCATTTTATTTCCCGGCAATTTTCAAAGATTACAAAGCCGCGATTCGTTTGGGGCGTCATTTAACCGATGATTCTGGCGTTTTTTCTGGGACTATTAAATTTCTTGAAAACAGAGATTTAAATTTAAAAATTACTGTCCCGCGCGATTTGTTTTTTTTACAATCAATCAATCTGTAAAATCTATAACAAAATTTTAATAACTCCGATTCTTTGGGGGATATTTTTTCGCAAGTTCTTGAAATAAATCAGCAATTTCGTCGTCCCACACGCCTTCATTTTCGGCCACTCGTTGGTAAATTGCGAATAACCCCGCCGTATCGCCGGAAGAAACATTGTGGATGGAATCGGCTGCAAGACAACGCGTCAAGTCCTCCTTGAACGCATCCGGATCCCCTTTCTCAATGGCGCCGCCCAAAGGATCATCGTGCCAAGGCATCACTTCGGAAAATAATGGATAGCGGGGAAGCGGACAAATAAACTCTTCGACCTCTCGAAATTCGCGCTCAATGGCCTCTAAAAGCTCACAAATTTTACTATTATGCTGAATGTCGGAACTTTGGATGATAAAACAAATCGCCTTGAAAAATGTTCGCTCGACGACGTAATGCCGATAGAATGGCATCGTTCGCAAAAATTCATGCAAAAATTTATTAATTTCCCGCATCGTATGTAAATTACATGATTTTTTAAAATTCACAATTCGCCTCCGAAAAGCTAGCGGTAGTTGGCGAAATTCATCCACCGTTATCCCGTAAAATTCTTCAATATGATCTAAAGTATGCGCAAAAATACCCTTACTTTTGGACTGTTCCTGCATTTCATTTAGCGTTGAAATATGCCCCCATGGTAGCCGCTGTCCCATTTTACGTAGTGGAAAAATCGGAATCGCTCCGCTGCCCCATGACGAAATGATGATCAGAAAAAATCCGACCACGATCTCCGATAATAATATATGCACTCTCATTGCATTAGTGTAAAAAAAAAGATTCAATTGTAAATAAATTAATCATTTTCCTACGGAATAACTTTTAAAAGTATGCGCTTGCCAGACCGAATGACATGGGGACAGCGGTCGAATCGTAAAAGGATCTTAAAATTCTTTTTGTTTTTTTCAATTTCTCTGTGTGCAATACCGCCTCAAAATCTATTTAAAGATATATCGCCGTTACAAAAAAATAATTTTTCGATTGCGATAATGCAAAAAATAATTAACCGTAAACACATTAATTATTTCCTACGGAATAACTTTTAAAAATATGCGCTTGCCGGACTGAATAATATGGGGACAGCGGTCGAATTATAAAGGAATCTTAAAATCCTTTTTGTTTTTTTTCAATTTCTCTGTGTGCAATACCGCCTCAAAATCTATTTAAAGATATATCGCCGTTACAAAAAAATAATTTTTCGACTGCGATAATGCAAAAAATAATTAGCCATAAACGCACTAATTATTTTCTACGGAATAACTTTTAAAAATATGCGCTTGCCAGACTGAATGACATGGGGACAGCGGTCGGATCGTAAAGGAAACTTAAAATTCTTTTCACTCTTCCCATTAACTTTGACAGCTCCTTGCTCAATGAGTCGGCGAATCTCTCGATTGCTTTCAAAAAATTGCGAATATGCCATCGCGTCGGCTAAAGTAACCGGATCCTTTGCCATCGCTTGTAACGAAAATTCCGGCATCGCTTCCGGGATTTCTCCATGCGAAAATACCGCCTCAAAATCCGCTAACTCTTGCTCCCCGACTTCTGGACCGTAAAATCGCGCCACCAACGATCGAGCCAAAAATTTTTTCGCATCCATGGGATGCCCCCCCTTCAACGCCTCGATCGCCCCGTCAGAATACTCCAATAATAACTTGAAATAGGTCCACATCACTTCGTCCGGAATCGACATGATCCGCCCAAACATATCCTTTGAAGAATGGTTAAATGAAATGTAATTATCGTAACTTTTTGACATTTTACGCTTCCCATCAAGACCGACGATGAGCGGCATCGTGATGACAATCTGCTCCCGCTGGCCATAATCCCTTTGGAGCGCGCGGCCAACCAATAAATTGAAAAATTGATCCGTTCCGCCAAGCTCGACGTCGGCTTCGAGCATGACCGAATCATACCCCTGCATCAAAGGATATAAAAACTCGACAATGGAAATGGGCTCATTTTCGCGGTAGCGTTTCGCAAAATCGTCCCGCTCAAGCATCCGCGCAACCGTCATTTTACGGGCAATAATGAGCATATCGTCGAACGTCATCCTTCGAAACCACTCGCTATTGCGCCGAATCGTCGTCCTCTCGGGATCGATAATTTTGAAGGCCTGCTCGAGGTAAGTTTTGGCATTTTGGTCGACCTCTTGGGTAGTCAACACCGGGCGCGTCGAAGAACGACCGGAAGGATCGCCAATGGTAGCAGTATGGTCGCCGATCAGCAAAATTGCTTCGTGGCCGAGATCCTGAAACTGGCGCAATTTATTGAAAACGACCATATGGCCAAAGGTCAAATCGGGGCGAGTTGGATCGACACCAAGTTTCACTTTCAGGATTTTTTTTTGCGATAGGCGTTCCGATAGGGACTCCTGTCCAACAATTGTATCGATACCGTCGACGAGTTTGACGAGCGCGTCCATGGGAATAAACGTATTTTTCGGCAATTATTGTCAAAGTATAAATAAAAATTCCGGGAATTACTTTTTGGAAACTGGAAACGCAATCTATCAATGTTTTGTTATTTTTTATTGATTTATTTTCAAAAAATCACTTGGCAGAGGTCCGGTTTTTTCAAAGAGGGAAAGTAGATATCAGTTTTTCAAGGTATTCCTGGCGATTTATTTCAACTTTCACCGATACTAGAAATCCAAATGACGAAGCTAGTATTAATAATTCCAAAAAAATCACTTGACAGGCACTGAAATTCTTTCAAGGGTGGGAGCAAGCGGCATGTAAAATGCCGGTGATGGCAATAATAAAAACGATTCCAATCAATGTAAAAGATTTACTTTTGCTCCTTACGCTTTGTTGCGTTGCAAATCGACCATAAAGTGATTGTCGCGATTTTATGAATTATGTCAAAAAGAAAATACAAAATATTTTTATTTTTGAAAATTATCTTTTCAGAAACGACTTGACAGGCCCTGAAATTCTTTCAAGGGTGGGAGCAAGCGGCACGTGAAAATTTTCAATCATCAACCGATACCGGCGGAACTGAGGATGGCTTTAGCATCTTCGCCCCAGTAAGCTGCTTGAATTCTATCATAATCGTGGGCACATGTAATCCAAGTGCCACCAGGAACTGCTTCACAAATATCAGTCGTGTAACACCCGACCCACCCCATTTCAAGAATCGTGCTGGCTTACTGCCGTCAAACCACGCGACGTGACCATCGCAGAAAACGACATAGCCGCCCTTCGAGCCATATAGGCTAGCTTTTTCATCCCACTTTCCATTTTTGTTAAGTCCACGCGTAAAACCGAGCGGCGTCGTATCGAGAGGAACATTCCCGGGCAACCTACATACGATGCAATAACTAAGTAGGTATTTTCCCGAGACCATAAAATTGCCATTAACTTCCATAAAAGCGTCAGCGAATCGGACAGAATCATCCACTAAAATACAAAGTGATTCTTTTTGAATTCTTGAGGCATATTTATCGCCTGGAGAAATCCAAACATAGGGATCATTCAAAATCATATCCGAGATACTTTTCCCATTATCTCGTCCGGCCAATTGCTCTGCAAAATCGGTAGATTTTATATTTCCGCCACTTTCACCATCGATTATCCAGCCGCGATCGATCACGGCTCCGCGCCAAGCTTCGGCAATTTTTTGCAAGTTGGATTGATCCTTTGCCTTTTGTGCGCCGAGTTTGATGGCACTCATTGCCGGCGGAAGAATGGCTAGTAAAATGCCGATGATGGCAATAGTAAAAACAATCTCAACTAACGTAAAAGATTTACTTTTACTTTTTACGCTTTGTTGCTTTGCAAATCAATCATGAAGCGATTGTCGCGATTTTATGAATTATGTCAAGAAGAAAATACAAAATATTTTTATTTTTGAAAATTATCTTTTCAGAAACGACTTGATAGGTCCTGAAATTCTTTCAAGACTGGAAGGTAGAGGGTGGGAGCAAGCGGCGCGTAAAATTTTCCGCCACACACTGAACTGTTATTTATCATATCTTCGGGATGGGAATTCATCCACGGGAATAACACTAAAAAATAAAAAAGCTTGACAACGGTAAAAAATTCTAAAGGGCTAGACAAATCTCGCTATGAGTTTCGATGTTCACGCCTTTCGCCAGGAATTCCCGATCTTAAGTGGTCACAATCGTTTTGAAAAGCCTCTGATTTACTTCGATAACGCGGCCACAACTCAATTACCGGAGCGTGTCATCGGAGCAATGGCCTACCATCTGCGCACAACTAACGCTAACGTCCACCGCGGGATATATGATCTCAGTGCGAAGGCCGAGGAAATTTACGAGTCTACACGCCGAGAAATCGCCCATTGGATCAACGCTCGCGAGCCACGGGAAATCATTCTCAATTCGGGGACGACGGAAGGCATCAATTTTCTAGCATCCCAATTCGCATCTCTCACAACGGAAGATGAAATTATTTTATTTGTCCAGGAACACCACGCTAATATTCTTCCATGGCAGCGGCTTAGGGCGACGATTCGCATTGTATCGATGACGGAAGCGGGCGATTTCGACGGGAATGATTTTGGGCACAAGCTTTCGGAGCGCACGCGGATTGTTTCCATTGCGCACATTGGAAACGTTTTAGGGACGATTAATCCGATAAAAAAAATTGCCCAGATGGCGCATAGGGTTGGAGCGCTTTGCATCGTCGATGGCGCGCAATCATTGGGACACGGACCGATTGATGTACGGGAGATGGAGTGTGATTTCTTTGCAACTTCCGCGCACAAGGCTTTTGGGCCGATGGGAATTGGATTTCTCTATGGCCGCGCCGAACACCTGGAGCATTTTCAGCCGTACCACTTAGGCGGAGGGATTGTCGATCGCGTAGCCTTCGATCAACCGGCCTTATTCCGCGAGATTCCTACTCGTTTTGAAGCAGGTACGCCGAATGTTGTTGGAGTTACGGGGCTACGGGAAGCGATTCGATTTCTCGGGAAGATAGATTGGATTGAGGCACAAAGATATGGCGAGGGACTCAAGGGGCATGTTTTGGAAATTTTGGGACAAAATTCGTCCATTGAGGTTCTCAAGCCGAACAATCAGCGAACGGGAATTATTTCATTCATTCATCGATCCGCGCATCCCCACGATGTGGCCAGTATATTTGATAGCGAGGGAATTGCGGTACGAGCCGGGCATCACTGTGCGCAACCGTTGATGCATGCGCTCGGCATTGGCGGAACGGTTCGTCTATCTCTGGCGCCTTACAACACATTGGAAGAAATTGAGCAACTGGTCACTGCCATGGACAAAATTATCCATATTTTTAAGAAAAATTCCCATCGATAACAATGCACCGCCCGCCTATCGCCCACGTTCGATTTAATTTTCTAGCAATTTTATTCTCCGTGAATTCCATTTAAAAAACTTTGAGTGACCGAAAACACCGGATATCACTATGCGTAATTCGTTGATGCATGCGCTCGGCATTGGCGGAACGATTCGTCTATCTCTGGCGCTTTACAATACATTGAAAGAAGTTAGGTGGCTAGGGATTATACCAGAGAAAATAACGCTTTTCTAAAGACGAAATATTAAATGACAATACCCTTGGAAGCATTTTGGAAAAATTGTTCGTAAATTTCGCCTAAAAATATAAAATAAATATGAATGTCATAGAAAATTGCAAATCGACGGCCTATCTTTCTTGATAAATTTTGCGGATATAATTTATTGATCTGAGAAAAAATGCTTCGACGGCCAGCGCGTGTTGTTCCCATCGGCAATCTATCGATTGGCGGCGGTTATCCTATTCGCGTGCAGTCGATGACCAATACGCCGACCGACAACATTGCGGCAACGGTTAATCAAATTCGCCGACTTCATGAGGCACACTGCGAAATTGTTCGCGTCGCAGTCTCCAATTTCGAAGCCGTTGATGCGCTCCACCATATTAAAATACAGCTAAAAAATGATAAAATTGACATTCCGCTTGTCGCCGATACCCACTTTTCCCCGTTGATTGCGATGGCGTGCGTCCCTTACGCTGACAAAATTCGCATCAATCCCGGCAATTTTAGCGAAAATTTCGACCTTTTTCGCCAATTTGTCAAATCCGTAAAAAAAGAAGGCAAAGCAATGCGTATTGGTGTCAATCGCGGATCTTTGAGGAAAAATATTTTGACGCAATACGGCGACACCGCCGAAAGTATGTATCGGAGCGTCCTTCCTTTCCTTCAAATCGCCGCCGAAGAAAATTTTACCTATATCGTCCTTTCGTTTAAATCGAGCGATGTCAATAAAATGGTCAAGGCCCATCGCGATATTTTACCAAAACTTGACCAATTGGGCTTTAATTTTCCGCTGCACCTGGGCGTAACGGAGGCGGGAAATGAAAATTATGGCCGCGTAAAGGGCGCCATCGGCATCGGCAGCCTGTTACTTGACGGCATCGGCGATACGATTCGCGTGTCGCTGACGGAGGATCCAGCCCATGAAATCGCGGTTGCCTACGACATTTTGCAGGCCTGCGGTCGACGGTTTAGCCATGTTGAGTACGTCGCCTGTCCCTCCTGCAGCCGTACCCAATTCGATATTCAGCGAATTTTCAATGAAATTAAAATAAAAACAGCGCATTTGAATGGCATAAAAATTGCGGTCATGGGCTGCATTGTAAATGGCATTGGCGAAATGGGCGACGCCGATTTCGGCTATGTGGGAGCCGGCCCTGGGAAGGTCAATTTATATCGCCGGGGCCTGTGCGTTAAAACCAATATTTCCGAGCAAACTGCTGTTGCAGAATTGCTTGAACTCATCGAAAGTTGTAAGGAATAAAATTTTCCCTCGCGAAAATATTAATCCTTTTTTATTTGACAGTCGTTTTCGGAAAAAAAATAATTCTACTGTGCAGTTTCAATTTTCGATCGAAGAGCTTCAATCCATCGTTATCCCCAAACATATTCACGGAATTTTTACGGGGGATATTACACAAATTGCTTCACTTCGGGAAGCCAAAATTGGTGCGCTTTCCTTTCTTGCCAACCCTAAATATGCGCGCGATGTCGCCACTTCGGAGGCCTCGCTCCTACTTCTTCCGGAAAATTTTGATTACACTCCGGTAGCCAATCAGGTTATTTTTTTCTGCGAAAATCCATCAATCTCTTTGGCAAAAATTTGTCAACATATCGAAAAACGCAACGTCCAGGAAATTCACCGCGAAATTCATCCTTCGGCTGTCATTCACTCCACGGCTAAACTGGCGCCAAACGTCTCCATTGGCGCCCATGTTGTTATCGAGGAGCACGTTTCGATCGGTAAAAATACGGTGATTGGTGCCGGAACGGTCATCGAAAGATACGCATCGCTCGGCCACGATGTAAAAATTTTTCCTAACGTATCGATCATGTCCTTTTCGGAAATTGGGCATCATGTCGTTTTACATTCCGGCGTCATTATTGGGTCCGACGGCTTCGGTTTTGGAGCGGTTGACGGCCACTACGAAAAAATTCCCCAAATCGGCAATGTGATTCTCGAGGATTATGTCGATATCGGCGCCAATACCACCGTCGATCGCGCCCGCTTTGCTTCGACGATTATCGGCCGGGGAACGAAGATCGATAACCTCGTTCAGATCGGCCACAATGTTAAAATTGGTAAAAATTGTATTATTGTTGCACAAGTTGGTATCGCGGGAAGTGTAACCGTGGGCGACAATGTTACGATCGGCGGCCAGGTAGGCATTGTCGGCCATCTACACATCGGCGACGGTACCAAAATCGGCGCCCAATCAGGCGTAACCAAAAATACGGACCCCAATTCCTTTCTACTGGGATCGCCGGCGGCACTCTACAAGGATGCCGCTCGACGGCTCGCCAGCCTCGCCAAACTTCCAGAAATTCTGAAAAAACTTGGCAAATTATTGCCAAAAGACTTTAAGGAATAATAAAAAAAGTATATATAACTTAACAAAATACTGCCATTGCCATAGGTCAACATTAATTTCATTTAGCAGTACATTATTGCGCAATCCTAGCATAATGCTCCGCTGCTTGATAAACTGCATTTCGCAATTGATCGGTCCATGTAGAACCACCAAATATCCCGATTACATTCCAACTGCCGTCAGTGTTCATTTTTTGATCCAAGATTAAACTTCCGCTGAACCCACCATTGGCCTTGTAAACAGAATAGCATTCTTCTAATTTCAATTCGGCAGGAAAGTATGCTTTCACACCAGGCCTATCATTAGGCCGGCAACAACATCCTAGGCAATTCCTGTAAGTTGTATCCACACCATTCAAACAAATTGCTTTTTTTGTATTCCATCCCAATAAATTGAGCAACCGTTGTCTTTCTGGCAATCTATTTTGTTCTACAGCTTGCTCCAAATTTTGATTAATGGCGTAATCAAGCATTAAACTCACACATCCCGTTAAGCCATATCCTACGATAAGCGCTGGATTAGCTGGGTTTATACCTAAAATATGCCCTTGTACCTCTTGTCGTTCGAACGTGTCCGGCTTACCGTCCTCATGTTTACATAGTATCGTAATTTCCTTGAGTATCTCAGTGTTAGCAACATTCAGTTGCGCAAACGGAAATCCGGAAACAATCTTACCATTACGTGTTATCGGCTTTCTCAATATGGCTATGGCAATGTCCAAAAATCGCACATCTAGTTCATATATTATGTTCCCATCTGCATCGCGTTCATATAATGGATTTCCATCTGCATCTGCTTGTATTATTTTCATTTTACTCGACGTGGTCGCAAAAAAGTACGCACCTTCGATGGCATAGGCCGATCCATTGGTCAACGCTGCCTTAAAATCATCTAGTGTATTGCATATGGGAAGCGGCGCGGACGTCTGCTCAATTTCCGACGTTATGGAAACATATTTATTGGATCTCATACGGGAAAACGGGCCACCCTCAAGATAGTACGTGCGGATTACACCGGCGCCATCTCCATTGTTATCGATCCTAGTCATTGCAGCTAAGCTATCTACGGTATCATCAAATCCACAACAATGGGCACAGGTTATGACAGTTCTTCCCTCCAATCCTGAAATGCCTACGTCAACCAAAGTTCCCGTTCCAATCATGGGCAAGTGATATCCATTTTCTAATTTAAGTGAATTCGTGCGAACGACATTCCGCGTTAGCGATGTGAATTTGGGCTCCCAAGCACGCCTTACATCTTCTGGTCTATAAATATCGTCGGCCTCGATTTCATGCGATGCCAAAAAATCTTTAGCCTGCGCTTTATCCTCGGGAAGAGCCTCTGGCGATTGCCAAATTTCAATGTTCTCCTGCACTTGTGTCAACAAGCTTTTTTCAGAAGCCATCGCCCCATTACAACTCGCTCCCGCTAATAAACTCAGGGCGAACACTCTCAATTTTACTAATCTATTATTTAACATAATGGTAGCGAGTATTTCAGCGCTTTTAATTAATGTCAAGCTTTTTTGGGATTTTTTTTTAGATTTGAATAATTTTCTTTGGCGGTTTAGATAATATTTTGTCATGATCATTGTGCTGTGTCTTATTTTTTGTGGGTTTTTCCTAGGAATTATCTGCTATTTTGCTAATAAATATCGCAGTGAATGTAACGCATTGGCTGCACAACTCAAGGATATCCAAGAGCGCTTGGCAGCAAGTATTTCAGCGCTTTTAATTAATGTCAAGCTTTTTTGGGGGAAATTTTTTGGATTTGAATAAATTTCTTTGGCGGTTTAGATAATATTTTGTCATGATCATTGCGCTGTGTCTTATTTCTTGTGGGTTTTTCCTAGGAATTATCTGCTATTTTGCTAATAAATATCGCAGTGAATGTAACGCATTGGCTGCACAACTCAAGGATATCCAAGAGCGCTTCACCGAAATCGCCACGCAAAAGGCCGAATTACAAGGGAGATTATCCGCCATTGAAGCGCAGTTTTTACAGAAAACTCAGGAATTCAATCAGCTTTTTGAAAATTTTCAACGGCTCTCCGGTGAAAAAATTGCTATCGAAACCGCTCGTAGCGAAATCCTCAAACATCGAGAGCAACTCAAACTCGAGCTCTCCAGCCTCTCCCAGGAAATTCTAGAAGCCAAAAAACAAAAATTTTCCGAGGAGACACAAAAGGAAATCGGCCACCTTATCGTCGATCTCCAAAAAGAATTCTCTACCTTCAAAACCGAAATTTTCTCTCCGGAAACAAAATCGCGCACGGAACTGTCGATCCACCTCAAATCGCTCCTCGACAGCGTGGAAAAAATGCATAACGAAGCCGAAAATTTGACCAATGCCCTGCGCAATAACGCGAAGATTCAGGGAGATTGGGGCGAGGTTCAACTGGAAAATCTCCTCGAGCAGGCCGGGCTATCTGAAGAAAATGGCGACTATGTCAAGCAAGGGAGGGGGCTCGAATTGAAGATCGATGACGGAGCCGCTCGACCGGATTTCCTCATCAAACTCCCGCGCAATCAGTGGATTTTGATCGATGCAAAGGTCTCCCTTTCCGCCTACGAACGCATGGTCAATACCCCCGACCCCCAGGAACGGGAACGGTTTTTCCAGCAACATATTGCCTCCATTCAAAAACACATCGACGAAGTAGCCAAATACCACCAAATTAAAAATGCCATCGATATTTGCCCATTTTTACTGATGTTTTTACCCATCGAATCGGCCTACGCGAGCGTCGTCTCCAATCCCTCGGCCCATAAAAAAGATATCTGTGAATACGCTCGTCAGAAAAATGTAATTATTGTTTATCCTTCCACGCTATTTTTGACACTGAGACTGATTCAAGCGATTTGGCAGGTCGAAAAACAAAACCTCAATGCACAGGAAATTGCCGATCGCGGCGGAAAATTGTACGATAAATTTTGTGGATTGCTTGACGAATTGCGCGAACTGTACAAGCTCTTTGGCAAGGTGCACGAGCAGTTTGATGATAAAATTATTCCGAAAATCAACGGCCGCGGCGGCCTTCTCTCCCAATGCGACGATCTCCAAAAACTCGGCGCCAAAAATAAAAAATCAATTAAAAAAGAAAATTTAATGGAAAGTTGACCCGGCCTCAGTGGAAAATTGTACGATAAATTTTGTGGATTGCTTGACGAATTGCGCGAACTGTACAAGCTCTTTGGCAAGGTGCACGAGCAGTTTGATGATAAAATTATTCCGAAAATTAACGGCCGCGGCGGCCTTTTCTCCCAATGCGACGATCTCCAAAAACTCGGCGCCAAAAACAAAATAAATAAATAAATTTAATGGAAAGTTAAAATTATGTTAGATCTGAAATTTATCCGCGAACATAGCGACGAGGTGCGAACCGGAATCGCTAAAAAGAAATTCACTTGCGACCTCGATGCCTTCCTCGCTGTCGATGGCGAACGACGCGACCTCATTACTCGCTTGGAATCAATGAAATCTCGACAAAATAATGCCAACGATACCGTCAAAAATCTCGATAAAAAATCGCCCGAATTTCAAACGAAAATCGCTGAACTGCGAACGTTCGCCGATGAAGCGAAGGCGCTCGATGGCCAACTCGCAACCATCGAAGAAAAATGGAAGGCGCTTTACCTCAGTATCCCCAATGTGCCCCACGAATCTGTGCCAATCGGCAAAAACGCGGATGATAACCAGACGGTCACAACCTGGAGCGATATCGAAAAAATTTCCAAAAACGCCGTTCCGCACTACGATATTCCATGGTTCAACCGGCTGATCGATTTTCCGCGGGGCGTCAAAGTGACCGGCGCCGGCTTCCCGTTTTACATCGGCGATGGCGCCCGCATCGTACGCGCCCTGGTGACATTTTTCCTCAATGAAGCCAAGGCCAACGGCTACACCGAGTTTATGGCGCCGATCATGGTCAATGCCGAAAGCGCGACCGCAACCGGCCAACTTCCCGACAAGGAGGGCCAAATGTACCACGACGCAGCGGACGATTTTTACATGATTCCGACGGCGGAAGTCCCCGTAACGAATTTTTTCCGCGATGAAATTTTCGAGGAATCGGAGCTGCCCGTTTATCGCTGCGGCTACACACCCTGTTTCCGCCGAGAAGCGGGGAGTTGGGGCAAGGATGTCCGCGGATTGAATCGCCTGCATCAGTTCGATAAAGTGGAGCTCGTCAAGTGGACCCATCCCGATCAGAGTTTCGCCGAACTCGAAAAGTTGCGTCGCGATGCGGAAAAATTGCTCCAAAAATTGAATCTCCCTTACCGCGTGCTCTCCATTTGCACCGGCGACATCGGGTTTTCACACAGCAAACAGTACGATTTGGAGGTCTGGTCCGGAGGGCAGAAACGCTGGCTCGAGGTCTCCAGCTGCAGTAATTTTACGGACTTTCAAGCACGGCGCGCTGGGATTAAATTTCGCGAAAAAACAGGGAAATCGACCTTTGTTCACACGCTCAACGGTTCGGGATTGGCCGTACCGCGCGTTCTGGCAGCGATTTTAGAAAATAATCTCCAAGCGGATGGCAACGTACTTTTACCGGAAGTTTTACAAGAATTTGTCGGTTCGAAAAAAATAGGGTTTTCTTCGTAAAAATTCTTTATTTTTTGAGAAAAATCTTGACAAATGCATTTTCTCACTGTCTATTATGTCACGTATATATTTTTTATCCTAGAAATAGTCTTCAGGCTTTTTTTTGGTACAGATTGATTCCCTCAAAAATTAACTTCATTTCTTGAAAAAAGTTGGTATCTCTCCATGCTTACGCCGTGGACCTAAGAAACGATCGCCTACAAATTCAAAGCCAACGACTATCTCCGTCCATGCTCCGTTCTCTGGACATTTTGCAATTGCCGACCGAGAAACTTTACCGGCTCATTGCTGCGGAAATTCTTTTGGCACAGATTGATTCCCTCAAAAATTAACTTCATTTCTTGAAAAAAGTTGGTATCTCTCCATGCTTACGCCGTGGACCTAAGGAACGATCGCCTACAAATTCAAAGCCAACGACTATCTCCGTCCATGCTCCGTTCTCTGGACATTTTGCAATTGCCGACCGAGGAACTTTACCGGCTCATTGCTGCGGAAATTCAGCGCAACCCCCTTCTCGACATCGCCGACACGGCTCCCTACGGCTTTCCAGCGAGTGCAAGTAAGGAAAGTACTATTAATATGAGCGCGCGCGCGCGCACGAGCGATATACCAAATAACGAAGAAAGCAATCCAAATTTTTTAGAAAATATTAGTGCCGAAGATTCACCTGAGGATTACCTCCTCGCCCAGGTTCCCGATTTGGACGAGGCGACAAAAACGGCACTGACGACGCTAATTAATAGCCTCGATGATCGCGGATTTTTGCCAGAGGATGCGGCTCAGCAGTACGGGATTTCTTGGCCGGATGGCGAGGAAAATTGCGATGCGCGGACCGACGATGCGCGGCAAAATGTTTTTGAAACAGCCTATGCGATATTGCGATCGCTTTCGCCGAAGGGGATTGGTGCCCATGATTTGCAGGATTGCTTTCGGTTGCAAATTCCGGAAAATACGCCGCTCCATGACCTCGTTGCACACTATTTCGATGACCTCGAGCATCGCCGATTCGCTAAATTGCGGAGAAAATTATGTAAGACGGCATCCGAATTGCGTACACTTTTGGTGCCCTTGAAATTGCTAAATTTTGCACCGCTCAAAACGATTATGCCCAACGCCAATCCGGCGATTGTTCCAGAAATTATTTTCCAAAAAATTGACGGCCATTGGAGCTGCGAAGTTCGCGGTGCACCGGAAATTCGTATAAATGACCTTTACCTAAGGATGTTTACCCATTCATCAAAGCGCGAAGACCGTAATTTTTTTACCGAGAACAAACAACAAGCCCAATTTTTGGTTAAGATGCTGCACAAGCGCCGGGAAACTTTACAAAAAATTGCCGAATATATTTTGAAATTTCAAAGCGACTTCCTAGAAAATGGCAGTGATTTTCTTCGTCCGCAGAGTCAAAAACAAGTGGCGGAATGCCTCGAAATCCACTCCACAACACTTTCCCGGGCTGTCAAAAATAAATATGTTCAAATTCCACATCGAATTATTCCGCTGGATTTCTTTTTTTCCCACGGTAATCATGGCTCCCTCATCGCACAAAACACGCTCCGAGAGAGTATTAAAAATATTATCAAAAATGAAAACAAAAACAAACCGCTCAGCGATGAAAAAATCGCCCAAATACTTCAAAATGAAGGCATTTGGATTGCTCGACGAACCGTGACTAAATATCGTACGTTCCTTGCGATTCCGTCGGCAAACGTGCGGCGATATATATAAAAAATAAATAAATAATTAACGAAAATTGACGATGACTTTACAATCAAGACCACCTCCAGACGCTTCGCTTACTCTCTCCCCTGCTCCCTAGCCTTGGACGATTTTTTACTCTGTCAAGTGCTTTTTATTCTCGAATTATAATTTTTCTTGCTCATGCACAACGAAATGACGCAAACTGCGCTCTCGCTAACCGAATCAATGATTAACTCGAAAAAAATTTTATCGCTTCCCTTTTTCCGTTAATTTATACTACCACCATTATGGAGACAACCCTCTTTCAACGGTTGCCAGAAATAGAGTTTTATGGCCAGCTTCCGAACGAAATTAACGGCTTCTGGAACGATACGCGAACCCTCCAACCCGGCGATTGTTTCCTTGCCCTCACCGCCCAACGGAATGGTCACGATTTTCTCGCTCACGCCCAACAAAATGGAGCAAGCTGCGCTCTCGTTAACCGGATCAATAAAAATCTCACCCTGCCTCAACTCCGCGTCCCTGACGTTCTCGAAGCCGCTAGAACACTCGCAAAAATTCACCGGAAAAGTTATACCATCATCGCTATCACCGGCAGCTACGGCAAAACTTCCACAAAAGATATGCTCAAACTCCTGCTCGCCGACGACGCCTACGGAACACGCGAAAATCTCAACAATGAACTCGGCGTTACACTCACGCTCAGTCACATGAAATCCCAGCGTTTCGGCGTTATCGAGGGCGGAATCGACCACCCTGGCGAAATGGATCGCATCATCGATTTAGTCGAACCAGAAATCTCTATTACAATTGGGATCACACTCACACATATCGCGAATTTTACGAATTTTGAACAGCTTGTCAATGAAAAATGCAAAATTTTAGAAAATACTATCGCACGCAAAAAAATTGGGATCATTCCGGAAAGTTGCCTTGGGTATATGCCGTTCCGCCGACTCGCCGCTCAATGTATCGTCATTGGTCAAGGGAAAAACATTTCGCATTTCCCTCGCTTTACTCACTTCCAATGCGGCAAAAAAAATCAATCTACGGAAGAAAAGAAATTCACTTTGCAGGAAACTTATTCCGCGGGAGCTACTTTTACGGCACCGGAAATGAGTAGCGATCAAAAAGAAAGTCACCAAAACTGGTCCCACTTCCAATTCCCAAAAGAAAAGAAATCCACGGAAGAAAATAAAATCACGCTACATGGAACCTATTTCGATGGCACCACCTTCAGATTTCCGGAAATGAGCGCCGGGCAAAAAGAAAACTTCGCCAAAGCAGCAACGGCAGTAAAAATTTTAGGACTCTCCGACGATACCATCCAAAAACGTATTTTGTTGTGGAATCCCGGGAAATTGCGGGGCGAAACAATCTATTTCCAAGGCCGTGAAGTTTACCTCGACTGCTACAACGCAAATCCAGTTGCCATGATGGACGCACTGCAATTTTTTGATCAAAAATACCCCGGCGATAATACCTACGTCCTGGGCGGAATGCGCGAGTTGGGAGAATTCTCACAAAATTATCATGAAGTTCTGGCGGAATATTTTTTTAATAAAAAAAACGTAATAATTTTCGCCGTCGGAGAAGAAATGAAAATTTTTTGTAATCGATTAAAGGCAATCGCCGGAACGTTAACAATTTTCTATGGCGAAGAAATAGAACGAATAAAGGCAATCTTTCAAAGGAAAATTCAGGGAAATATTTTTATCAAAGGTAGTCAACGCTACCGCCTCTGGGAGCTCGTACACGTGGAAAATGGCCGTTTCGAATAGGCAAAAAACATGGGCAAAAAAAAATAAAAAAATGCAATAAAGATATTGACAAATCTCTCCTAAAAGACAAATTGGTCGGTGATAAAGTATATCCATACTTTTGATTCAGAAAGAAGGTTATGAAGGAAGAAAGTAAAAAGGTAGGTTTGCTGGTAAATCGTTATGGTTTATTGGCAATTTTAGGTTTGGGTTATTCACTTATGGGGACGAACGCATATGGGTCGGACTCGACGGCGCCAACGGCTTTCCCAGGAGATTTTGATCTCCAAGGGATTAGACCGGATACCCGCTTGTTCGCTAATAAGGCAACAGGTAATGATGCGTGGATCTTCGATCAGAATGGCAATTTGTCAGAAGGATCAAGGCAAGGGAATGTTTTCAGGGACAAACAGGAAGATTCGATTAAGATCCTTGGAACGGGCAAGGCAGGTAATACGGTTCAGGTCGTTTTTGACCGTGCCAATGAACCGGGAACAGATTTCGATGTCCATATCAAGGACGGGGTTCCGGCTGCTGTTGCAAATGGTATAATCGTGCATAATACAAAGGTTGGTCATTATGATGACGATCTGGGAAAAAATACTGTTGGTGGAGCGTTTTACGCTTTGTATCAAGCTGCTCAGGTTGCTAGTGCTCAAAAGCTCATCAATGTATATAAGGCAGCTTGCACGGATGTAAAGGCTAGTGCGGATACCAATGTTAAGCCTAGTACTACAAATGACGCGGCCTATGATGCCATTTTAGCGGTTTTGGACACCCTGAAACTATCAACGTATACTGCTAATGCAGGCCTCTCAGGGGATATCGTCAGCGTAGATGATATGAAAAAGGCCCTTGAGAATGTTGCCGCAGCGGCAGCTAGTGCCAAGGGTAGCGCTATTGGCCAAACCAATTTTGGTGGCCTGACACTCGCTGATGGTGCCACCACGGTCCCCTGGACTGATGGGACATCCGACGCAGGTGGCCCCGCATTGGCTGTGCTTTTTAATACCAAAGTCACTGGCGGCATTACCAACCAACAAATGAATGATGCAATAAAAGCCATTCAGGATGCTATTGAGAGAGAAAAAACTACCTCGGGAACGCATCTTACTGTGAAAACGGCCAAGGATGCTCTCAACAACTTCCTGGACAACACACTCAATGCCGTTACGAATTGCACAGGGCAGCTTAGTATTCATGGCGCAGCTTGTCGATTTGAGGATATCCGAGATGCCCTTAAAGAGTATAAAGGCAGTTGGAGTAACTTTATCTCTCAAATGGATTGGATATTAGATGAAGATTTCCTTGGCAATGAGCTTTTTAACTGGGTTCGGAATTTTCAAGCGGGGGGGACATGGGCTGGTGTCTTCGACAACACTTTGGCTGATCTCGTAAATAACTATGAGATTAAGGCGCCATTTGTGATTGCACCGGAAGCGGCTGACTCTAATGCACCATTGCGCACATTTATATTGCAGATCACCCAAAACCAACTTGCTAAGCTCCTCAAAATAGGAATAAAGGAGAACAAGAGAAGCATATTTATCAAGACCGAAAATATGCGGGAAAATGAGAAATCCGTTGTCGTTTTCGATGCGAACGGAGAAAATCGCAAGCCTACGAAATTGGGAGAAATCTCCTATGATAAACTAGACAAAGATCTCAGCCTAGCATTGCTCAATGAAACAAAGGCGCGGGGATCCGTTTGGGGAATCTCATCCGTTGAAAACCCAACCCAAGGATATGACCATTTAACACTCCAAATTGCAAAAATCTCTGAAGGAGATCTCGCTATAACCAAAACACTATATCTCAAAAAATTGATCCTGGGTGCGTCCCCTGAAAATCCCATAACAGCAAATTTGATACGAGGAGATAAACGGGAAGAAGTCTCATTTATAGGCAATACCGACAGCACAATTATAGGCCAATTGGAAATGGAGAACGGCTCGCTGTATCTCCATGACGGTATCGATGTTTTAGAGAATTTCTCCCTAAGATATGTCATGCAGAAATTGCCAGTATATGGTGATGACAACCATCCCGATACCGTAACAGGCTCTGTGGACCCTGCAGATGTTAGTGAGAACGGCGATTATTACTTGGGCGGTGATGTTAGAATTCTCCCGGGCGTAACATTGACAATTGCTGGAAGAGCGATCCGACCACTAGACCCTGATTTGAAGCCGGCGCTTAACGGTAGCGGTGATGGTAATGTGGGTGTATTCTCAGTCGCTGGTAATTTGTCTTTCGAGGGTTCTCTAGTCCGTGAACCTGAAGGGGTTGCTGGTGCTCATGCCCCAGATTCGAAGGTCGATTTCTCCATAGAGAATGTTGACGGTATTTCCTATCACAATTACATTGTGGTCACAGGCGGTTCGATGGTCCAGCCTCGCGAAATCCGACTCAATGGTAAGACCGTACGGCTGCACGATACTGCTGCCGATTCTGTATTGGATAAAATCAATACCAAAGACAGCTCCCAATTCATTCTCGTTAAGGCAGGAAGCCATGCGAAAGTCATCGGCTCCGATGATCCCAGCGGAACCGGAACGTTAAAATTAGATCTCCACGGTGATAATGCAAAACGCATCGTTTTGGTCAAACTCGAAAAGGGTGCCAGCGTACTCTTCGATCCTATCACCTTAGACGCGGGACTTTATACTGCAATTAAGGCCGATGAAGATGGCGAAATTCGGTTCCTAGATTCTCATGAGGTTAGCTTGAAAGGTGATATCAGCGCAGGCCGTGATTTGCGACTCACTTTCTTGTTAGGCGATCCAGATGCTGCGAAACCTGCAACAATATTAAACTGGGCAAGCGGAACGTTTGATATCCCTGCAAACGAAAAAGTGCATATCGTCCTCGGTATTGAAGGGAAAGATGCTACACAGATGGGAAGCAAAGCATTCCAAGCACTCTTGGATGCTTATAAAGCCAAAAATCCTCAACTTCAATTCATAGCCCTCACGGGTAATACCAGTAAAGACGACATTGTAAAACTTTTTTCTCCGGAAGGATTACCTAAAGGTGTAACATTTGAAATGGACCCTGCATCGGGCAATGTTGTATTGGATCTCTCGAATGCGAAGGTGGCGGCCACCATTCAAGAATTGCTTGGCGGTAAGTTGGACACTTCCTACCTTTCAGGTAAATTCCAAAAAATCGTCAATAATGCATATGAGAATGGGGTTAATACCTCAATTGAAGCAGGTATTTTGAATTATGTCCAGGCAGGCGAAGCTGGTGCTCTTCCCGCATTCTCAAAAACCACAACCGAAGAAAAGAATCGCATGACATTGGCATTAATCAATAGCGCACGCGAAACTGCCTATTCCAAAATGGGCGGAGAGTTCTTCGGCGACAAACATTATAGTGTGTGGGCCTCCGGCTTCGGTGATACCACAAAAAATGGTACATCGAGCTCCTATAAGATGGATTGCGATATCTATGGATTTACTGCTGGTATCGATTGGCGCGCAAATAATAATCTGCTCATTGGCGCACTCGGTGGAGGCGGTAAGGCGAAGGCTAAATACAAGGGAGATGTACATCTAGTTAATGCCGATGCCAGCAAAGGCAACTTGGATTCCTACTTCGGCGGTATCTATGGTATGTGGGATGAATTTATCCAGGATATCTGTGTTAAATTCTCCATCATGGCAGGGCACGGGAAATATAAGGAACACTATGCTCTACCGTCATTGACTGCAATTGCTACTCCAACTGTACATCCCGACCATAAAGGGCACTGGATCAGCGGCAATATCGATTGTACCTATAAACATTGGAATCTTTTCGGCTTTAATGTTGGTCCGTGGGTATCCCTATCGGCCTCGACAATCCATCAAAAAGCTGATAGCGTACACCTCGATGACGTTCCTAACGCGCATTTCGAACGCAAAGTCGCTGCAGCGGATCATTATCCCGTCGAAGCAGCAATTGGTATAGCTGCGGATTACGATTTCTCGTCGGGTATGCTCGAGTTGGCTCTGGGTTACAAACATGAGTTCCGTAATCGAAGAAACGGTGAAGTATCTCTCAAAGAAATATATAATACAGGTAGTTACAAAGGGGCAACGGTTGCTAATGGAAGCCAAGTTGCCGAATCCTTTGAGTTCGACGCTTTCAATGTCGATACTGCTAAAAATTCCTTCGTAGCAAGGGCTTCCTGGAATATGAAATTCGGTAACTTCGGGCTGTCACTCGGTGGCCATACTCAAATCGGTGACCATTTCCGAGATCTTGCAGGTTCTATCACGGCTTCCTATGCATTCTAATCATTTATAAAACTTGAAAGTAAAAGGGCGGAATAATCCGCCTTTTTTTATGTATCCTTTTAGAAAAAACTATACGCTGATCCGTTATATGAATTCTATTCTTTCCATCGGTCACGATATCATCGAAATTGCCCGCATTCAATCCGCTTACCAAAAATATAACAATAGCTTCTTGCGAAAAATTTATACCCCTGGCGAAATTCAATACTGCTTCTCTAAAAAAAATCCATTCCATTCCCTCGCTTCTTGCTTCGCAGCTAAAGAAGCCGTCGCTAAAGCATTTCATTGCGGCGTCGGTCAACAATTCCTTTGGAAAAGTGCCGAAGTTCATCACCAAAATAATGGCCGCCCTACCATTCTTCTCGACCAATATGGCCTATCTCTGTTAAAACAATTCCAGGGCTCCGAAATCCTTATCACACTCACCCATACCCAATCCATCGCCTCCGCCATCGCATTGCTCGTCTGAATTTACTTGTGCACCCGTTGCGGCAAAGCCGCAAAACCTTTTGAAAAAAGGTTAGGAGGCGAAGCCTCCACGGGTGCACAAAAAACACATCAAGAAGAACTCAATCAAAAACATTTCACATTTTACAAGACGACGACATCATCACTTTCTTCGGGAGCGGACTGAAAATCGGAAGAGACAGTTTCCGCGTCCACATCGCCGATTTCCAAAGGAATTTCCAACGATGAATAGCCTTTAGCCCGAACAAACAGTGTCCCCTTAGCCGCATCTTCACCGCCGGTAATATTCACGCTCACCGTGCGTTCACCGGGCATAAAATGTACTTCCGGCATAACAATATTATCAGGAATATCGGTTGTAATTTCGACTTCGACGCCATCTTCCTGGGCAGGGTGATCGATCATAAACACAAGGCGTTGACTTTCGCCATTGGCGAGGCGAATAAAGTCCGTACTGCAATGCAAGACCGATTCATCCACAAAGAATGTTCCTGCCAAAAGTTCCTTTCGGTTCGTAAGCAGATATACTTCGTACTCACTATCGCATTCCACGGAAGGGACGACAAATTCAATGGCACCGGAGGACAGCCAATTTGCGGATAGGGTACGTCCTCCAAAGCGCACCTTATCCGCCCGAGTCAAACCATAGCCGACGATATTCACCGTTGCACCGACCGGTCCGCGATTAGCATTCAAAGCAAAAATATATTTATCCGTCACCGCCGTACTAAACAGATCAGATTTCGCAATTTTCTCCCGAGGAATACCATTGCGAGTACCGACATAAACCACTTCAAAATAGTATGGAATTGTTCCGATGCCATTGAAATGATAGTCATAAACGAACATATTATTGCCATCGGGATGTTTTTTCATCTCATGTTTTTCGCCGTTGACGACCACGTAGGGCTTGATATTTTTCCGCACGATGCCATTGTTCAGACCGCGGACAGCCACAGTAAGGGTATAGATATTTGACTGATTTTGAGTGATAACATTCGGCGTCATATTACAAATATTATTACCGTCGCAACCGACCAAAAAAAGTAAACCCGTTATGAAAAAAACTTTACCGATGCGCAATAACCAATTCATGTTGTGGGTAACATAATTATGGACCGATGAATAGGCAAGAAAAAGTTTATATACCGCTGGGTTTATACGTACACGTTCCGTTTTGCGCGGCAAAATGTGACTATTGCGCCTTCTATAAGGAACCACCATCCCGACAAAATCTCGAATGTTATTTGCATGCACTTCTCCTGGAAATACAATTCATTCACGACGAACGCGCCTTTGATACGATTTATTTTGGAGGCGGAACTCCGGGAATTTTATCGCCCAAAGTCATCGATCAAATTGCTACAACATTGCATTCTAAAATACATAAAATGCCTCTGGAGTGGACTCTGGAAATCGCGCCCAGTACGGTCAATATGGAAAAATTACAGCATTGGAAAGCCGCCGGTGTCAATCGCATTTCGATGGGCATACAAAGTTTTAACGGGGTAATGCTCCGCACACTTGGCCGCAAACAGACGCTTCAACAAATTTTTCACGCCTATGAACTTGTCCGCTCAACGGGTTTTACCAACGTTGGCATTGATCTCATTTTTTCCGCACCGGGCCAAACTAACAACCAATTGCTTGATGATTTATCCACAGCGATCGCCCTTTCTCCAGAACACATTTCAACCTACTGCCTCTCCTACGAAGACGGGACAGTATTAAAAAATCGGCTTGGCGACGGAGCCGAAGAAAATCGCGACCATGATTTTTACGAAATAGTTTGCGAATTCCTCGAAACCCACGGCTACCAACAATACGAAATTTCCAACTTTTGCAAAAATGGCTATGCGTCCGTGCACAATCGCAACACCTGGCTTATGCACGAGTGGATTGGAATCGGGCCATCGGCGAGCAGCCAATATGGCGAGCTGCGTTACACCAATGTTGCCTCCCTCGATCGCTGGGCTACGGGAATCGAAAATGGCATTCCAGAGCGGACGGATGTTGTGAAATTAAATAAGCAAATGTTAGCCATTGATGAAATTATTTTCGGTCTCCGGATGAACGATGGCGTAGATCTCGAGAAAAATCCTCATCACGAACGGCTTGCTGAATTTTTTCATGACCTTTACAACGAAGCATTACTCATTCGAGAGGATTCACGGGTTCGACTAACGCAGCGAGGACGCCTTCTCTGCGATGCCATCGCTAAAGAAATTTTTAATGCCTTGGAATAAAGAAAAAAATTTAATATATAAAACAAATTTGATGTATTTGTTTATTTTTATATCCTACTGGTACTACGAACATACTTGCTAATATTAAAGGACATCTGCTCTGGATGGGGATACTGGGGAAGTTTTAGGAAGGAAAGCCTTTGGATCTAGAAAAGTTCATGTAACAGCAAGATTTAAGTTAAACAACTTCGTAATTCAAGCGGCAGACAACAAGTGTCGCAAATGCCTGGGAAATGTAAAAAACTATGTTCTCCCGCCTAAGGAAAGAGCAAACGCTATGTACCAACTAGAAGAATTTTATGAGTCGCCAAATATTTTCCCTAAAATGAAAAATGAAATTAGAAATGTTTTAGAGGATGATTGCTATGTTCGCTAGTGGGTTTCGGGAATATTTGGATATCGAGGGAAACAAACCTTTTCCGTAAAATCAAAAAGAAACCATTAGGGAACAAATGTATAACCTTTTATTCTTCGATGTTTTTACCTTTGAGAAAAAAGAGGAACTAATAAAAAATACAGACAATGCTTTTAGGTCCTTTTAGAAATTTATGAGTCGCCAAATATCTCCCCTAAAATGAAAAATGAAATTAGAAATGTTTTAGAGGATGATTGCTATGTTCGCTAGTGGGTTTCGGGAATATTTGGATATCGAGAGAAACAAACCTTTTCCGTAAAATCGAAAAGAAACCATTAGGGAACAAATGTATAACCTTTTATTCTTCGATGTTTTTACCTTTGAGAAAAAAGAGGAACTAATAAAAAATGCAGACAATATTTTTAGGTTCTTTTAGAAATTTATTAATATTATATTTATTTATTAATACAAACCCCAAAGTAAAGAACTACGCTACGGAATAAATCACGGCAGCGGGACTATTTTTGCCTCTTTTTTCGATGCGACGTAATTCGCGGCAACCGTTTGGAGGAGTTAAATGCACATCGATCGGTATTTCAAAAATGAGTCGAGAGCGTTCACTTTTTCGTAAAAATTGTACATTTCGCGTCAAAATTTCATTGCCATGCATGCGAACAAAATCGTAGGGCGGATCAATAAAAATCAAATCGAATTGTTCACTCATATTTATTTTAAACGCATCGATGATCCAAATGCGGCTCTCATTTTTTATGCCACTACTTTTACAAATGGCTTCCAAATTTTTTCGCAACGCATCGGCAATTTTGTGGCCATTTTCAACAAATACCCCCCAATGGGCACCGCGACTTAAAGCCTCTAGGCCATAGCTGCCAATCCCAGCAAAAATATCTAAAAAATTCGCTCCAATAATTATATCTCCCAGCGAAGAAAATACTGCCTGGCGCAAATAGTCCGTCGCCGGTCGTAAAACAGCCTCATCGACACTCTTGAGCATAATTCCTCGCGCCAAACCTCCCGTAATTCGCATAGAAAAAACTATTCCTTCGGATTTATGCCAACTGTTTTTCCTGGCATATCCAATTCCAAGGCTTAATACAACATCCCGACCGAAAACTCTCGTAAATTGTCCGCATCGAAATAAAATCTTCGTCCTTCGAACCGCTGATGACGATATAATCGTAATTTTTGGCGTGTTTGATCTCATTCTGCGCCGATTGCAAACGCTGAACTAGGTCATCTTTTTTTTCTGAACCTCGCAATGAAAGCCGCTCAGTGAGAACTTCTAATCGTTCCGGCATTAGAAAAATAGTCACCACATAATTCGCAATTTGACGAAAATTTTTGCGTATGTTCCTCACCCCATGGACGTCGATGATGAGTAAAGAATCAATGCCGTGACGCATGTTGGAAGACACTTGCGCAAGGGGCGTTCCATAAAAATATTTCCGATGAACATTGGCGTATTCCAAAAATTTTTCCTCGGCAATGTACTTCAAAAAAGTCGCCTCGTCGATGAAACAATAGTCGACACCATCGACTTCATTGGGACGAGGATTGCGCGTTGTAACTGTAACAATTCTTTTAAGATTACCGCTATAGTTCTCCACTAAACGATTACAAACCGTCGACTTCCCGACCCCAGCAGGTCCCGAAATAATAAAAATCTTACCGAAGCCCATAATCTATATCCTTCTGCGAGGAATTTTTCCTAATTCAAGATTATTTTTGAAGTCTTGCCACAAAAATTTTCTGTCGGATGAAAATTGTGGAAACGAAAGTCCTTTGTTCCCACCCTTTCCTATCATCCCGCCCAAGTTTGCCTGCATCTTTCAATATTGTCAAGCATTTTTTTGAAAAACTCTCAAAAAAATATATATCCTCAGAATTTCAACTCCACCAACGGGCTTTGGGCACTGGGTAGAGAAAGATGGGATGTAGTCTTGCAATGTTTTTATTTTTATTTCACTCTCTCCCATGAAGCTGCTTTCGGTCATCGAAAGTCATCGCGATTTACGCATAATCACGGACTCACTACACAAAAATGGAGGACATTGTTACCTCGTCGGCGGATGCGTCCGCGATCACCTTTTGGGCCTCAAGAGTTACAATTTTGATCTCGAAGTCTTTGGCCTAACTTCCGAAAAAATTATCGGAATTTTAACCTCATCCTATGAAATCGATCGGGTCGGAAAATCTTACGGCATTTTAAAGATCCGTAACGCTAACATTGATATTGGCGTTCCCCGTCAAGAACAAAAAATAGGCCAACGCCATACCGATTTCGCAATCCAAGAAGACCCCTTTCTTCCCATAGAACAAGCCATCAAACGTCGAGACTTCACGCTCAATTCCATTTATTTCGATATAAAAAATCAGCAGATTATCGACCCATTCCACGGCATTGAAGACCTGCAACGGAAAATTTTGCGCCATACGAGCGAACATTTTTCGGAGGATCCCCTGCGCGTCCTACGAGGTATGCAGTTTTGCGCGCGCTTCCAACTGCTCCCGGCTCCTGAAACAACCGAGCTTTGCAAAACCCTTTCCATAAATACCCTCTCTCCAGAACGCATTTATCAAGAATTTGTTAAGTTACTCACCCAGGGAACACAACCATCTCTCGGATTAAAATTCCTCCAGCAAACCGATTGGTTGAAATTTTTTCCAGAAATTAATCGATTGGTCGGCGTCGAACAGAATCCCTTGCGCCATCCCGAAGGCGACGTATTTGTGCATACCTGCTGTACTCTAGACGCATTTGCTGAAAATAGGACGAGAAAATTTATGGACGATTTGGTGCTTGGATTCGCGCTCCTATGCCACGATTTCGGTAAACCGGCGACCACCGTAAAAGATAGTAAGGGCATTCATTCCTATTGGCACGAAATTGCAGGAATTCTACCGGCAAGAAATTTCATGGAGCAGCTACGCGTTCCGAAACACATCGTTTTGCAGGTACTGACACTGGTGCAATACCACATGGAACCGCGACGTTTTTTTAAACGTAAGGCCTCCGATAAGGAATTGCGGCGCCTTTCGTACAACGTAAAACGCCTGGATTTGCTCTTTCTCCTAGGGTATTGCGACTGTTTTGGCCGAGTAAAACACAATAGGGAAATACACGATTGGGCAATCGATCACGCCAAAGCCCTCGGCATTTTGTATGCTCCGCCGAAAGCAATTATTCAGGGGCGGCACCTCGTCGAACTCGGCCTACGTCCCTCCAAGGATTTTTCTAAAATTCTTTTAAAAACTTATTTTGCTCAGTTAAACGATAAATTTTCGACCGTTGGAGAGGGACTTCTCTACGTCAAAAAGCTTATATCTGGGGAGAGAAATGAGACATCCCAGCAGGTCGATTCTCCCGCAATGGGATGAGAAGATGATTTCCGGTGAAAAATTATTTTCTCAAAAAAATATTGCTTTTCCGAAAAAAATCATTCAAAGTCTTCGTGAAGTCTATGCTAGATACGATACACGTCATTGATTTTGAGGGCAACCGCATTTACGGAATTTTAGAATACGGCCTAGTAACGCTAAAAAACAACACAATTGTGGAATTTTCGACGGCGAGTTGTTGTGAAAAATTTAGTACGCAAGTGGCTCATTTTACGGAGCATTCACGTTTCACCGGGAATGGGGGCGATAAAGGTTTCGAGGAGCATTTGCCATTTTTCATAAAAAAGCGGGCAGAAGGCATTTTTTGTGCTCACGGAGCGTCCGGAGAAGATCGTCTTTTGCGGCGGTATTGTTTGACGCCCGGAGCGATCGATGATCATTTAAAAAATACGCAAAAAGTTTCTCAAAAAAACGCGGAATTAGCGACAGCGACGGCATCGGTTGTTACGTGGGGACCGTGGATTGACACCTATAAGATTTACCGAAAATATTATCCGACGGCGCAGCGCTACGAGGTGGCGGAGCTCATCCGTCATTTTGGGTTGGAAAAGAAGCTAGAAGAGCAGGTTGCGAAGCAGCGTCTTTCGCGGGAGCTGACCTTTCATCGAGCGCCCTACGATGCATTGGCCACGGCGTTACTGCTACAAAATTTCATTGAGCACTTTCAGATCGAGGACATTTGTTTTTTGCTAGATATTTCCGTTTAAAATTTTGAAAATAAAAAAGCGCACCGAAGTGCGCCCGAAAGTAACCATAGCGACTAGAAAGCGTTTTAGACAACTGCACCTGTAAACCCATCTGTCAGTTTCCCATCAGGTGATAGATTAAAGAAACATCCGAGATTTGGATCTTTTGGCGCAGCAGCACCAGCTTTTTGGTTATCATATAAAGTCCACATCTCGATTGGGTCGCTAGGGCTAGCACCATCCTTGATCATATACCCATCTTTCCCGGTCTGCCCCCAAGGATTTGTCCAAAAATCCTTATCGGTTATTTTGGTCTTATCAATCTCATCTTGATCCTTTGGATAATGACCATAAGTCACTTTATAGCCCATTAAAAGTGATTTGAGCGTTGTTTTGAAAAATAATTGCGCCGCAGCTCGCTTTCCATTCTCACTTGAACTACCCAGCGAACGAACTAAAACGCCCGCTAAAACACCTAGCAGTGCGACAACAACCAATATCTCGATCAACGTCATACCACTCCTCCCATTTTTTTTACTTATATCCATAAATATTTCCTTTGTCGAATTGTTTTCCTATGATATTCCATTTTTTTTAAAAAACAAGTTTTTTTTACAGCTTAGTGCATTTTTTTATTTTTTTATTTTCCAACCGCTTAAAAACTCGTTTTTTAGTCCAATTTCAATTGTTCCACAAAAAAAGGGAGCCTTTTCAGCTCCCCTCAATCTTATCTTTCTGGTTTTATTTCCATCATGAAATGAAACTTTTTTGATTTATCTTCCCTTGCATTGGAAGACAACGGAATAACGTTGAATTTCCACGCTCTCTGTCAATTTTTTTCGTCAAATTTTTCAGAAAAATTTTCGGTCATAAAACTCCTCTTTAAATGCGAATCACTCCCGGAGTAAAACTCACGATCAATTTATAGGACTGCCCCGGATGCATGATGAGAGGGTAGTTCCGCGATAACTCCTGCAAATAATGGATTTTTCCGCAGCACGTCCGATAGTCAGGGTCGTCGACTACCTCCCGAATCTCTTGCCAACTCAATAGCATGTCGTCATGCTCCACTATCGCCCCTAAACTTCGCTCGTCTAAAGCTAAATTATTGGCTCCGTAAATCGAATGGGGCGCGCTCAGAGCAATCATATACCGCAGGAATTCGACGCGTACGCGATCTTTGACAACGTAGGTGAACTCCGACGTGATCTTCTCCTCGGAAAATATCCACGCCACTTTGCAACTCGCTATCCCCGGAACAATTTCCTCTTCCACCGTAATGAGCTCCGGCTGCTCGTAGGCGAAAACAATGCTCTTCCGATTGCCAAGCCCCGTCGACAATTTTTTGCCGTAATAGGATGGAATGTAGCGCTTGCCTTCTATGGTCAGCTCCGGCTGCAAAATGGGTAGATATTTACCGGCCGGCCAATCAAATACCCCAGGACAATGCGGAAAGGCAAGGCAATCGCTGTCCGATTGCCTATTACCACCAATGAGCGGCAATTGCAAATTCATACCCGTTTTAGTATCGCGATAAACAAATAGCCCATTCTCTCGCTTGAGATTCTTATTGAAAATGACGAGGCGATTGCCCGGTTTAAACGCCGATGCACGACGTATGCGACTCGCGTTAATCGAACTCTTTCGCGCCAACCGTGACCACTGACATAAATAGCGCACCGCATCGAAATTGGCCCGGATCGTACTTTGTTCCGCCCCCGAAGAGCGCTCTCCATCCTGAATAATCATGTAGCCATTTTCCTGGTCGATGTAGTGACAGAAAAATTTTTGGAACAGGTCGAGCACTATGTTGACGTACAATGACTGCTTATCCGGCGCAATCCAGCCGTCCCGCAAAGCCTGCAAAATTGTACTAATACAGTACATTTGCGTATAGGCACCGACGCCTTCGCCATACACCCAACAGGTCCCATCTTCCCGTATCAGATCGGGGATCAAACCGATGTATTTTTCCGCATGGGTCCGCAGACTGGGCAATTTTTTTTCAATGAAAAAACTATCCGTATGAAGGTGGAGCGCCTGGCGAATAAATGAAAAATTAAAGAGCCCTTTGACGTCGAAATTCCCCCCGATACCGTTGCCATTATCACTATCAAAAAATCCACTCGTTGAATTCTCTTCGCAATAAATTAGTAACCGATCGACCAGTTTACCCGTTTCGTCCTTTTTCGTGATGCGTAATCCATGGCGCGCAACGGCCTTCGCAATCGCACAGGCAAACCCGTTGCCATTGAGCTTGTCCCGGCGGATTAATAAATTGTCCAATTGAACCCGCACCTCATCTGAAAATTTTTCCCAAACAGGATTGCGCTCCTTGACGACCCCGAAAGATAACAAAGCCAAGGCAATGTAGCCGCTCCAATCGTTATTTTTCGGTATATTTTCCAGCTGAAAAACAATTATCTTCGCCGCAAGATCAACGATATTATATTGCAAGAATCTCGTCTCATGGGTCAGGCGATAGTACTCGCCGAGCGCAAACGCAATATGCGCTGCCTCATCACCCATAAGCGTTTCGTAGTCGACGGACCGAATACCGCCATCTTCATTGACATAACTTAAATTGTGACTCAAGATCGAACGAGCCACATCCGCACACTGCTCCGCGAAATTCTGCATCCTCTCAGTAATGTATCCTAATGGCTTAACGTCGTTTGCAACAAAATCAAGAATTCTTTATTATTTTTTGTTTTTTTTATGCGCGCGGCAAGTGTATCGACCGCTTCCTCCGGTTTTAACCCCATCAATGCTCGCCTAAAAAAGTGAACTTTATTCAATAAATCGGACGATAAAAGTAGTTCTTCCCTTCGCGTTCCCGAAGTTTGTACGTCGATCGCCGGATAAATGCGCATATCCGCGGCCTTTTTATTGAGGACGATTTCCATATTGCCCGTCCCCTTGAATTCCTGAAAAATGAGATCATCCATGCGGCTCCCCGTTTCGACCAGTGCCGTAGCTAAAATCGTTAGACTGCCGTGGCCCTCCAAGTTACGCGCCGAAGAAAATAACATTCGGGGTCGCTCCAATGCCTTCACATCGACGCCGCCCGTCATCGTCCGCCCACTGGAAAATTGTCGATTATAGGCCCTTGCCAGACGGGTAATCGAGTCGAGCAAAAGGACCACATCCTTCCCCGTTTCTGCGAGGCGTTTAGCGCGTTCGATGGCTAATTCGGCGACCTGAATCTGTGTCAATCGGGCCTCATCGTTGGACGAGGCGAAGAGCTCCGCATCGACGGTGCGCTGAAAATCGGTGACCTCTTCCGGCCGCTCATCGACGAGTAAAACCATGAGATGGCAATCGGGGTGATTTTCCTTAATACCGACGGCGATATCGTGGAGAAGAGTTGTTTTTCCGGCCTTCGGAGGCGCCACAATGAGTCCACGTTGGCCCTTACCGATGGGGGCGAAAAGATCGATAATACGGTTCGATAGGCGGCCGTCTTTGGTTTCTAAGGATAGAAATTGATCCGGTGCCAAGGACGTCCGGTCTTCGAATCTCGGTAGCCCCATACGCATCGGTGGAACGAAGCCATCGATTTTTTCAATTTCGACAATCCGCGGATTGGGATAATCGCTGCGCTTTAGCATTTTCGCTTCAAGAAACATCCCGCGGCGTAACCGATAACGCGTCAAGATATCCCGTGTGACATAAGGGTCTTCCCGCTGGACCTTACCGAAGCTGTTCACCGCAGCAATTTGCGCAAATTTCCCATTCGGATCCATTTCTAAAACGCCCGAAATGGAAATGAGCTGCTCGCGGTCTATCGGCAAGCGATCTTCACTTTTATTTTTGCTGTAATTTTCGTTCATCTCTTATTTTTTGATGGCTCCATCCGTCACCCAACACCCAACACCTCCCACACGGGTGGCATATTGCTTTTCTTTTTTAATTTTGTAAAGGATATTTTCTGTTATCCCTAATCTGAATCCATACTCATCATTATCGGCGACCTGTAAATACATTTTTTTCCGCAAAGATTATCCATGGAATAAGAATATTCCCAGTGGCGACGTTCTAAGGCAACTGCAATGCTACTTTTTAACATATTTTTGGGCCATACGGGCTACCACCTCAAACCCGACGATTCCTAGTAATAAGGCTCCCGAAATAACCGCAATACTCCTCCGAAAAGCCGACTCCACTTCTATCCCGCCAAAAAGTTCGATTGCACTTCCAATCATGCTGTGTAACACGTAGCCAAAAATCACAATGATCATATTGGCCATGGCCGTCGTAATGCCCGCCACATTTTCAGGCACATAGGTCGATGCTTTGTAAATGGCTAATATCTGATACGCTGAACATATGCCGACTAAAAATAATTCGATTGCGAGCACCGTAGTATCGGGATGGAGTCCTATTCTCAGTAGCGTAAAGATAATAAACATCAGTAGGCCCGAAAATATAATGGTTCCTAAATAGCTTTTCGATTTTTCCGCAATGAAATTGAGAACGGGAACACCAAAACATATGCCAATGAAAACCATCGATGGGATGAAACTGGCCTTCGATGCCTCAATGTGAAAAACTTGATTCAAAAATTTAGGTCCCCAAATGTCGGCAAATCCCTCCAGTGGCCCAACCATGAGCCCCGCCGTTAAACAAATAATCATAACCTTTGCGTTCTTTAAAACGGATCCAATCCCGACAAACGGAGACGATTGCTTCCCTTTATCACCCGCATCGCCCATGGGAGGAACAATCCGATACGTTACAAACGCCAGTAATATTCCCAATAAAGCGAGGATCGCAATCACCATTTGGCAATCTAAAACTTTACACAAATAGCGAATGGGCATCCCGCCATAAATTGCGCCAAGTAACCCGATCATGACCGAAAAATTAAGCATTCTTCCAAAACGCTCCTCACTGTAAGCCTTCCGGATAATTTTGAATACACCGAGAATGGCGGCCGATGATCCAATACCCGTAGCAAATTGCCCTAAAATAGACCATATCCAATGCTCCATACAAATAATCGTAAAATGCCCGCAATTGAAAGCAATATGCACCCAGGAATTACTTTTTGAGGCCCACATCGATCGAGTAAAATACCAATGGGAAGATGAAACAAAGAGTAGCCAATATGGTAAACACCTGAAAATTGCCCCACCGTACTACTATCATCTATGCGAAACCGTAACATGATGTCAGCAAGCATAATACTCGGCATGACGCGCAGAATATGCTGATAGGCATAGAAAAGAGAAGCCACCATCCCCATGACTGTTAAACATGTTAACGTTTTTTTAATTAGAAGTTTATAAAGCCAATGCTATATTATACTTTTTTTTGATTTTTTTCTAAACCGATAAACACAGAAAGATAAATGCGTAAAGTTTCTTTTCCCTATTTCTCATGTCCCCGACCTTAGACGTGCCGCTTGCTCCCACCCTCTACTGCCTAGCATCAACGCCCTTCCAAAACTTGTCAAGCGCTTTTTTAACTCCACAAAAAAACAACTAGGAACAAAGGCGACGCAAATCGACGATGCTGTGGCTAATTTTTCCCTGGAGAAGTGTGTAAATATCGGAACCAGGAGGCGGCGGAATTGATAAATCCTGCTCAATGGCAAAATAGTACTCTTCGCCTCGTTTTTCGTAGAGCGCGCAATATACCGGATAATTCGCATCTTTCCCGTGCATAATGTTACTCAATACCGTTATTTCCTCCGCCGTTTCCGCAGCTGTCGGATAGGGGAAATTGATGTTGTGGACCACGTTATCCGATGTTTTAGCGATTGTTTCCGCGTATTGGACCGTTTTTTCGACAGCCGCATCGATACTCTTCATGAGGCCTTCGTGGGCGAGAAAATCGATTTTTTTCTGAATATATTGCTTATCCTGCCCCGGCAAACACTGGGAAACCGCAATGGACGGTATACCAAAGGCAGCACCCTCGATCGCTCCACCCACCGTACCGGAACTAAAAATCATCGGAATAGACGTATTGACGCCCCAATTGATACCGGAAATGACGAGATCGGGCCGCTTCCCCTCTAACCAATACGAAATCGCTAAATTGACGCAATCCAATGGCGTACCGTTGACCGCCCAGGCTATACATCCTAACCCTTCGAAGGGCTCGACGGAAATACTACGCGTCAGACCACACGCCCGTCCAACACCGCTCTGTTCCATTGCCGGTGCGGAAACATAGACTTCCCATTTTTTTTCTATCAACGCGCGGACCAAACGCTGCAATGCGGCGGAATGGATGCCATCGTCGTTCGTCAAGAGAACTCTCATTGCAATCCACTATGCATGAAACTGGGAAAAACTCAAGATCTGATTTTAAAAATACCTACCGACATAACAATAATTGTAATTCACAAAAAATATCCATTGCATCGTAGTCATAGGAAGAAATGGGAAAAAATCTTAAGTTTAATGTCAACCGGCGAGAATATATTTTTTTATTTTATTGACATATAATTAATAATTTATAGCATAATATTCGTTATGAATACTAAATTTAAAACATGTGTTACAAGTTTATTATTATTGAATGCTTTGCAATTCAGTGCACTAAAGCTGTACGGCGATCCTCCTCCAGAACAATCATCTTCTGAAGCTAAACAAGATCCCGCTTTGATGATGGAAAATCTGTCTCCGGAAACCGTAGCATTCCGGAACAAAGTGCGCCAAGTAGAACAGAAAATCCAAGGAGAACAGGCAAATACCTCCCAAACGGACATCAAACGCTCCGCCCAAATATATTCGCAAAAAACTGCCAATAATCTAAATAACTGCAAAAATTGTCAAAATGTGAACCAAGCCGTTCAATTGAGTTCTGCAATTGAAAATTTTCAAGGGATCGTAGATGAATTCTGTAACTTAGTTGCCCCATCTTTAACTTCAATCAAGACAGAACTCGATTCAATTATAGGAACATGGAATAATAATCTTCCAGAGGCCGAAAAAGAAAAACTTGAACGCATTATAGCTCATCAAGAATCGCAAGAATCGATTTCGCTAATGGGGAGATTTTATAATTGGGAAGGGAAAATACGGAACGAATTAAAACTAATTCAGGAAATAGCAGCTCCTCTGCTATATGAACCACTTTCGCTCAAGTGCCATGACCCAGTGATAACATTCGAAACGCTGATAACGGAAACGGATGACAAGCAGCTTCCGATGGTTGTCTATTCTCCGACCCAAAAAACTTCAGGGGAAAAATTACCTTGTGTCATTTGGTTACATGGAGGCAGTATCGCAAGCGCGTTAAAAGAGAAGGGGACTTTACATATCGAATCGCCAGAACAAGTGACACCGCCTCTCCCCCAAATTTTTCCAAACACACAAGCGTCTGAGCAAGTGGCACCTCCTTCTCACCAAGATTGGCGCACGAACAACGTTTCCGTAGGCATCCAACCATTAGCGCGATTTCTTGCCTCCAACGGTATAGTCTGTGCAACCATTGAATTTGATTCTGAAAACGGCAAAGGTAATCTCCGACAACAGGTTAAAGACCAAGTAGAAAAGATTAAAACACTGGCTTACATCGATACCGATAAAATTACCTTTTGGGGACATAGCATTGGAGGATATATTTTGTCTTTATTGATCGCCAATGACCCTCAATTCCTAATTGATAATTTCAAATCAGGGATAGCGTTTGTATCTCCCGTATTGAATGAGGCATGGTCAGGAGCTATTTATTTTGATGGATATGGCAACAATCGATCTGGAGATTGCGCTTTTCAATTTGCAACCCCCGATGATCGTTCCATTTCGATTGAAAATCAATCAATAGGCAACTATAAAATAAATGACCTATTAAAAAATGCTGAACATGCGCAATACATCCTTCAATGTACCTATCCATTTTCACCAACCTGCGGAATGAGTGATGCCGAACTACAACCCAAGCTAGCATCACTCCCTCCGTTATTTATTCTCATGGGAACAGCCGATAGCAATACCCTTCCCGCAACACAGGGCGCAACATTAGCTTGGAGATTACACAACATGGAACTGACCAATTGGAAAATATTAGCCTACAAAAATGCATTACATAGCCCTCACCGACTTAAGATTGATCTCAATAATCCCCCATCGGAGGAAGGGTTTCGACAAATGCTTCCCAATGTTTTACAAATTGCACAGGGTATACAACCCACCAACGGAACTCAAGATCTAAGCGAAATATCAAATGGAGCAACGACGGCGTACGATTCTTTTCAACAACAAAAGCCCATGAAATTTTTCGCTGAACGTTCTTTTTTTATGAAGTTAAATGCAAACAATGATGTAGAACTTATACCCTTCGGAGAAACGGAATGTGGCCAAGAAATCTTAGCAATCATGTAGGAAAAGATGCATCTCATCAGTGAAAAATAATGTGATTCATGGAAAAAAGCCGAAAGGATCGTCTTTGCGGCTTTTTTAATTTCATAGCGGAAATTTGTATCAATTATTAAAATATATTTCTTATGTTATTGACATATAATTAATAATTTATAGCATAATATTCGTTATGAATATTAAATTTAAAACATGTGTTACAAGTTTATTATTATTGAATGCTTTGCAATTCAGTGCACTAAAGCTATACGGCGATCCTCCCCCAAAACAATCACTTTCTGAAATTTGCAGCGATGATAGCGAAGTTGATGCGGTAAAAGCATGTCAAACATTGGCTCAAGCGACCAAATTTAGCCAATTGATTGAAAATCGCACTGAAAATCTGGGAAGATATTGTAGTCCATGGATCGCACTGAAACGCGCGAAAAAAGATTATGCTGACCGCCAAGCCCAACAGAATACCCTCATCCAAGAACTGGAGTCGGAATCCATTGCACCGGAAGATAAAGAAAAAGAACAAAAACGATTGAAAATACTCTCCAAAGGCATAACCGCTACATATGATAGGATCCAGAACTTCCAAAATCAAATTGAAACCCTTACGAAGGAATTAAACAATTTTTTAAATACATCAGACCCATGGAAAGCTTTTCAGGAAGTTTATAGTAAATTTAATTTGAAAAATATCGATTCCATAAAACTCGAAGAAGTAACAGTGGCAACGGATGATGAAAATATTACGTGCTATGTGTATGCTCCGAAATCCGATCGCGCAACACCTCCCTATCCCTGCATTTTTTGGTTACATGGAGGCAGCGTCGGAATTAAAGATAATTGCCGTTACTCCGATCCCAATCAACTCGACATTTCCTTCGATGATTTCTTGGGGACACCATATAATTTTACATACGGCCTCCAACCGCTAGCCCGCTACCTCGTGCAAAACGATATCGCTTTCGCTACTATCACCATACGCGGGAAAAATGGCAACGGAAATATTAGGGAACAAATTAAAGACCAAATCGAGGAAATTAAAAAATTGGATTATATCGATGGAACGAGAATGGCTCTCATCGGCCATAGCAACGGCGGCCATATCATGACCCAAATGATCGCCAATGAATACGCTTTCCTTAACGAAAATTTCAAACTCGGCGTAGGATTAGCATCGCCCTATATCAACGAATCCTGGGGAAGTTCTTCAATCGGTCAACTCCCCATGTATTTTGATTCATTTAATCACTTCGCCTTTCAACACGCTGCGCCGAACGATGTGCCCAAAAATATTGATTGCTCCATGCCCATTAAAGAATTCCAAGGCAAAGAAGCAAAATACGTTTATAAATACGCCCATCCTCTTTCCATTACGAGTGGGATGAGCCGAAAGAAATTGAAAAAAATCTTCGATCAACTCAAAATTCCTGTGTTTTTATTCGTCGGCCTAAAAGACTATAACACGCCTCCAACAACCCAAAATGGAACCGTCGCTTGGCTGTTGAAGGAGATCGGATTTGACAATTGGCGGACCTTCGCCTACGCGGGAGCAGCCCATAGTCCCCATCGCATACAAAATATAAAAACGAATGAAAATATTCCCCCTGAACAATCGCAAGCCTTTGAAAGTATGCTCAGCGATATGCTGTCCATCGGAAAAGGTAAACCCAACGAAGGAACCCAGAATTTAAAGATTTTTAATCAGGATAAAAAAGTAAAAGAATATTCGCCGGAGTTAATTTTCTTACAATTCGAAAATGGCGAAAAAAGAAAAGTAAAATTCAAAGACACCGACTGCGGGAAAGAAATCCTAGGAGAATAACACCAAAAATAACGATAAAAAAAGGCTAGAAAACTTATTTCTGGCCTTTTGAGCCTAGGTCGATGATTTTAAAATTTTAATAAAGGCGTCCTGTGGGATGGCAATTTTACCGATCTGCTTCATCTTTTTCTTCCCCTCCTTCTGCTTCTCGAGGAGTTTGCGCTTTCGCGTAATATCCCCGCCGTAACACTTCGCCGTCACATCCTTCCGCAACGCACTCAACGTCTCCCGAGCAATAATCGTACTCCCAATCGCCGCTTGAATCGCTATGGCAAAGAGCTGGCGAGGTAAAATTTCTTTCAATTTTTGACATAATTCCCGCCCTTTCGCAACCGCTTTGTCCCGGTGGACAATCGATGAAAAGGCATCGATCGCCTCTCCGTTTACCAACAAATCCATTCGCACCAAATTCGCTGTCCTATATTCGTCCACTTCGTAGTCCATCGAGCCGTACCCCTTCGTAATACTCTTCAGGCGATCGTTGAAATCCACTAAAACTTCATTCAATGGCAATTCGCAGCAAAGCATAACCCGACTCTGATCTACCGTATCCGTCCGCAAACATGTCCCCCGCTTCTCGGAAATGAGCATCAACATGTCGCCAATGGAGTCGTTGGGAATATGAATCATTGCGCGGATCATCGGCTCCTGAATGTAATCGATGGACGACGGCTCCGGCAAATGGAGCGGGTTATCGATGAGTATTTCGACGCCATCGGTCTTCATCACCTTGTATACCACACTCGGATAGGTCGAAATGACATCCAAATCGTACTCCCGGCGAATGCGCTCCTGTACAATTTCCATGTGCAGTAACCCCAAAAATCCACAGCGAAAACCAAAGCCTAATGCCGTCGAGTTCTCCGATTGGTACACAAGGGCCGAATCATTCAGCTGTAAACGTGCCAGTGCCGCCTTTAATTTTTCGTAATCCGGCGTATCGATGGGGTAAATGCCACTGAAAACCATGGGACGCACTTCTTTGTACCCCGGTAGCATCTCCTTCGCCGGATCGGCAAAGTGGGTAATCGTATCGCCGATTTTGATCTCCGCCACATTTTTGATATTCGTAACGATAAACCCAACCTGTCCCGCTCCAAGTACCCCCATCGAAACCATCTGCGGCGAAAAAATACCCACATCCTTAATCTGCATTCGCTGCCCCGTCCCCATGAGGAGTAGATCATCGCCAGTCTTAACCGTACCAGAAAATACGCGGATATAACAAATTACCCCCTGGTAAGCATCGAAAACGGAATCGAAAACGAGACAGCGAGTCTGGGAATAATCCGCCCAACGCGGCTCCGGAATGCGCTCCACTACCGCTTCTAAAATTTCTTCAGTGCCTATACCCGATTTCGCACTCGCTCGAATCGCCTCCTCCCGCGGTATGGCTAAAATGTCCTCCAACTGCGTCAGTACCACGTCCGGTTGAGCACTCTGTAAATCGATTTTGTTGAGTACCGGAATAATGACCATTCTTTGACCGATGGCTAAATTCGCGTTGGCTACCGTTTGCGCCTCAACCCCCTGAGAGGCGTCGATCAATAATAAAGCGCCTTCGCAGGCGGCTATGCTCCGCGAAACCTCGTAGGAAAAATCAACGTGGCCCGGCGTATCAATCAAATTGAGTAAAAATTCTTCCCCATTGGGGCGTTTCAATTTCATCGAAACCGGATGACACTTGATCGTAATCCCTCGCTCCCGCTCCAAATCCATCGAATCCAATAGCTGATCCTGCATCTTCCGCTTCTGAACCGTATTGGTATATTCTAGTAAACGATCGGATAAGGTCGTTTTGCCGTGGTCAATATGGGCGATGATGCAAAAATTGCGGATCCTCTCCAGTGAATTCATAGACTAATCATTGGGAGATCAGAGCACTTTGCAATGTTAAATCGGAAGCGCGCCCCGAAGGAGCGCGCTTGGGGCAAAAGCTCAAGGAGCCTACGGCTCCTTGAAAGGCCTGGAGCTTCGCTCCAGGCCTTGTGCGGTGAACCGCACAGCTTTTGCCCCAAAAAAACGCAACCCAAAGAAATCCTTACCCATGGTTACTACGTTTCATAAATTCTTCAATAAATTTTGTTGTCACGTTACCGGCGCGAAAGTTGACATCGGACATAATTGCTTTGGCGAACGGTATAGTAGTTGAAACGCCCCGAATAATATATTCTCCGAGGGCCCGACTCATTCGATTGATTGCAATTTCCCGCGATCCCCCGGTAGTAATTAATTTTCCGATCATACTATCGTAATACTGCGGGATTCGATAGCCGCCGTAAACGTGACTATCCACGCGAATGCCATTACCTCCCGGTGCGCAATAGAGAGTAATTTCTCCTGGGGAAGGAGTAAAGTTATGTTCTGGATCTTCGGCATTGATGCGACATTCGATGGCATGCCTTACGAATTTTACATTTTTCTGATCAAAGGGAATTTTTTCGCCGGCAGCGATGCGCAATTGTAAATCGATCAAATCGATTCCGGTCGCTTCTTCGGTAACGCCGTGTTCCACTTGGATACGCGTATTCATTTCCATGAAGTAGAAATTGCCCTGTCGATCGACTAAGAACTCAATTGTTCCTGCATTTTCGTAGGCGCATTGTTTCGCGAGACGTACGGCAGCTTCTCCCATTTTGGTTCGCAGGCTTGCGTCGAGAAATCCCGAGGGAGCCTCTTCGATAATTTTTTGGTAGCGCCGTTGGATCGAACAATCCCGCTCGCCAAGATGTAAAATTTTTCCCTGTTTATCGCCGATGATTTGGATTTCGATGTGCCGTGGATCTTCGACGAATTTCTCGATATAAACTGCTCCGTTGCCAAAATTTTTCTCCGCCTCGGTTCGGGCGACATTAAATTCTTTGCTAAAGGAGACCGAATTATGGACCAAACGCATACCCTTACCACCACCACCCGCCACCGCTTTAATAATGATGGGAAAACCGATCGATTCCGCAATTTTCAGGGCTTCGTTTTCATTTTCGATTGCACCTTCGCTACCGGGAACAATGGGAACCTTCGCTTTTTTCGCCATATCTTTAGCACAAGCCTTATTACCCATTTGGCGGATGACTTCGGGACGGGGACCGATAAAATTAATTTTACAATCCGAACACTGTTCCGCAAACATCGGATTTTCCGAGAGAAAGCCATAACCTGGATGGATTGCATCCACATTGCCCAACTCCGCCGCACTAAAGATACGATCCGCCCGCAGATAGCTCTCCGAAGCCGGTGCTGCACCGATACAAATCGCCTCATCGGCCAGCTGAACGTGTAGGGACTGTTCATCGGCCTCCGAATAAATCGCCAATGTTTTTATGCCCAACTCGTGGCATGCTCGGATGATACGCAGGGCAATTTCTCCCCGATTAGCAATCAAAATTTTATCAAACATTTAGCAGACCTCCACTTTGAACAGTGGCTGGCCAAACTCGACCGGTTGACCATTTTGGACCAATACTTCGCGGACAATTCCCGAAACATCCGATTGAATTTCGTTCATCACCTTCATCGCTTCGAGGATACAGATTGGGGCATCTTTTTCCATTTTAGAGCCCACATGGACAAAACTATCGCTATCGGGGGAAGGCGACGCGTAAAATGTACCGACCATGGGCGATTTTATGACGTGAAAATTCTCACAGGTTGCGGGCCGAATGGGAACTTCGCCATTGATCGGCATACTGGGCAGCTGGGGTTGCACGGCATAGGGTTGAGGGAGAGCCTGGGCTAGTATTGGCGCATTTTTACGCAAAACAATTTTCGTATTCCCCTCCGCGATTTCAATCTCGGAGAGGTTCGAACGATCCATGATGGTGATCAAATCCTCGATATCATCTTTGTTCAAAATATTCCTCCGTTTTTTAAAACTGTTCTATTGACTAGGTCAATTTTTTCCCAAAATCAATGCAATAGTTAATAAAAAATATGCAGAAGCAAGGTGAAATTGCATTTAACGTTGTCGACGAAACAAATATTATAGAAAGCTCATCGGCTGCGGCATGTCCCTGTTCTAAGGCCGCTCAAAGGACACTTTTTTTTGATAGTTTGCGCTATTTGTTTCAGGGAGCTTTCGATACGGAATTTTGTACGGTCATCCTGTTGATGGCGTGTCAGCTTTGGGGAATAACGACTAAAATTAAGGTAGTTATTGTTTCGGTGGCCTTTTTGAGCATGGTTTTAACGCCGATTACCCAGCAATTGGCGAAGCGCTCGCGGTGGAATAATATGCAAGTTTCGGCGCTCTATTTCGCACTCGTTGGTACGGCCTTCTTTTGCGGAGCATTTGCAACTTCGTGGGGTACGTTTTTTTTCTTTATGATCATTGCACGGATTTTCGACAAGCAGCAAATTCCGTTGATGATCAAGGTTTACTGCGACAATTATCCGCGGACATGTCGTGGATTTAGGGTCGGAACAGCTCTAGCATGTATGCCGATTGGAGGGATCATTTTTTCGCAACTGATCGGCGGTGTGCTGGGTAAGGATCCGGGGCATCTCTGCTATGCGCTATTATTGGCGAGTTTTTTAGCTTTGATGTGTGCGGTATGTTTTTTGAAGATTCCGGCACAGAAGGCTCCCACTGGGCGACATCGGCCGCTTTGGATCAATTTCAGAATTATCACTCGGGATCGTCTTTTTGTTGGAATTTTATGTTTATATTCCCTTGTAGCAATTGCGAATCAGATGACATTGCCGTTGCGGGTGGAGTATTTGGCGGATCACCGGCGAGGCCTTGGGGTTTCCTACGGAACAATTTTGGCCATCTTCGCTGTTATTCAGCCTTTAGCGAGTATTATCAGTGGGCCATTTTGGGGGAAGTTATATGACCATGTCAGTTTAATTACGATGCGCCAATGCGTGACAGTATGCTTTCTGATAGGGATCCCACTCTTTTTTGCAACGGATAATATTAATACGATTTATTTGGCGAGTATTTTGCTTGGAATTGGACGGAGTGGAGGCGTTATTTTTTGGAGTTTATGGGTGAGTGGAATCGCGCCACGGAAAAAAATTAGTGAATACATGAGTGCGAACACGGCAGTTATGGGGTTACGGGATGCTCTCGCGCCGCTTTTTGGCTATATTTTACTGGAATGTGCAGGACCATGGACAGTCGGGTTAACGGCTTTTATCCTGCTTACTATTTCCCTGTTAGGATTCGAGTCTCTCCAGCGCCACCCCGCTTACACAAAGCGAATCTCGGATATAAAAAATAATTGAAAATATTTCCGCAAAAAGCATAGTTTGTGCTTACTGTGAATACAAAGTTATTAGAGTCGGTTATTTTTTATGGCATTGGATTATTTCCTTCGAATCTTTTAGCTTCGGCTATGGATGATAGCTCACAACTGTGGATGCTAGAAGATGAAAAATCGATACAAGAGGGAATAAAGAAATGGAAGCGGTTACTCCAAAGAGCGCTGGAAAAAAACCCCGTAAAAATAGAAAAATACGTGAAAGTAGCCATGGAAGTTGTGGATATTGCTGCCCAAACCTTCGGGAGAAAAGTTTGTGCTTACTGTGAATACAAAGTTATTAGAGTCGGTTATTTTTTATGGCATTGGATGATTCTCTTCGAATCTTTTAGCTCCGGCTATGGATGATAGTTCACAACTGTGGATGCCAGAAGATGAAAAATCGATACAAGATGGAATAAAGAAATGGAAGCGGTTACTCCAAAGAGCGCTGGAAGAAAACCCCGTAAAAATAGAAAAATACGTGAAAGTAGCCATGGAAGTTGTGGATATTGCTGCCCAAACCTTTGGGAGAAAAATTAGTACTGATGAGCACGAAGCATTTAAACTTGGGCTTCGGCGAGAGCTTGCAAGTAAAATAGGTAAAGCTAATACGTTTCCGCCATTGACTCCACGGCAAGAAAAATTACAAGATGAGTCAAGAGAATGTATGGGACAGGTATTCAACAGATGTAGAGCAGTGTCGCAAATGTGTTCAAAAATTATTTAAATTGCGCTCCCAAAGGATTACCATTTCCGACGCCGAAAAGAAGTTTTTGGTCAACGCGGCCATGGTTAATTATTACTCCCAATTACTTGCAGGAAAAACTAAATCACTTGGGAAAATTTCCCTCAAAAAAAAGCTTGACATAAAAAAATAATCGTATGAGATCATGCGTGTTATGAGTATAAGATTATTAGAATCAGTCGTTTTTTATAGTATTGGGATATTGTCTTCGAATCTTTTAGCCAGTGTCGAAGCAAATTCAAAGACACGCGAAGCAAAAATAGCTCGGTTTCATCAGTTAACGGGAGAGGCAATAGGCAAACATGCTCCATTAATAGAACAAATGAACGACATCGTCGGGGAGTATGTGTGTCGTTTAGAAGATGTCGAAGATGATGAGATTCTTGCATATAAGCTTAAGACAAAACGACGGTTTATGAAGGATCATAATCTAGTCGATGCCGCTCCTACTTTGACCCCGCGTCAAAAAAGACTGGCGATTGCGATAGATGAATCTCTATTGAGATTTTTCCACGAAAAGCCTCAAGAATTTGATGATATGGCTCAAAAAGCGCTAGATGCGGTCTCTCAAGTAGTCACTATCTCCGATGCCGAGAAGGATTCTTTTAAATCTGCATTTAGAGAGGATTTTAACATTTCAAAAAAGAGTATAAAAAAGTAAAAAAGCCTTGACATTAAAAGTAATGTTGCTAGATTCTTAGCAGCGTTATGAAAACAGTTAGTAGAAAATCTTGTTGGGCCGTGTTTGCTTTTACTGTAATAAGTAATTGTAGCATGGCAGGTGGTTCGTTTTTTTCCAATGTGTGCCAATCTATTTGCAATAGCATATGGGGAGTATCAAATTCGATACCGGAACAGTGCGAGTTGTGTCCTTTACACGAGTACGATGAATTTGGGAATGCTTCACAACGATATAGTCCCAATGGTGCCTATATGCCATACTCCGTAGTGGACCCTTCTAGCTCCATTGAAGAGTCAAGGGCAGGATATCGGAAAAAATTGAGCGATCGAGAAAAGGAAATACTTCATGATATGCGGCAACTTCTTGACTACCTCCAAAGCAATACTTTGGGCTCCGATGGAAGATTAGCGGATATTTTGGAATGGGCAGAAGAAGAATTACAATATGCCTACCTGGAAGGTATCGGCCAAAAAGGAAATTACGCTTCCCTCCGAGCCATCGATGGAATGGTTTCCGTGGCCACTTACTTCCTAACTCAAAAAATAATCAAAAAAAAGAAAAATGAATTGAAATGTTTATTATCTCTTATCCAATCTGGAATGAGATTCATGGCATGCAACACTTCGGCACAACCCTATTGGGAAAATATTGCTAAAAATATGGAAATTGCATCGCAAATATTGGGAGTTGACCTCTCTCTTGGGAAGTAGCTTATTCATAAATTATTAAAAAATAATAAACTATTTTATGCATAGTGGGGAAAGTCTGAAATTTTCAGAATTTCCTCAATTGTTTATTAATCGCCAATTAAATTCCTAGAAAATAGTGATAATATAAAAGCTTACGTTTTTTAACAATTAAACCTAAACAGCCATCTCGCTAGTCCACCGATATTATTTTTTTAAAAAATATATAAAAAAAGCCTTGACATAAAAAATCATATCGGTAATATGCAGCCACTTATGAATGGAAATCTAAAAAACAAAGTGATTGTTTGTTGTATCGCGGGAAGTCTCGGTTTTTCTCTTTTCGCAACGGCTTCCTCTGAAGCATTAGAAAAGGAAGAGGAAAAGGTCCCAAGAGAAAAAAAAGATGCAGAATCCCAAGTAGAAACCATAGACCATATCAATACAATAGTGCAGCATATTATTCAAAAAATCGGGATGAATCCGAACACTTTAGTACTATTAAAAACCTTTGTGGGAGGAGATATTTTAAAGGCAGAACAATGGACGGAATTCCGCGATTCTTGTAAGAGCCAATGTGCATCACTTGTTGAATTTGCCAGCGAGGTAAAGGAGGCCATAATAAATAGCAATATAGAACGATTGGCAGCAGCTCTCGATCAAAATATTGGGGAAAAGTGGCGCAAAGCCGAACAGACTAAAAATAAAGTAAAAATTAAACAAGCTAAAGAGGAATTCAATTTGAACTCTTTTGCAAAAGTATATAAAAACATCTATGCTGCAGACGGTGATTTTTCTTTGCTGGAACAAGCCGTTCGATTAGGAAATGTCGATATTGTAGCGTTACTCTTGTATTACAATATTTTACCACGGAATGAGGATAAATTTAAAGACGATATGGAGGAGTTAAAGGCAATAGCGTTTCAAAATAGAAATGATGCTATGGGAGAATTCTTGAACGGATATTTATTTGCTTCCAAAGCGAATGTAAAAATTTCCCAAAACATCGACAGAGGACCAGCATACTTAGACAAAGATGCCCGAGGAAAGTCCCTCAACCCGCAAAGAAGAAATATTGATTTTGCTCGAATGATGGTGCAAGCACTAAGCAACGCTCCTGCTCAAGGTCTGTATATTTAAGAAAATTTAAACTTTAGAAAAATTTTTATCCGCAATTAGTTAAAAATATCTTGCACAATAAAAGTTTTCCTACTTATGTTTCGAGTTTTTTCACAATAACGGCAGAGTTCGTCCCCAACATGCCAAAAGACATATTGAGAATGATTTTTACTTTGCCGATTGATTTAGCCTCGCCAATAACAAGATTTTTAAGAATACATTGGGGATCAAGCTCGTCGATATTGATTGTCGGATGGACGTAGCCGTCGTCAAACGCCGGTAAATTTCCCGCTAATTCGAGTGCTCCCGCAGCACCCATCGTATGGCCAATGAAACTCTTTGTATTATTGATATATGTTTTCTCCGAATTCCCAAACACTTCGCGGATCGCCTGACATTCAACCACATCGCCCATGGGCGTCGACGTCGCATGGGTATTGACAATATCGATATCGGTCGGTTGTAAATTGGCGCGCTTTAGGGCAAGACGGATGCATTGGGCCTGACGTTCCGCGTTGGGTAAAACGGCATCGGTGGCGTCCGTATTCATGCCATAGCCGACGATTTCACCATAAATTTTCGCGCCCCTCTTTTGGGCATCGCCGAGACGTTCGACGGTAAACAGACAGCCGCCTTCGCTAATAACAATTCCATTGCGACCGCAGTCAAAGGGCCGACTCACTCGATTGGGATCGTCTCCATGACCCAGCGCTCCCTGGTTCCGAAATCCAGCAAAAATGCCAAAAGTATGGATACTTTCGCTGACGCCGCCCGCAATAGCGAGGTCCACTTCGTCGAGGCGCAGCATTTGGACAGCCTGAATAAGACCGGCATTCCCGGCTGCACAGGCGGCGCCGATGGTATAGTGGGGGCCACGGATACCCAATTTGAGATTAATAGTTCCAGCGGGGTTATTGGCGATGGTCCGCGGATTATGGTGATGGGGCCAAAATTTTACATCGTAATTAAATTGCGAAAGATTAAAAATTTCATTTTCCGTTTCGACGTTACCATGTTCGGTGACGCCGACGTAGATGCCGACGCGCGAAGTATCGATTTCTTCCAGGCGAATATCCGCATCGAGCAAAGCTTCTTGGGCACAAAAAACACCGATGGAGCCGGCGCGAGTCCCATTGCGCAATTCTTTTTTATTTTGGTATTTCAAGGGATCGAAATTACAGACACCGGCAGGTAACCGGCCCATGTGGCGCACTTCTACTTCCTGGACGTGCGAGATCCCGTGAAGCAGACAGTGGCGAAAATCGGTCAAATTATTCGCATTTGGCGCTGTCAATCCCATACCGGTAAGGACGATTCTTTCGGCATTCATCGTAAAAATTACTAAGAATAGTATAGGAAATGGAAAGAAATTTTTCCGAAATATGTATTTTAGTGGCGGAAACCGGCCAAATTATTCGCATTTGGCACTGTCAATCCCATACCGATAAGGACGATTCTTTCGGCATTCATTGTGAAAATCGCTAAGAATAGTATAGGAAATGGAAAGAAATTTTTCCGAAATATGTATTTAGTGGCGGAAATCGGCCAAATTATTCGCATTTGGCGCTGTCAGTCCCATACCGATAAGGACGATTTTTTTCGGCATTCATCGTGAAAATTACTAAGAATAGTATAGGAAATGGAAAGAAATTTTTCCGAAATATGTATTTTAGTGGCGGAAACCGGCCAAATTATTCGCATTTGGCGCTGTCAGTCCCATACCGATAAGGACGATTCTTTTCGGCATTCATCGTAAAAATTACTAAGAATAGTATAGGAAATGGAAAGAAATTTTTCCGAAATATGTATTTTTAGTGGCGGAAATCGGCCAGATTACTCGCATTTGGCACTGTCAATCCCATACCGGTAAGGACGATTCTTTCGGCACTCATTGTAAAAATCACTAAGAATAGTATAGGAATAGCACGTACTCTAGCTGGATATAAGCCTTAAAAAGTAAAATAGATCCAAACAATAACTCGCGACAGCCCAAAGGAAATTGCAAACAATGGAAACTGCTCTGAGAAATAATAGGAAGTATTAAGAAAATTGGGAAAGAAATATATGCCAACGATACCTCCCTTTGCCTCCATCATCATCGGGGCAGTTTAAATTGTAAAAGAAGACAGCAAAAATTAAAATCCTAACCTATGGTGGAGCCGATCGGTCTCGAACCGACGACCTCCACAATGCCATTGTGGCGCTCTACCAACTGAGCTACGACCCCGATTGATTAGTCTTATGGCGCTTTCTTCATAGAAATCAAGCTCGAAGTGCACCACAAAAAAATGAAAATTTTTCCAAAAAAATAAATTTTTGTTTGCTTTTGGCAAAATTTTGTTATTATTAACAACATATGAGCAACATAGGCAATATTAATTATAGTAATACTTTCAATAGTTGGAACGAAGCAGCAGGCTATATCGAGAAAACTAGAAATGAGTCCGTTAAGCACTTCAAAACAGATAAAAATGAAGGAACTGCCTCCGGAACGATGAGAGTTGGCAATGAAATGTATAACATTACAGTCATTACACATCGCCATGATAATCCCATTGCCCGTTTTTTTGGATTTAAAAAAACCGATATTAAATTAGAAAGAATAGAAGCCACTTACATAGGAAGACTTCAACAAAAAGGGGCGAGACAAGTCATGGGCGATAATCCGCAAGAAATGTCAAAATCAACGATGGAAGGTAGCTTCGTCTTTAACAACGGAAAAGGACTAAAAAGATTCCTTGCCGAAAAAGCCAAAGGGGAAAAACCCGTGGCACAAGAAAATTTACAAAACTCACAAAAAATGGTAGCACTCAACCAACAAGAATTAAGACATGTCATAGAAAAACGGACCCAGAGAAAAGAACAACCGCCATCGCCTTCGGCTCCATCGGATACCCAGCAAACTTAAAAATGATGAAACAATCATGAATGCCCCTGCCAGATATATGTAGGATTTGAGACAGATAGAAAAGATTGGATCTTTGATCTCTCAAACAAATATCCCAATGACATCTATATCTCCAAGGAATCAATGAAAACGCAGCCCAGAGAATCAACCCAAAGGCACGAATCCTGCGCCAAGCTAACGAAACGTCGAATAACTTGAATCAAACACATATACGGGAACTTTGGGCATTCCTATCAGGCCGCAGACGTAAGGTAAATTTTGGAGAATAATATATCTTTTAATACAAATTCATTTAAGGTCGAATTGGCACAAGCGCGCAACATTGCCAATATCACTGAAACTCATGGCCAAGGAACGTCTCTCGAAGAGTTGCAGACAATGAATAATAGGTAAAATCATAGGGAACAATTATTCACATAGGCACAACAACTTCCCGATTCCAGTAGTACCATGAAACAAAATATTAGGGAAAAAAATAAATGACCTTAGCCAGCAGGAGAATCAGGAAGAATATAATGCAGAGAGGGAATTCGCCGCAATGACGACACTCTAACAACTACAATCACAAAACTATCTATAACACCCTATTCATATCATTTACTGTGGTATGGTACAAAAAGCCCTTATCTTGGCGCGCCTCGCAGGATTCGAACTTGCAACCTTCTGATCCGTAGTCAGATGCTCTATCCAGTTGAGCTAGAAGCGCCCTTGATATTTCATCCTGAAATAAAAAAATAGATTGCAAGCCGAAACATCCAAGAGAATGAGCCCTGTCTTTTCCGCGTCCAAGGGAACGATGGTAAAGAAAAGAGCTACGTCATAGTAGCCGAAAGAGAAAAGAAGCACACTTTTCTTCGTTTCTTGAATAAAACAAAAATAAATATCTATGAAGCCGGAAGAAATTCTCCCAAAACTTCTGAAGGTATACCACAACACGGAGCATTCGAGATTCAAAAGATCATCACGGATTTGACGTGAATACGATCTCTACCAGAGGAGCAAAACTACTCGTAACATTTTCGCTTAACGATATGCCCGTTGGAAAATTTATCCAATCGAAGCGTATCCAATCGAAAATACGAAAGAATATTCCCGAGTTCGTTTCAAACCCATCCTCAAAAGCTACGGTATCACATGTAAATCAACAGCCTAAAAGTAATCTCCAAATATCGCAGCTAACTGCCAAAAAACATCCCAGGTAACAACCCAAATAACTGTTCCAAAAGAACAAATACCTAAAGAAGATTCTACGCAACAAATTCTCGGAACCAAACGCGAAAGACAACGAGGCACGTTGGATACCCTCCTATCCGAACTGGAAAAAGGTCCCGAATATCTCAAGGGCCTAAACCATCCTTCGGAACAAAAATAATTCGAAACTCCCAAAATCCGAAGCCAAATGAATGCTGCGATATTACGCTAGTAGTGTCTGAGCTTCTTGGCCTGTTTGGGCCGCTACGTGCAACGAAAATACCCCTACCACAGGAGTTATCCTCACGGGATTAAAAAATACCTCTCCTAACGGAGTTATTGTTGCGGAATTATTTTAGCCCTGGTTACGGAATAGTGTCTGAGCTCCTTGGCTTGTTTTATCCGCTACTTTTGACGAAAGTTCATTTAAATAGGCCAGTTGCATCACATGGTATTGCATCTCCAGAAGATCCGCACTCGAAAAATCAGCTTTCTTACTACATAAAGCCTCAACCCTACTCTGGATTGTCAGAAATTGATCGCGTACACTCTGTACCGCATGGACAATCTTTCCACTGGGTGTTGCCATGCCGACTGCTGCTACCCTACCAATATGTGAACGCCTCGCAACGTGATTGAGCCCACCTGAAATGCCTCCCAAGGAAGACGATGTGACATTTAACATGGCGTCAAACTCACCGCCACTACCCATCTTAAATGGCGGAATAACCCCTTCCAGCATCGTTCCACCGCCAACTCCACCTACATTTGTCGCTTGACGCGCTAATGTACCACCTATCCTGTCTATTGCTACACTTGACATTTTATCGCCCTCCTTTTATGATGCTTTCCGCTAGTTGGTAGGCATCTTTGTCTTCTCCACTATCTACAATATTTGTTAAAATCACACTGCTTTCGCCCTTACGCCCCACCTGATACAGAAGCAAACCATAAAAGGCCTGCGCCATCTCACTCTTTGGATTGATTTTTAATGCTTTCTCAATCAATAGGTGTGATGCTTCGACGTATTCTCCAAAAACCATCCTCATAAAAGAATAAGCAATAAAGGCTAACTCCTGTTTCGGACGTGCCGCAATAACACTTTCGAATATATTTTCGGCATCCTGTCTTCGTCCACTCCCCGTCGATACGTAACCGATATCGAGGAGTAAACGAATCATTTCAGTTGGAACCTCTGCCTCGTCGAACTCCGTACTTTGATGGAACGTAAAAGGCATAATTGTTAACGGATATTTTGCACAATCTTTGTTAACGTATCGCCAACCGTACGGACGATACCTGTTGCCGTCGACGAAACCGTTCCCCAAGTTTGCACCATCGCCTGTAAACGCAATAGTGTTCCCTGGTCGATATCCGACGCCGCACTCCCTTCAATCGTTTTAACTGTATCCGCAAGACCCTTTTCGTAGGCTGTCATGTAACTCGCTAAAACGATATACATGTTGAAGATACTTAGCTTCCCTGTAGGATTCCCAAGATCCGGAAGCGCCTCGCCCCCCATCTGAAATCCCAAATCTGTTGGATTTGTCCACGCCATAATTTTTCCTTTCTTTTAGTTGTTAGTATTCATTTACTACAACTATCAAAATATACAAAAAGATTATAAAGTCAATAAGTTTTTTTATATTTTTATTTAAAGTTAATAATTGTATCTTTTGCACTCTCGAGCGCTTGTTTTAACTTATTAAAAATATCGAATCCACGGGGATCCAACCCATTGTCTATGCGAGACTTAATGAATTGCTGGTATTCCGCTAATTTTTTAAGTAACTCTTGGCGATAGCTACCATCTTTGTCGTCGAGCAACTTGCGCTCCATTTCAATCAGGATTATGCGTTCTTTCTCTCCCATTTTTCCAGCCCTCGAAGATATCTATATCCAATTGAGATCAACTGTAACCACTTCATCGGCATTGCGAATGGTGACACTATCCTGCTCGACACGATCGATAACGTAACCACTCGGCAGTACAGAACCTTGGAAGTATTTCGTCCCACCTTTTATATTTACCCAATCCAGCCCTTGACTGTTGAAGTTTACGCTATCGATCTTTCCGCCGAAAAATTTTTCAATGGTCAAATTGCGATCCGTTGATACTGAAATCTTAAAACTAACCTGTGCCCTTTTCTTGAACGTTTTCTCAAAATCCTCACGGATTGTGTTCCAACGATCTTTTTCGTTATCGCTGATGGTTCCACTAACTTCGACGCCTTCATCGTTGGCTGCGGTTTCCAATTTTTTATCAAACTGATGACGTTCCAAAACCGTTTTAGCCAATTCAACGACGGAACTTTTCGTCAAAACTTCGTCTTTAATATTTGTAATTCCCTTAATGGAAGAAATCTCCGATTTAAGATTTGTCCAAGCTTCTTCTTTTCGGATGTACCCGGTCGCGATTAATTCTCCGAACTCCTCCGCTTTTTTCAAAACAACATTTTGTTTCGCCCCCTTGACCATCTCTTGGGCACTGCTGAGAACTTTCTCCATGGCTAAAAGCTTAATGGAAATATCTTCTGAAATCAATTTGAGAGCTGATTTTACTGTAACGGAATCCTCCAGCGTATCCACATAACCGACAACGGCTATCGCTCCATCGCCACCCTTCGAAACTTTAATTTTATGCTTTAATTTTAGGCCATCGACGGCCTTTTGCACGCGTACTTCCATAGGTGGAGGAAGAGCGGGAATAGGGCCCTTCTGACTAAAGACAACCACGGCAACGGAAGCTCCAGCGGCAATGGCTAAACACAATACAAAACCCAAAGTATAGCGAACGATCATTTGTTTCCACGTCAGCTTTTGCTCGCCAAAAATTTTCTTTAAAAACTTCGCCTTTTTACTTTCGCGATCGGTAAGTTCCGTTTCATCGATGAGTTCCGATGCAGAATCGCCCTCAATTTTGCGTTTCTTAGATGCTTCATCCCCATTTTTCTCATCCTCACCGCCTTCAACGGTTGCTTGGATATCTTCGGCGGAATCCGTAAAGGCCGAAACCGCTTCCTCAATCTTTTCCAATTCCGGAAAATCGCCCAGGGCAAGAGTCTGCCACTGTTCTCCATCACCCTCACCAAACATCATATGCGTAGCTCCAATGGTCACGAATTGAAAACTATCGATCGCCGAAGGTTCTCGCAATAATTTCCCAGCAACAAAGACATTTCCCTCGAGCGGCGCAATGAAGACGCGGCCATCGGTTATTTTCAATTGCATATGCTTATTGGCTATCAAAACATCACTAATAATAACGTCACACTCATCCGCAGCACCGATAATAATTTCTTCATCGGGAATGTCGAACTCCGCCCCTTGGTGTGGCCCTGATAATACTTTGAGCACTAATCCCATCAAACGATAGGATCGGATTTAATGAGAAAAACTCCTAAAGTCAACATTTTAAGAAAAATTTTACGCTCATTCAGTTTTGTTCAGTTTTAGTTGCTATTTTTATTTTGTCTTATATGTTACTTTGCTGGGATTTATTGTGATGGCAGAGGTCAAAAAAGTTCAGAGGTCGACGGGAGGTAGCGATAAATCGGTCGCCGGTGTCCAGGGAATTTATCGTGGCCAACCGGTCGTTATTGTTCAGGATTCCTCCCTTTCCGCCATTCAATTGGCGAGCAATATTGCAGGTTTTGAGGCAACGAAAAAAAAATTACGCGAGCCCTTGCTCCAGCGCCATATCGTCAGTAAGAAAGTTTTCCAGGAAAAAGAGAAAGTCCTTGTGAATTATACGGAACGCCTCGGCCAAGGTAAACAATCCCGACGTTACAAAGAGGTCTATGCCGACCTCGCACGCCAACGATACAAGCCGGAATACCGGAGCGAAGAAAATCAAGATGCCCTCCGCGATATTCTCCTCTATAAGATTGCCGAAAATTTCGGCGAAGTTACCGAGCAAGATAATATTTTAGAATACGCCCTCGCAACCCACGCGATTGAACGAGAAACCTTCGCAACTGAAATAGTCCAGGTCAAAAAGATGATTGAATTTTTCTCGAATCCACCGGCTAATACCGTTAACGTCGGGTTCGCCAATTCCGAACATATGAAGTGGACTGAGAAATTAACGGCCCTCGAAAATAGCCTCCAAACGAGCGATTCCTTTAAAACACAGCTGCTCTGCGCCCGGGAACTGCTTCAAAAAACGCACAAGCAGGAAATCCGCGATGGCTATAACCTTATTCCCAAAGCCGCTGCTGTCCTCAACCAACAATACGGCGATGGTGGAGCGACGGTAAGCGCTGTGAGTTTCGCTGCGACCTATCGCGATGAAGTCCTCAGTATGACGAATCCGCTCGATGTTTTTGAAACATTTATCCGGCGCCAAGAAAAAAAACGGGAAAGTTTTCGCCCCTACATCGACTCGATGATTGCCCTTTTCGGCATTGATATGGCGTCTGCGAATCCCTCACGCTCCCAGGAAGAGCTGCAAAATGTACGCGACGGCCTTTTTCGAATTGAAATTTGTGGGCAGATCTACGACAGTATCGGTACTTTGGGACGCAACATTCGCCGCATGTTTTCTAAAAATATCTCCCAAAATCAATCACAATAAAGAAGGATTATTATGCAAGAAATGACCGATAAAGAACAACTGACCGCCATGCGAGAATTATTCAGGGAGAAACAAAAAGCCTTTAGAAATTTTGTGGAAGCAGATGACGACAGCATCGGTACTTTGGGACGCAATATTCGCCGCATGTTTTCTAGAAATATCTCCCAAAATCAATCACAATAAAGGAGGATTCTTATGCAAGAAATGACCGATAAAGAACAACTGACCGCCACGCGAGAACTCGTTAAACTCGGACAAGGAGCCTTTGTGAGTAGTCAGCAAGTTACCAATCTGCTTACTCTTTTTTGTCCCGATGCCGCGAAAGATCTGGAAATTGCCATTTATACGCTTCATCAAACGATCGAACTCGTACGCAATCTTCCTCAAAAATTTTTCAAAGATGATCAATCGCAGGAACAATTACTCATAGCTATGCAAACGAAACTCGACGCCTTAATTTTAAAGGAAGAAGAAGCGACTGCAGCAGCGTTTTTAGCAGGAGGGAATTCATAAATGGAACGCCATATTACGGAAACTTTAACGCATATGGGAAAAAAAATGGGATTTCCCAGCTTTAGAACGAATGACAATGGCATCCTTCGTCTGGCAATTGCAAATATCGGCGAGCTTTTTATCGATGTTCAAAACGCCGGAATTTTCCTTTATTTACTCAATCCATTTCCGGTTCTAAATTTCAAACTCATTTCGACGGCCTATACTTTTTGCGAGGAGAAAGCGAAACATAAATTTTTAATGAATCCCGTTTTACAAAAAGAAAATCTGCTCGGCTTGGCAATCCGGATTCGAAAGGAAGATTTTTCGGCCGTGTCCTTGGAAGAAGCAACTAACCAACTCATCGACATGACCATGCGCCTGAAACAATTCGCCGATAACTTTGAATGAAAATTGTGGAACGGCTCATCATTTCGCACGAAAAATTTTGACAAAATGAAAAATTTTCACAGAAGAACAAATGGAAAAAGGATGAAAAATGAGCGCAACAAACAATGAAAGAACGGAAGGATCAGAAAACTTCGATCTAGACTTCGGAATCACGGGCATCACAAAGGGTAACGAATATCAAAAGCGAATGAAATTACCGGCATCGGGAAGTTTAGATCCCAGCGAAGGAAAAATCGAAGAGAAACTAAAAAAAGTGTTAAACATTAAAACGGTGGACGGCCTCGTAATGCAACTGCTAAGGCCAGAAATAAAAGATCGCAGCCTACTATCGCCGATTAATTTTCGTGAAAAGATCCGCGAGATTCGAACGCTAATGAACAGACAAAACGGAAAAAAACAGGAATTCAGCGAAGAATTAATCACACGAATCGAAAATCTGCTCCGGGAAGAAGAAGAAAAATCCGAGCTCCTTGATCAATATCGCCATATGTTGCTGCTTGGATAAAATTTACATGTTTTTTTATTCGCTTCCCTGAAGCAATTTTTGATACTCCTGCAAATAAATACATACTTCGTCCGATGTAACCACGCGCTCCGGAAACGTTTTTTTAGCTAGCTCAAGATAGTGGCGGCTTGCATCCGATACCATTTCTCGCCAAAATTTTCCTCCCATGTCGTAAACATATTCGTAACGTAAATCACAATTCCACAAACGTAAAAACGATAGGGTTGTCACCCGATCCATGTCCCAATCTCGCGATACAAGTGTCGGCTTATCTCCGTCAGACATGACTTTTGCCCAAGATTTTAACAAATCTCTCATGGGAATATCGAATAAATTATCATAATGTAAAAACTGATCCATCATGAAAAGAAGGTGCCCCTTAAGACCACGATAGCCACGACCAGCCCCCTTACGATGGCTCACCCATCCCGGAATACTCCCCGCTAATAGCGCCGCTTTATGATACAAAAAACGATTGCAATGTTCAAAATACACCGAAAAAGACCGATCATTGAAGGCCTCAAAATTGCGACGAATGATTGCAATCATATCTTCTTGGCCGTAACGCATACTTGCAATTCCATCGAATTCACGCAGGAAATCTAACTTGAGCGAAAAATAAATGATAGTATGGGAGACATTATCTCGGGCCTGCGCAAATAAGATACTCGGCGACAAAACGCCTGCTTTTTCCAATGCTCCATCCGGATGAACGAAAAAAATGGTAAGGTGTTGCAGCGTATCATTGGAAGCGATTCCATTATGAATGGCCAAAGGTTTCGCCCTGTAGGCACCAATTCCCGGGATAAACCCTGACATTTGCCCAAAATCACGGAATATATTTTTAATGACATCGTACGTACGCGCTTGAACAACCTCCACATCCATCGCTTTCATTTGATAAGAATCCTCAAAACACTGTCAAAGTAATATTCAATGGGATGGCACTTTTAATAATTTCGCTGCAATTATTTACAAATAGGCGGCAATGGTCCCGCGAAAATATCTTCAAAATATTCCCCAAATAATATCCAATAAACACTGGCTTTAATAATTCTATTGTAGTTATTCACAAACGCCAGGTAGCGATGGCCTCCCGACAAAATGGGATTCCTTTTAAACGTTAAATTTTTAGCAAAAAACGATTAAATAGATTCAATTGTCGCCATCGAATCGGCTTTCCCCAAATAGTGCTTTTTCCCAACAGATGTGCGCGATACCAACAAAATTTTTTTATCGCCAGCGACATATTCGAATTGCGAAATTTCTTTTAATATCAACAAAAACATTGCAATCCCTTTTACCTTACTCATTATAAAAAATGAAATAAAATCTTTTAAATTTATGTTATTTGATACCGCTATTTGGTCAATTTGATTGACATGTAAAATGGCTTTCCCGGAGTCTTTTAGCGGATTTTCATTTACTTGTTTGGGTGTAAAAAATCGCGTTTGCATCTTTATTTTAAGCTTTTTCCTATTCCAATCATAGGTCATTTCCGAGTCTTGTTCTGAAGAGGGCACTGGGTTATTCACCGGAACATTATTTTGCCATTCCGATGAATCAGATCGTGTTTTTTCTTGACTACTTTTTCCCAACTCAGTGGGACCGGACTGCGATGCCCCCCCCAATTCCATATCATTTTGGGAATTGGAAGCTGCTCGTTTTGAGCTTCGAGATTTTTTTGATTTTTCCTTTTCCTTTTCTAATTCTTTTTTCGTTTTCGCTCCTTTTTGGCGTAAAATATTTATTATTTGCTTTTCATTTATTTTTTCGGCTAAATCGAGGGGGAGCCCACCATCATTGTCGGCCAAATTGGGATCCGCATTATACTCCAACAACAACGCTACCATATCTAAATTTTTCGCCATAACGGCTTGATGGAGCAGTGCCATTCCATTTTTATCTTGCGTATTGGGATTGCCTCCCGCTTCCAATAATTTTCTCACTTTTTCGACACCAATTTTACCTTCACTGCCGACTGCTTGTCTCAGTAAAGAGCCGAGCTTTTGCGTTGCCTCATCTTTTGTCATAGCAACGACAGGTTGCATAGCGAGCTCTTTGGATTTTAGTTCCTCATTTTTGGCATATTGCGTGGGATCAGCAGGCGATTGGGGGAGAGTTTCGGCATCTGACATCTCTGGCATTTTCATTGTGGAAATATTCGCCACTGGCCTGGCCATTCTTCTGGCCGCTGGAGGTGGTACAGGTGATATATCAGGTGATAATACAACGGGTTCGGAAAGGTTTGGCGCTCGTCTGGCCATTCTTCTGGCCGCTGGAGGTGGTACAGGTGATATATCAGGTGATAACACAACGGGTTCGGAAACATTCGCCACTGGCTCAACCGCGGCTCCAACCTCTGGAAATAATACGGGTTCAGGTAATGCGCCTTCGTCTAACAAAAAAGGAAGATCTTCTCTGCGGTCCCTGGACACTCCTAAAAGAGGCGTCGGAGGCGCAGATATATTATCTCTTTCTGCAAGCTCGGGTAGTCCCAATAGTCCCAAAAGAGGCGATACGGGCTCAGATATGCTCCGATTCCTTCTTGAACCTGAACCACGATTCTTTCTCGATAACCTAAAAGGCGATTGGGGATCGCGGGGATTATACGCTTTGGCACTTATATCTTTTCCCCGCCGTCTTTTTATTGGTTTTCTTTGCATTTTATTCGCAATCCGAGATAGATTCTTATTTACACTATAAATTCCTTTTCCTTCCAATGCCGTTCCAAAAAAACTGAACCATAGCGCTCCTCCGAGTATAATAAATTCTTTTCCAATGCTTTTTTTCATACTTTTTGCCTTTATTGGCGATAAATATCATTGGCTGTTATTTATATGTCAAGCGTTATTTTTTATAAAAAATTTATTATTCAAGCCGCGACGATGAAAAAAACTAAATTTCATCAGGAATCTCTTGGGGGAATCTAAAAAAAATATTTTAGCTTTTTAACGATAAGCTTTCGCCGGGAAAATAAATCGGCAGCTTAAATTCCTCAAAAATTTATACTCAAAAACTACCACAATCTTGCGTACCGCCTTTCCAGGAAAGTACGAAGGATTGCGCCAAGGATGTATTGCCGCCCATCGGGAGCGCTTCGTAAATCTTATTGGTCATCTCATTGGTGCCATATTTTTTTAGGACACAGTGAGCCCCCATGCCTAAATTGTTATACCACTCCACGCGTCCATCTAAAAATACAATAAATCCCCCCTTATTGCCAAATACTCCGCCCAAATCAAAATTAATCTTTAAATCTGCCCATGTCCCAGCAGCCGTACTTCCATCGCGGAGGCCACGGGAATAGGCTATCGGAATCTCGCCGGCGTTTTTAAAAAAATCATCGTTCGTACAACTGTCACTCGCAACGACGGTGCAAACACTGATCGGAAATCCTTTCTTTCCCTGAAAACTAGCATTCACTTTCGCCGACGTTATCTTGCCACTCCCATCGCGCTGAATATCGCAAATTTTCACCGGCATCGTTTTTCCATCCCTGAGGTATTTTTTGATTCGATAATCGAAATCCCATGCCCACGCTTCGACAGCATTTAAATATCCCTCCTTCGCTAGAACAGCTGCAATTAATGTGGAATCGTACTCGCCTCCAACCCTAACAGTATCCAATTCCTTCCAGCGTATCGGGTGCCCGTTATCCTCCATGTATTGCCGATAGGCATTCGCAATCGCCTTTAAACTACCGATCGCCCTAGCCTTTCGCGCCGCCTCACTTAAGCTACCTATCCCTTGGAAAGCAAGGGACAGTAATACGCCCAAAATCGCTAAAATTACGACTATCTCAACCAATGAAAACCCATAGTCCTCGCAGTCCGTTTTCAATGATAGCCGTGCAATTTTTTTTCCCATTTTATCCCTACTTTGATGCCACATCGCCACAACCTACGTCGTAACTTTGTCATCCAATAAAATTTGAATCACTTCTGGTAAATCCGGATCTTTACCATTGGAAAATTTCGGCATACTGGAATATTTTATATCCGGCGTGTTACTTAGGACATCCGTGTAGCCCCAATTAATCCCCTTGCATTCTTTTAATAATACAAAAGACTCCTTAGGCCCGCCAGCTGAACCGGAAAAATCAGACTTCTGTCCAGGCTTTAAACTGCGATAGTAAAGACGTAGCTCACTTGTATTCTCTTCGTATTTTAACCAACATTGCGTAATACCCCCCTCATCTTTCTTTACAAATGTCAATGAAGTGGCAGATTCCCAATAGAGGTACGCATCGTTACTGCCATAAATTGCTGGCTCCCCACTAAGCTTTCTAAAAGTTAGACTCGGATTTCCCGCTAATTTGTCTAATCCCATGACAAGGACTGATAATTCATTGGATAATAATCGACGAGTTACGATTTCTCGATTGAACTTTTCACTCAGTTTTTCCCCAGTCACTTGGTTCCAAACCTTCAAGAAAGTAAATACCATTAAAATCATCCCTGCAATTACCATCCCACCAATGCTAACTCCCATGAGTATCTCAAGTAATGTAAAACCACTTTTTCTAAATTTCATAACTTGTCCCTATGCTACAAATTTCCCCATAAAAAACAATCCAAAAAAACTAAAAATAATCCCATGCATATAAAATATTGTAACAATTTTTTATTTTTCGTGATTTTTTCTTTACGCATGAAAAATATTTCACATAATCCAATCTACCATGAATGATCTGTCTAACATCGCGCATTTCTCACCAGAATTAGCAGATTCTTTGACCACTCCCAATGGACGGAATCTTCAAACACACCCAACTAACGCCATCAACCAGGAACGCAAAGATGAGACAATCGATGAGCAATCTAGCCAATCGCCCCACGTTTCTCAAAACCACAGATTGGAAAATGTAAGAAATAGCGACGCCGTCGATAAAATCTGCGATGGTATTGTGAAAATTTTTAGCGGATTGGGACGCATTTTGGGATCCCTCCTTCGGGGGGTTGGAAAAATGCTCGCCGCCGTTCTTGAAGGTATCCTGGATTTAATTAAAAATTTGGTCGAGAAATTGAGAGAAATTATTAACTACACCCGATCGGATGTCATACCGCTCGCAAACAATACGGCCCAGACTATCATGGAGGGCGCTCGTGCTACAGGCCAAATTACCGGAGCGATCCACGTCGCCCCAATCGCCGCTGCCGCCGGTGGAATAACGCCCATTTTATCGAATCTAATCAATATCCACCCTTCACAAAATACATAAACACTTTAACAAATTATTCCTATGAACGAAAAAGAAAAAGAAGCTGTCGCACGAATACTCAAAGAATCACAGATAACTTTAAATGCCATTCGAAAGTTGATAGAAGAAAAATCCGATATCCCAAAAAATATCAAAGAAAGGGCATTTAAAGAATTGGAAAAAGCAAAAAATAAAATCGAGAAAACAGCCACCAAACGATAGGTAATTCCGTCACAATCCGCTCCGAAACAATCCCCAACCGTTTCGAAATTTCTAGACAATAAACTTGACATCAATTGCAATAAGATTCTTTAATCGAAAATCTTAGGTCAAATGAATCTACTCAAAACATGTAAAATTCTATGGCGACTCATGTTGTTCAGCTCCGCGTCACCGTTGAATGCTGGCATGGCTAGTCAGTGTTTACACGAAGTGGCCCCTACTCAGGATAAAATCGACTTCTGGAATACCACCAAACGAGGAGCCAATATTTTTAATACCCATGTATCGTCGGAAGATATAAGAGCCGCTAAAATTTACGGAATACAGTTTATTCGCCTTTCTCTCGATAAATTTCCGAGCAAAAAACGGGATTTTCTCATGGGGAATGCGGACCGGTACCACGCTCTCGATCCGGATGATTTGGCGCATTTGAAAGCCATGCTCGATCGGTTTACCCAGGAAAATATGCCCATTGTCATAACGGTACTCGGTCTTCCTGGATCGCGCTGGGAACAGTTAAATGGCGATCAAGACGATCTGCGCATCTGGTCGGACGAGGAATTTCAACGGCAAGCGACTTGTTTTTGGCGGGATTTGGCAAAGGAATTACGCACCTATTCTATTGTGATCGGATATAATATTCTCAACGAACCACATCCTGAACGTCTGTTCAATACGAAAAGTTGCCACATCGACCGAGTCAATCAAACGGAAGTCCAAAGGTTGTTATTCGATTTTAATAGCCGAATTATCCGCGGTATAAGGGAAGTTGATCCCCATACGCCAATTGTAATCGATAGCTCCAGCTATGCCGATCCGAACACATTTAAACAATTGCAACCCCTCGAAGATGCGCGCATCATTTATTCTTTTCACATGTACGAGCCCTACCGTTATACCAGCCATAAGCACTACCAAGAACCGTACCGTTATCCGGGAAATATCGCCGGAAAATACTGGGATAAGACCGCGCTCAGAGAATATATGCAAGCCATAAACGATTTTCAAACGCAACACAAAATTCCACCCAATCGGATTTTTGTCGGAGAATTCGGCTGCTACAGACTGAGAGAGGGACTTCCAGGATATTTTTCAGATTTGATTGCGATTTTTGAAGAAAATAAGTGGCACTGGGCGTTTTATGCCTTTCGGGATAATTGGGACGGCATGGATTATGAACTCGGCGATAAAAAGCTGCCCTGGGAATACCAACAGGCTTACGAAAAAGGAGAGAATTTTTCGTGGGAACGTCAAGCTACGTGTCCGCAATTCGCCGTATTAAAAGAAGCGCTCGACCGTCCCTCCGCGCCCGGAAATTAACTCAATTCTGTATTTTTCCATTGGCTATGGCGATTTTTTCACAGCAGGTGCGCGCCGTTTCCTGCCCCGCTATTGAGACCGCTATTCCTACCGCATTCCGTATGGCACGATGCGTACTCGATCCATGGGACTTCAGAACCACACCGTTTAATCCCAATAAACTCGCTGCTCCGTAGGTCTCCGGATTGAGACGCCCCTTTAAAGCCGCAAAAACACCCTTTGATAATACCGCCCCAAACATTCTTAACGGATTTTTCATAAATTCGTCCTTAATGTATCCTTTCAGTTGCATGATGAGCGATTCGAGCGTCTTGATCAAAATATTGCCCACGAACCCATCACAAATGATCACATCCGCATCGCTACCAAAAATTTGAAAGCCTTCAACCAATCCTACGTAATTTACTAAATTATCGATTTTTTTAAAAATTTCATGGGCCGCTAACGTAACTTCATTGCCCTTGCCTTCCTCCGTTCCAATCGTCAACAATCCCACTCTCGGCTGCTCAATTCTTAAAATACGGGAACAATAGTCGCTCCCTAAAATCGCATTATGCATCATCTGCAACGGCGTCGTATTAGGATTCGCCCCCACATCTGTCATGACGATATAGTTCTGAAGCGTCGGAATAACCGTCGCGAGCGTGGGCCGTTCGATACCTGCCATCGGCCGCAATTTCAATGTACTGCCCGCCATTAAACTCCCCGTATTTCCACAACTCAACATAGCATCGGCTTGCCCCGATTGGACGAGCTCAATCGCCCGAACAACGGAAGCATCCCGCTTCGCACGAAATGCCTGGAGCGGTTTATCCTCCATCGAAATCACTTCGGAAGCATGAATGATTTCAAGGCGCGAATGATCGCCATTGCTTTGAATGGTCAGATTGTTTTGGATGACATCCCGATCTCCCACCAAAATCACGCGGTAATCTCCCCGATCACCCAAGGCATCGACAACCCCTCTAATAATTTCGCCGGGACCTAAATCAGCTCCCATAACATCAACGGCAATAACACGCGACGAAATACTCATTAAAGGGCGATTATTTTTCGGGCGTAATGACCTGGCGGCCACGATAAATCCCTGTAGCAGGATCGACATGGTGCATCATGAATAATGAACCATCGGCATTCTTCGAGAACTGTGGGGCAACGAAACGATTAGCTCCGCGCCGCTTACGACTTCTCTGTTTTGACTGTTTTCTTTTCGGCTGTGCCATTTTGAATAAAAGTTTCGTACTTATAAAAGGCGGAAGATCTCCATCGTCAAGTTAAAAAAAATTACCATAAAAATGTACCCCATAATCACAACAATTGGTTCCGATCGGAGATTTTTCTTCACCGTTTAAGGAGTGGCGATAAAATAGGTCAGAGGCTTTTCCTGGACGCTTAACACCTCGCCATTTTCATTGACCTCCACTTTTCTTTTCTCACGAATAGCTACCGTCCAATGAACATTATCGATATTATGGAGCCAAATTGTTCGCCCACTGCTCGCTTCTTTATGAATTTCATCGATTGAAGCATAGTGGAATACCTCGCCATCCTCCGTAAAGAGATCATAGCCGAAGTTTTTATCAGAACTCGAGACAATGACATCCCGTTTTAATGCATGGGCAACGTAGGGTAACGCATGCGAACTCAGCCATTCATTTCCACCAAACATACGCGCAATTTCCTGGCGGGACGGCCCCAATTCCGTTTTTGCAGCACACTTTGCCGCCAAACGCTTGAGTTCCATGACTTCGTCCAAACGAATGAGCTCATCATCCGGATTTAATCCGCGCAATATGGCCCAAAATCCGCACCTGCCATCGTGGGGAACATCGTAGAGAATGCGATCGAACTCCTGCATGAATTTCGGAGTACGCATTTCCACTGATGGAATGGCACGGGGACGCTGATCGATGGGAGCAGCGTTTTTTTTAGGTTCCTTGTCACCCTCCTTTTTTTCGACCGTTTCTTCGATAGACGCCACGGGAACCGCCGCGTGTACCTTGCATTTTTTAAGGCTATTTTTCTGATGTAAATCAATGATCTGTAGCGACAAAACACACATCGCAAACACCATAATCGCTATCGCAATAAGCCAAAACCAAACACTTTTTTTGTCCTTCTTCATTTTCCGTTTCCGGAACTATAGTGTTGAATTTACTTTTTTCAAGAAAAACATTTTAAATAACTTAAAATAAAAATAATGATTTTACCATAAGCACGAAAACTTTGTCATATTGCGAAAATTTCCATATGCGAAGGGGTTATTTTTGAGCCCTCGATTTGATTAAATTTTTTTACCTTGCAATCTCACCAGTTCTATTAGTTATTAGATCCATATGAAGCAGTTGCAACTTTCATTTGCAAATCGTACGGAAAAAGGACGCCACCCGGCAGCGAGGTTGCGTAAAACGGGACGTATTCCGTCCGTCATTTATGGTAAATCGGGATCCTTCCCCGTGAGCATCGACGATGTAGAATTCCGTACATTGATGCGGCAAAAAGGTGACGCAGCAGCCACGGTCCAACTCGCCAGCGACGAAAAAACGGTTCTCACAATTATTACTGAAGTCCAGCGCAATACGATCACGGATCACTTTATGCACGTCGACTTCCAGGAAATTTCCATTGGCGAGACGTTTACAACGACCGTTCCAGTACACGTCAAAGGAGAGGCCTACGGCGTCAAAAATGAAAAGGCAATGCTCGAAGTCGTGCGCCATAAAATCGCTGTGCGCTGCCTCCCGGAACACCTCATCGAAACCATAGAAATCGATGTCACCGATCTCCACGCAGGACAAAATATTCACATCCGAGATCTACAAAAATTTGAAGGTGTCGAGTACGTCGGCGATCCGAAGGGCGTCGTCATTGCCTGCGTTGGCGAAGAGGCGGAACCCGGTATGGCAGAAAATGATGAAACGGCTCCCTCCAGTAAAAAATAACGCAGATTTCATTGCAAATGGAATATCGGCACCGATGGATTTGAGCCATGTTTAAATTTTTCTCTCTGCCAATTGATTGATCGTTTTTAAACTCGCCCTATGTTTTTCAAAGCCATCGTCGGCCTCGGCAATCGCGGCATATTATACGAAAATACACGTCACAATATTGGTTTCGCGGCCATCGATTACTTCGCTCACTCCCTGGGATATACCACCTGGAAACAGGAAAGGGCGATGGCCACATTTTCCATAAAAATTCCTCAAGTAGAAGGTAATTTATTGCTCGTTAAACCCACTGGATTTATGAACTTATCGGGTACGCCGGTCGCTAAAATTTGTTCCTTTTACAAAATTCCTAGCCGAGAAGTAGTGATCATTTGCGACGATATTTCATTGGACGTCGGCCATATAAAAATTACGGAACAGGTAGGCACTGCCGGTCACAACGGCGTGAAAAGTATTTTGGAAAAAATTGGGCCGGGCTTTGTTCGTTTTCGCATCGGCATCGGTGGAAAACAACACCCCGAAATGAGCCTCGCAGACCATGTTTTAAGTAAATTCTCCGCGGAGGAGCTCGAAATTTTAGCTAAAAAAATGCCAAATATCGGCGACAATTTGAAACTACTGCTTGACAAGGGCGTTTCAAGTGCCATGAATAGTGCCAACAGGCGAATATGCGAACAAAATCATATCGAGCAACCATGATTCTGGATACGAGGAATTATCAGGATTCCATGGAGAATTTAATTGAAAATATCAAAGCTAAAATGGCAGAAACAGGCGCAAGTATCGGTGAAGTCATCAATAAAGGACAACTTAAATTTCAACGCGTTACGGATCGAAAATTTCCATCGGGAATTTATTTACAAATTGCCTTCGAAGCACCTCCAACTGCTCCCGATGGGATCCGCTCAAAATTTAGCCTTGACTCAACGGTTAATCGAATATTTATCGAGAGCAAGTAATGTCTTCCTTCAATAAAGTAATTCTCCTTGGCAATTTGACCCGCGACCCGGAAATGCGTACGACAAATAGCGGTTTAGCGATTTGCAAATTGGGCGTCGCAACGACGCGTGTCTCCCGAGGCAGCGACGGTGAAAGTCATGAGGAAACAGTTTTTGTTGATGTCGACGCTTTTGGTAAACAAGCGGAAGTAATCGGACGTTACTTTACAAAAGGACGTCCAATTTTCATCGAAGGGCGTTTGCGTCTCGATCAATGGGAGACGTCGGCTGGAGAAAAGCGGAGTAAATTGTGTATTGTCTTGGAAAGCTTTCAGTTCATTAGCAGTGCTCGTTTCGATGACGGAAATAATGAAACGGATTTTACGGCATCGGCTCCCATACCCGCCACTTTGAAAAAAAATGAAACGGAAATGGTATCACCGGCCAATGGAGGTTTGGACGAAGATGTTCCCTTTTGATTATGAAAAAATTTAAAAATTATGGCTACTGCGGATATTTTATTGCTTCAAAAAATTGATCACCTCGGCTATGAGGGGGATGAAGTAACGGTTCGGGCGGGATACGCGAGAAATTACCTTTTGCCGAAGCGCCTTGCGATTCCGATCACGCGTTCAAACCGAAAACAAATCGATGCCCTACGGATTCGACGCCGGGAACGGGAAGCGAAGGAATTGCAGGAAGCGAAGGAATTAGCAGAAAAAATTAGGAATTTAATGATTTCTTTTTCCGTCAAAACGGGTGAGCGAGGCAAGATGTTTGGAGCTGTTACCGCCGCCGATTTGGCACGTAAATTTGCGGAAAACGGCATTGCCATTGACCGCAAAAAGATTCATCTCGATCCCGTGAAGCATACTGGTCAATGCACGGCAAAGATAAAATTGCATCACGAAATTACCATTGATTTTACATTCGATGTCGTTGCGGAGGGTGTTGCTGCGCGTCCTGGGACCTAGAAAAAACTTGACGATTTTTGAAGAAAGTTTAGCGTTAGGGATCATTTTTGCGGGCATAGTTTAGCGGTAAAACTTTAGCCTTCCAAGCTAGTGTCGTCGGTTCGATTCCGTCTGCCCGCACCCCATAAAATTTTTTGTATGGTTTTTACGTATAAATTATTCCATATCGAAGGTGAATGGAATTCGGAATAATTTTGGGTATGTTTTTTATTTAGTTGAAGTATATCGCTAGGGCCTACAATTTGGGCCGATGGTTATTCATTGGAATCCGTGGCACGGTTGCCATAAAATGAGTGAAGGTTGCCTCAACTGCTATGTTTATTTTCTCGATAGGCGCTATGGTCGCGACACTTCCGTCGTGACGCGTTCCAAAACGGGGTTTAATTTGCCAATTGCGAAAAATCGGCTAAAAGAATATAAAATTCCATCCGGAACGATTATTTCAGTTTGCCTTAATTCGGATTTTTTCATTGGGGATGCCGATCCGTGGCGCGATGAAGCCTGGAAAATAATGGAAGAACGTTGCGATTGTTATTTTTTTATTATTACTAAACGAGTCCTTCGCATCCCTTTGACATTGCCTAAAAATTGGGGGAACGGATACCCAAACGTTGAGATCGATGTAACCACCGAAAATCAAAGGGCCGCCGATCAACGCCTGCCTATTTTTATCGACACGCCAGTAAGTTACCGCGGGATTATTGTTTCGCCGGTACTCGAAGTAATCGCTCTGGAGCGCTTTCTTGCAACGGGAAAAATCGCCGCCGTTTCCGCAAGTGGCGAAAGTTACAGCGGTGCACGCATTACAAATTTTGATGATATTCTCACCATTCGCAAACAATGCATCGATCACAATGTTTCATTTACATTCCATCAAACGGGTCGCTATTTGCTAAAAGACAGTAAGATATTTTCCGTTGCTCGGGCCATGGAACGCAAGCTTGCTTCCCAATTTGGTCTGGATTTCGTCGCAAAACAGTAAAAGTTTTTTTAATTTCATTAGTTATCGTCGACATCTTATAAAAGTACAAAATGCTTTTATTCTTTGGAAATTATTTTTCTAGAAAAAAATCGCTTGACAGAAAGGAAAAGTATGGCAAGGCTGGAGAGTAGAGGGTGGGAGCGAGCGGCACGTAAAAATTTTCTGCCTTGCACTGAGTTGCTTTAAATTCCTGTTAATTCTTTGTTATTTCCGACGATTTATTTTAGTTTCAACCGGCACCTTGCCGATAAAAGATAACAACTTGGCCATCGCTTGTATAATTTTTTTCTACCCATGGATTGCAAAATGGTGAATGTTTTTGAAATCTTGTTAATTACTAATGCAAAATATTTTTATATTATTGTTCGAATGTTATAACGTTTGGATTTTTCCCTTGATATGCCCCCCAATGTGCGCACCCAATCCGTATTTGCGGAAGATCAAGCGGAATAGCTTCACGAATATTTGAGGTATATCCCGACTGGTCCCATTTCAAAAATCTTGCCGATCGACTGCCATCAACCCACGTCACATGACCATCACAAAAAACAACATAACCACCCTTACTGCCATAGAGTCCAGCCTGCTCATCCCAGGTACCATCTCTGCAAAGCCCCCGAGTAAACGCCAGAGGAGTGGTAGCAGCGGGCGCATTTGCCGGCAAATTTATAATTAAACAATAGCTAATAGAAGAATTACCATAAAAAAGAGAATTGGAAACATCACTAATCCATGGCTCATTGGCAACAATAACGCCGTCTTCAAAATGACAAATTGTTTCCGCTAAAACCTTAGAAGCGTATTTATCGCCGGGAGAAATGTAAATATAGGGATCATTGAAAGTCATATCGGAAAGACTGGTTCTACCGAGGCCGGCTAATTGTTCAATAAAAACTTCTTGCTGATATCCCCTATCGCGCTTCCTATCCCAGCTATCAATCTCCCAGCCGCGATTAATGACACATTCTTTCCAAGCTTCGGCAATTTTTTGCAAGTTGGATTGATCTTTTACCTTCTGTGCGCTGAGTTTTATGGCACTCATTGCCGGCAGAAGAATGGCTAGTAAAATACCGATGATGGCGATAG
>JAISXO010000039.1 GCA_031270475.1 Puniceicoccales bacterium | reverse complement strand
GCCAAACTCGCCCCATATATCTCTGTACCCATGTTGTACGGTTATACATGTTCCATCCCTCACAACAATGAGTTTTTCAAACAAATCTGGATAGAAGTATTTTCCATCTCCGACTTGTAAAAAAACGATTGTCATATCGGGATGGCCTATCGTTGACCTTTCAAAGAACGCCGGAACGCTTTCCTGTTTAATCGCATTAACAAGTGGTTCCAAACGCTGAGAATTCATATCAAGGACCTCTATGACAAGATGATCTGCGATTTCATCGATAGAATAACCACCCATCTTAAACTTTTCACGTAATCCTTCCGGAAGGTATGAAGCATTACATGCCAAGGCATAGAGTGGAGATGGATTGGGTTGGACGGGATGTGAAACCACACCTCCGCTGCTACCGAAAACCTGAGAACTATCACCGAACATGGTCAGCAAACAACTTGTTATAATAATATTTTTACTTTGATTCATAATATTTCCTTTTTGTAATATTTATAATTGTTATCGATATGTATAATGATTATTCGTCATCACAACCGGCATAGTATTTATTATTAAAATATTTGCAAGTTTTTTTCATAAAAAATCATCGCATATTTCGTAAATCAGGATTAAACTAAATAAAACGTTCCGTTGGGCTTTGAAAACCTACCCTTCGGAACGTCTATTATTATAATTAATCTATCCTAAAAATATTCTCGAAATTATTTTCCCTAAAATTACGGAAGATTTTTATAGAAAAACTCTACGGCATTATATTTGATATTGGGACGAGGTCTCTAACTTTCCCAGTAACAAAAGCATTAATTGACTGTTTCCATTCAGGAGGACAAATTATATCATAGGTTTTATACAGAGCTACACAGCCTGCAATGGAAGCACCAACACCAATAAACGGTCCTGCCAGTGCACCAACTAAAGGTACTTGTGCAAGTGCAATCTTAAGCAATGTACCGCCTACATAAATGGACGCATATTGTGCGACGTTTTTAAATTTTGCCACCGATGCCCTTCGAGCATCCACGCTCGATACCACTTCATCATGGCGGTCAAAATGCAATGAAGTTAGGGAATTGCAGTATCTATGGTAAACATAAATTTTTACTTTTCCCCTCTGGAAATCTTCACCTAAATCCGTACTCTCACCTAATTTTTCTACGATATTGCGATCGTCGTTTATATGGGCAGCCCAAGTCATAGACTTACTAAACGTACCCCATGGAGTTCTGTACCCGTGACACAAATTTTCCGTAACTTGCCCATTTTGAACGATAATAAGCCTTTCAAATAGCTCCTTATAAACATACAGTCCTCCTCCGACTTGTAAATAAATGATCGTATCACCGGCATTATCCATAGGATTATCTGCTAGGAAATTCGAAACATTTCCGGAGCTAATAGCTTGAATAAAATTCGGTAAGTGGCAGGGAAGCATATCGCAGCGATTTATGCGAATATCCCCATTGGATTCGTTGATGGAATAATTACCTATTCTAAACTTTTGCCTAAAATCCGATGGTAGGCGCGAAGTATCACATCTTATGCCAGGAGCTGTAGATCGCTCCGCATTTTCGCCGGAAGCGAAAACTTGAATACTACCACCAAGCAGAGTTAGCAAACAACTTACAATAACAATATTTTTATTCTTTTTCATAATATTTCTCCTTATGTTCCTTTCGTTAACGCATGATATTTTATATATTGCAAGCATTTTTTTGCCTTTCTGCATTTTATTACATTTTATTATAGATATTATTATATTTTACTTATAACAAAGATGGCAAAAAAGCTCCAAAAGCTCAATTTCTGGTTCAAAATATAGCAAATAAACCTAGTATATATAACGGAATATTTCATTCCTAGCATAGAAACTTCTTAGCATAATTTCATGCTTCCCAAAAACAAACCTATAGGTATTGGTGAGGCATTTTTTCAATACGAAATCATTATCCCAAAAAATTTTACTAAACAAAAAAGACTATTTTTGATATTTCTTACTTGTCGTCGCCTTTCTTTCGAAGCGGTAGATGGGGTATAATTTTCTGGTTTATAAAGCTACGCATACGAACTTGCCATTGCTCTGGAAGTAACTGGCAGACCTTATAAAGCGCTATTCCAGCGGTAACCGTCGCTATAAAACGACAAACCACGCCCAAATATTGCCCCACTAACGGAATGGAATTGAATAAAGGAAGAGCTGCGTAAGAAATTAACATACAAACAACAAATCCTGTGACATTTTTACTTTTTACAAAAAAATGTCTTTTCCGATCGATTGCCGCCACCCTTTTGTCATGTTCTTCAAAGCACAGTAGGGTTAACGATTGAACAACTCTGTGGTAAACAATAATTTTCGCCTTCCCATTGTAGAAAGCATCGCAAAAATTACGATTTGTTTGCAGTTCATATTGAATATTACCGTCATCGGATTTGAAATAATCACCGATTGCCCGGACTGCATTCAAAAGTTCCGCTCCTATATTTTTCATCTTTGTTTCAAAATTTATCAACGGAAATGTCGATTGATCGAATCTTTTTTCTATATTTTTTATTTTATTTTCACCGCAAACTAGGCTTTTCTCAATCTTTCCATCGCGGGCAATGATTAATTTTTCAAATAATTCCGAATGCCAATAGACTCCCCCTCCAACTTCCAAATACATCACAAATTTACGGTCACTGTCCTCGGATAATGGTTGTTTTTTTGTGAAGTTTTCTAAAAAAATTTCAATATTATTTTTCCTTTTTTTTCCCCCATTGATCGCTTCCATGAGCGCCGTCCGATCATGTATTTCCAGATTGAAACACATGATTTTGATGTCGCCTTCCGATTCATCGATTACGCCGTTTGGTAAAAATTTTTCACTATTGTCCCGTATATGAGCTATTTTATAGGTCCCATCGGCGGCAATGGAAACCTCGTCCTGTTTTATTCCACGGCCACCCAATCTGAATTTTTCACGGAATGCTCTGGGGAGCCGCGTCGTATTTATCCGGATCATCGAAGAATAATTTTCCTTCGTTTCTCCTATTTCCATTTGACGATTGGCTAGCCATTTTCCATTAAGTATCGATAATAAATCGCTCAACATGATGATACCTTTTCCCTCATTTAAATTTTTCCATATCCATCAATATCGAATTTATGCTAATAATAAAAATTGCCAATGCAAGCAATAATTGAGTACTGCCCAGAGAATTCCGCCTTCTGGACTCTTCTAAAAAAGTATTTTATGATAAAAATATCAGCCCGGCCCTTCGGGCCGGGCTGGCCGAAGGCCCTGACAGCCCCCAGCGGCAAAGTCGCTGAGGGCTGTCTTCCGGGTCCAGGGAATGGATTCCCTGGCATGGGGTTCAAGGGGGAAAGATTCCCCCTTGTCAGAAACCCGCAGCCTTTAAATATTTTCACAAAACTTCCGCAAAAAAGCTCGCCTTTTAAAAAAGCATTCCAATTTTAGACTATCTGCGGGGTGTAGCTTAGTTTGGTAGAGCGCTAGGTTCGGGACTTAGAGGTCGCTGGTTCGAATCCAGTCACCCCGACCAAAAATAGATGTTAGATTTTTTCTGAAATCTTCAAAAATATTTATTTTTTCGCAATTCTGAGAGCTCATTCTAAAATCTAAAAAAGACTTGTCTTTTTATAAAAATATCAAAAATTCAGTTGCAACGGGGTGTAGCTTAGTCTGGTAGAGCGCTATCTTAGGGAGGTAGAGGTCGCTGGTTCGAATCCAGTCACTCCGACCACAAACGATTTCGCTGGCGATATATTTTTGCATAATTCACGATTTGACATTTTACACACTCCCCTACCCTTTAAAGAAAGATAGCAATTTTGCATTGTGTTTTTTGGCCAATTTTTATAATTATCCTGTAAGTACATGGAAGAATATGAAACTGAAATTCTCAAAAGAGCTCTTCAGGAATGGAGAGATTATGATTTTCTTTCCGAGTATTTATTTCAACAGCTGTTGAAACGTTTAGATCGATCGACGGAGCCTTCTTTTGGGAAAAAAACAATGGGATCTTGGACAAAAATATCTTTTTTACCATTAAAATCTGAATGTGGGAAAGAAAATAGAACAAAGATTCTCAGAAATGCCCTTTTGGGATGGAAAAATGACAGCCTGCTTTCCGAAGATTTATTTCAGCAATTATCGAAAAGTTTATACCTCTTCGAGAAACCCTCTTGGACCAAAAAACTAATAACATTTATGGAGCATAATGAAAAGATTTGCATATTGCTTTTTCTTATTATCCTTTCTATAAATTCTCTTTTAATTTATCCTACAACACGCCGTTTTATAGGCGAGCTTATTTTTTCCATAGAGGAATTCATTAAGCTATCTTTACCTTTTACCGCCCTTTGCCTTTTGGGACTTATAGCTTGCCAACTCAAATCGCTTTTCCCGTGGCTGTTATTTACCCTATGTTTTTTTCTGATCGTACTTTTCTGTATTTAATCTCTACTTTGCCTCTTCCTCTTTGGATTTCTAGCTTGCCGACTCAAATTACTTTTCCTATAATTATTATTTTGTCCTATGCTTTTTTCTGATTGAATTTTCATATGTTTATCTCATAATTAGGCGATTTATAATTAATTAAAAAATAATGCCAGGCCTAGATGCGGTAATACAATATTATCCTCGCCCAACGCTTTGGAGGCATCTTCTTTAGCATTAACCTCATTACGAAGTATTGCGAACATTTCTGGAATTCTTATAGTAAATCCATTTTCTTTTTCATTCTTGGGCTTCTCTTTTTGATGATCGCGTTGACCGCCGGAAAGATCTCGCAATTTTTCAACGTTCAAGGGCCATCAATGGATGATTTTTAAGGGTGCTCAAGAGGGGACTCGAACCCCTACACCTCGCGGTACATGCACCTCAAGCATGCGTGTCTACCATTCCACCACCTGAGCATTTTCTCTAGTCCTGGCTGAATCTTGGCAAAAGCCCGCGCGCTTCGCGCGCGGCGAACGGGATTTCATCCCGTCCGCCCAAGGCGCATAGCGCCCTGGGCTTTTGCCATCAAAACCGCCTAAAATCTCCGAAATATCTAAACTTTTTCGTTCCCGAAAATTTCAAAATTGGTGCCAAAGGGCAGATTTGAACTGCCGACCAAAGGCTTATGAGTCCTCTGCTCTACCACTGAGCTACTCTGGCGCTATTGCGACTATCCAAAATATTATTAATTCCCTGTCAAGATCCTTGATAGCACTAATTTCATTATTTTCGAAATATTGCGATAAAAAAATTTTTCAAAAAAAACAATATATAAAAATATCAAATTCGTCCAAGCCAATGATCACTATCCCAACAGAAATTTACAAAACTGAAAGTAAAAATCAAGAAAAAATTTATTTACCAAATTGAAATAATTGACAAAAATCGGCAAATTGACGAGAATGAACAACATAATTCCGCCAATTTTCGAAAAAAGTTTAAAAAATTCCTCTCCAATGCCGATGACAACTTTCAAAATACGGGCCCCATCCAAGGGTGGAATGGGAATCAAATTAAACAAGCCAATCGCAACGTTGACTTTTGTTCCAATGCTGCATAAATAGCTTAAAGAATGACTTTTATCTCGGATAATAAACCCCAACAATAAAATGAGAAAACCGAGGATAAAATTTCCCCATAGTCCCGCCAAATTCGAAAGAATATCGTACCATTTTTTATGTTTAAAATTATCGCTATTAACTTTAACCGGACGTCCCCAACCAATCGGTAAAAATCCCAAGTGGGAAAGAAATATGACCAATGGAAAAACGAGTGTTCCCAAAAAGCTAACATGCGCCAAAGGGTTCAAAGTCAAACGGCCTTCGATGCGAGGGGTATCATCGCCCAAACAATTTGCCATCCAAGCACGTCCCCATTCATGGACTGCCAATGCCAACAAAACCCACAAATAACAGATAAAAAAAACCTTCAACCCCTGAACACCCATCTACAAACTCTTTCATGGTTATAGAAATATTATTGCATTTGTAAAGCTTATCTTCAGGCAAAGATTCATTATTGAAAATAGAAAAAGTAAATACCTATTAGAGACGGTTCAATGTTTCCGTTATCTGATCTCTCAATTCCTTTAATATGCGCAGATTTCCTGCATCTTTTTTCCGACCAGTTTTTTCATCTATTTTCTCCCGGACACACGCCATTAATCCCCTTAATCGTTTACGTTTCTTACCTTCCGGAAGATTACTAGCCTCAATATCTTTCCTTATTCCCTCGGAACGTGATACAAATTCCCTACAGTCTTCTGATACGGTCGCCCTGCAGTTTAATATTCCGCCTACAAAAACTAACAATCCCAACAATATTCTCTTTATTAATTCCATAACCAATCCTGCGGATAGCTTTTATATATTTTTTTTTTATTTAATCAAGCGAAACATCTCAAAATTGAAAAAAATAAAAATTTTAATATGTTCGAAGAAATTTAATTGCGACTAAAACCAAACCAGATGGAGGCGAATTAAACGAATAATCCTTTTCCTCACAAAGCTTTAGTTCCACTTAGGATCTTCGGGAAAATCGTTGAGCAACATGATACCGGGATTGGTTTTTTCGACAATGACATGCCAAAGCGCATCGCCACGCTCCTTGATTCCAAAAAGGCTTCCGACTTTAACCGGATACCACCAGCCATTCAAGATCTCCGCAATCAATTGAAAAGGACCCCAATTCACATGGCCTAAAAAGGATCGTATTTGGATTTCGTTCCCAATATAGTCCAAGCCGGCCACATCCGATTCCTGTAAATTGTAGCGCAACTCAAAATAGTGATCATTTTTGTGCCACATCCACGCCGAAATGGTCAGTTCTTCCGCATTAACCGGACCGCCGTGGTAGAGTGGTGAATTTAAAATTTCCGGTTCTTTGTAAACGACATCGTAGTTATCTACCCAACGATTTAGCGGTCGATTCAATATAATCCCTGCTGCACCCAAACCATTGCAGGATGTCAAAAAAACAACCGTATGCGTAAAATTCTTATCGCGCAATTTCGGTGTCGCTATTAAAAGTTTTCCAACTAAGTTTATCGGATTTTCCATTTCCCCCTCCTTTGAATGCTTTTTTCCCGAAAGCGATATTACCCCTCCATCCATCAATTTTCTCACCTTTTTGATCAAATAAGCGTTCCCAATAGGATAAAAAGAAAATCCCCTGAAAAGATTTTTCAACTAATTGAACTCTGCTTTTTGCACGCATCATGTAATCGAAAAGAATCCGCCGCGTAATATCATTTATTGCAATCCTCGAAGCACAACGGAAAGAATTAACTTTCATGCTACGCCCCATTACAATACCAACATACAACGCGAAGATCTCCAACCATTATATTGTGTGCAAAAGTTTTATCAACAAATTTCTTTTTTTTATTCCGAATGGTCCCAATAATATTCCTCGGTTGGTCAGCATTTTCCTGCTTTTTCAGCAATTTTTTAAAATTTTTATTTTTTATATGCATCGTGCAATCGCAGCAGACCCACCGCCCGATACTGCCCATCGACCACCGGTAAAACATAGACAGAAGAATTCCCCGATTCCATAATGTTTAAGGCCTCTCCAAGACAGGCAGAAACCATAATTGTCCGCGGCATGGCCGTCATGATATCGCTCGCAAAAATCTGATCGATCGACCGATCAATTTTTAATGCGCGTCGAACGTCGCCATCGGTGATAATTCCGTTCAATTTATGATTTTCACCCAAAATTAACGCCCCTCCTGAAGGGTTTTCTGTCATCGCTAGGACAATCTCACGCAGCGTTTCATCCCCATTGAGACAGGCCACCTCGCCCAAAGGCGTCATGGTATCGCCCACCGATAATAGTAAATTGCGACCAATTTGACCTGCCGGATGAATCGTCGCAAAATCTTTCTTTGTAAAATTTTTTGCCTTCATTAATGCACAGGCAATCGCATCGCCCACCGCCAATGACGCCACTGCACTCGTCGTTGGAACAATACCAATCGGATCATGCTCCGAATGTAGGCCAATATCGACGGTCACATCAGCATTGCGCGCAAGCTCGGAATGAATATTCGCCGTAATTGCGATAATTTTCGAATGAAATTGCTTCAAAATCGGAATGAGACGCAATACTTCTTCACTCGTACCGCTTTTTGAGAGAATAATTGACGGATCACCCTCCTCATAGATCCCTAAATCGCCGTGAACCGCCTCCGCTGGATGAAGATAAACGGCACGCGTTCCCGTACTCGTCAACGTAGCTGCAATTTTCTGGGCTATGTATCCCGATTTTCCCATTCCTACAATGATGATATGACCTTTGTGAGGTAGTAAAATTTTAAGGATTTTTTCCAAGCATGCTCCAATAGTTTGTCGCAAATTGCGAATCACGGTTTCTTCGCCCGCTAATACCGCTTCCGCTGCTACCAATGCTTCGCCCATATGATTACTCACGCTATTTTTCTAGGGTTTTTCGTTGAAAAAGCAAATGTTTTAAGTCGCCAGAAAACTCTGACCTCTGGACTCCCGCAAGGAGTTGTAGACTTCTTGACCTCTTCATAAAAGCCTCGCGGCAAGCCGCGAGGCTTTTATGATTTTCAGCCCGGCCCTTCGGGCCGGGCTGCCCGGGGAACCCGGGTCCAGGGAATAGTATTCCCTGTTAGGGGGTTCAAGGGGGAAGAATTCCCCCTGCCAACTCAATTTTCTCAAAACTTAGCTGCAGCTCGAATAAGACGATCGCCAATGGCAATACCGATATCCATTTTTTGAGGAATTTGACAATAAATTATATCAAAACTCATATTATCCAAGCGTTGGAGCCAATCAAAAATATTGTGAGCAACATCATTTAAATCCCCACTTTCGCTCAACCAAAAGACGGAAAAATTTCCTTCATCGGTTATTTTCTGACTTTTGGCTTCTTCGCGGGAGAGGTAAAGGATGGCTATTTTTGGGGTATGATTTTCTTGAAAAAAGGGAATTTCTTTTTCTGGAGATTGTTCAAAGAGGCGCAATCGGGTCCGCGGGCTGTAATGTTGTTTCAACATTCCCGGTGCCGAAGGATCCGCACTAACCAACGGACGATAGGCTATAATTTTTTCGTTTAAAACACCTTCAATCATTTCCGCCGTGATCGCCCCTGGACGTAGAATCGCAAAACGTTTACTACTCAGATCAAGGATCGTAGATTCCAAGCCAATGGCACAGATTCCTCCGTCCAAAATGTATGGAATTTTATCGCCGATTGAATTCGATACGTGTGCTGCGCAAGTTGGACTCAAATAGCCAAATGGATTGGCACTGGGCGCTGCGAGGGGGCCGGAATGGCGTAAAACTTCTCGAAAAACAGCATGTGCCGGCATACGAATCGCCACTGTTTTTTTCCCTGCGGTAATGATATCCGAAACATTTTTTCGTTTTTTCAAGACAAAGGTCAATGGGCCGGGACAAAAAGCATCCACCAAGCGATATATTTTATTGAACAAATCATCGCCAATTTGGACCAAATCCAGCAGCGAAGACAGATCCAAAACATGGACAATAAGCGGATCGATGAGTGGCCGACCTTTAACCTCGAAAATTTTCCCCAAGGCCGCATCGTCACTGATAATCGCAGCCAGACCATATACTGTCTCCGTTGGTAATACAACCAACTCTCCCGATTGCAATACATCGACAACGAGTTGGATGGACGCCTCAGTCGCCGGTAAAATTTTTGCGCCCACGGACACTATTTCATCAACAGCATATTGCGTGCCCGCTTGATCATGCGCGCAATGTGCCGTTGCTGGCGAGCACTAAGACCAGTATATTTCTTGGGCAAAATCTTCCCGGTCCCCGTAACATATTGCAACAACGCCTTTGCTTCACTCCAATCGAGCTCAAGCGGCGAAGGAGTTGATGATTTTTTTTCCGTCGAAATATCCATACTTTCTCAAGACAATGCATCATTTATGCGAAGTCAAGGAATATCTCGATATTTTTTCGAAAATTTTTGTACCCATTGGACTCTCAATATTTCCTTATTTAAATAAAAAATTAAACCAATTTTCCCCGCAGGGTGGTTGCATTTCCCTCATTTAATAAGCCTTTTTCTGTGAATTTTAAAAATGAATGGCGAAATATTTTTTTATAACTTTTGGCGTATCTCGAAAATTATACCACCCGATCCGTATTCTGTACACTTTGATTCCAATCTAATATGAAAAAAATGTTCCTCCCCGCAGGATAGTTGCATTTTCCACATTTAATAAGCCTTTTTCTGTGAATTTTAAAAATGAATGGCGAAATATTTTTTTATAACTTTTGGCGTATCTCGAAAATTATACCATCCGATCCGTATTCTGTACACTTTGATTCCAATTTAATATGAAAAAAAATGTTCCCATTATTGCACAAATCCCAAAGAATAAAAATACTGCGTCCCAACCCCATAGATCCGCTACTTTCCCAACTCCTACACCCGAAACCGCTCCGCCTAAATAGCCAAATGTTCCCGTGAGTCCATTCGCTGCTGCTGCCGCCCGCTTCGATCCCAACTCCGCCCCCGATATTCCAACCAGTGTCTGTGGACCGTAAATGAAAAAGCCCATCAAAAATAAAAATACTGTGTTTACAACCTGCGAAGAACTCGATATTATCCAGAATAAAAATAGTAGAGTAATCAGTATGACCATGAAGTAAAAACTCGTCCGATTTCGCCGTCCCTTAAAAATCCGATCCGATGCCCAGCCTGCAAGTATTCCACCAAACGCTCCCGTCAGTTCGAATAGAGAAGATTGCATCCCGGAACCTAAAATCGAAGATCCTCTCGACTCCTGTAAAAATGTCGGCGCCCAATTGAAAAATCCCATGCGAATAATGTAAACGAAAAAATTCGCCATACAAACATACCAAAGCGCTCGATTCGGTAAAATATGCTCCTGAAAAATTTCCCGAAAAGTAACCTCCGGCTCCTCGGTGTGTACCGTAACGACCTCTAATCCCTCCTTCTCTTCAACGGATGGTAACCCCAACGATTCCGGCGTATCCCGCAGTCGCTCAAATAAAATGCCCGCCAAAAGTAACGCAATCACCGCCGGTACAATAAAAACAGAACGCCAGCCAAAGGTCTCCAATAACCACGATCCCCCTAGCAAAATCGCAATGCTCCCAAATTGATGGGACGCATTCACTAGCCCCCAACGCGTCCCCAGATCCCGAGGCGCATACCAGTGAGTCATAAGACGCGAAACCGGCGGCCATCCCATCGATTGAAAAATGCCGTTCAATGCATAGAGCAGCGCAAAAACAAAAATGGAATTCGAAAATCCCACGCAAAGAGCACAAATCGCCGACCCAATTAGCCCAATCGACATGAAATAGCGCGCGTCAGTCCGATCACAAATCGCTCCACTGATAAATTTCCCCACACCATAAATGATCGAAAATAGGGTAAATACCCATCCAAGTTCTGAACGCGAACAACCGAAATCCTTCAGCATCTCCGGAGTCGCAACGGTAAAGTTTTGGCGTACGATGTAAAATGTCGCATAACCCAAAATCAAAGAATAAAGTAGCCGCCTACGCCAATAACGGTATTGCCGATTGATGTATACCACACGCATGGCAGAATTCGTCTTTTGTGTTTTTACTTTCCGTATCTTGGTCGCTGCAAAACTCATGCCCTCATCTTTGGACTATTTTGATCTTCTGCAATTTGTTTGCTAAAAATAATTTTTTTAAAACCAAATTTTTGAAAATTCTAAGATTATCTGCAAAATAATGTCCTGTTTTGAAAAAATTTCTTGACTTAGTGGTATTTAATCACCTGCGATTTGGAGGGGGAGTTTGGAGAGCCCCCAGCGGCAAAGCCGCTGGGGGAAAAAGGCCCGATCCCTATTGGGATCGGGCAATGGAAATTGCCCTGCCATCGTCGCGAAGCGACGGGGCGAGCCTTTTTCCCCGGCGCCCCGGGCTTCGCCCGGGGCGCCGGGGGCTCTTCAAACTGCACAGAAATCTGTCGAGAAAATTTTCTCTTGCAAATTTCTCTCTAGATATTAGAGCTTCAAAAAAAAGTTGATGGAAGACAGAAAAAAAGTTGTTTTGACGGGCATGCAACCGACGGGGCTCCTACATCTCGGCAATTTCCTAGGCGCCGCCAACAATTGGCAAAAAATGCTCGATCGATACGCTTGTTATTTTTTCATACCCAACCAGCACGCGATTACGGTTCCCCAAGTCCCGGCAAACCTTCGCGATGCGACGCTCAACTGTGTAGCCCAATACATTGCCTGTGGTCTCGATCCCGAGCGTTGTACGATTTTCGTTCAATCCCACATTATTGGACATACGGAGCTCGCCTGGATTCTCAGTTGTTTGACCCCACTTGGGCTGCTCTATCGCATGCATCAATTCAAGGATAAATCGGCAAAAAATGAAAATATTTATTCCGGCCTGCTGTATTATCCAATATTAATGGCAGCAGACATTCTGTTATACAATGCGGATTTGGTGCCAACGGGTGAGGATCAGCGTCAGCACGTTGAGCTTGTCCGCGATCTTGCGGAAAAATTTAACACAACCTATTCCGAAACGTTTACCATTCCTGCGCCGCTCATAGAGAAAACCGGTGCGCGCATCATGTCACTTAAATCGCCGGAGCACAAAATGTCAAAATCTGATCCGGACAGCAATGCAACGATATACATTACGGACGATTCCAAAATGATTCAGAAAAAAATCGCTGCTGCGGTTACCGATTCCGAGAGCAGCATTAGCGCAGATCCGACACGTCCAGGAATTACAAATTTACTTAACATTTACTGTTCAGCAACGGGAATAGCACTCGCCGAAGGGAAAGAAAAATTTAGGACCTATGCCACCTACGCACCGTTTAAAAAAGAGGTAGCGGAAGTCCTTATCGGCCTATTGGAGCCGGTACAGGAAAAATATCGAACGATCAAAGATGACAAAAAATATTTACAATCGGTGATTCAAAGGGGAGCGGAAACGGTCCAGCCCATTGCCAATAAAACAATCGCTAAGGTCTATCGCAAGGTCGGGTTCCTCGATCGATGAAAAATTTAAAAAAATCTTCAAGAATTTTTATTGCCCTATTGGGCGATCAAAGGCAATGGGACATACTAGGAATGGGTGATTTTTTGCCAAGATAGTAAAATAAATATTTTTTATTTTATTGTAAATTACTGATTATTTCATAGCATATTTCCGCTAATATAAGGAACATGGTGTCCCAAAAAAAGAAAATACTTTGCCTTTTACTATCCTGTGACCTTCTCGTCGCAAGATTGAACGCAACGGCTTTAACCGTCGACATTGCACGGGACCTTGAAATCGGTAGCCATAAACATGACAAACAAGTCCTGTGTAAAGATTCGCCCGGTCCACAAATATTAAAACCAGGAACACTTATCTACCTCGGTAAGAAGGTAACCTCCGGGGGCTATGGCATCATTTACGAAGGATCTTTTAGCAATCGAAAAGTTATTATTAAGCGAATTCGCCCCGAAAAGGGTACCAAAGGCCAAGTCGGAATCCAAACCGAATGGGACAATTCTAGGGCCCTGCTGGATAGGATCGCCGAAAAAATGGAGCAAGATTCGATCCAATACGGCCAACTTTTCGCAACGGATCCCATTATTCCCGCCATTGCACAGACAATGGATGGATCGTTGGTTCAAAAAAAGGTATTGGGTCAGGATCTTCGTAAAATCGTTTTTAGTAAGCAAGCGCCCTATTGTTCTTGCTATCCGGATCGCCTCCGAGATGCTCTGATTTGCGCCGCAGATTTCTTTAGGGGACTCGCCATACTTCACCATCTAGGATTTGTCCACTGCGACATTAAGCCGGGAAATGTCATGATCGACGATGAGCGCTGCCTTTGTCACATTATCGATCTCGGTGGCATGAAAAAATTTGGCGAAAAAATCCGCATACATTCCAACAATGGAGCTCCCGAATTCATCGAACAGACCTGTGCCATTAAGAATTACAAGGCGAAACGAAAAGAACTCCTAGATGAGCAGACGCAAATTGCGAGTAAAATAGAAGCCGCAAATGAACCCATTGAAGGGCTTCAAGAGCGCAATAAGGCCATTGAAGCAGAACTCCTTGAAATTGCCACTGCGATCAGATTGGCTCAAAAAAAGCGTGATACAGTCGCACGCCCCACCTACGATATTTACTCATCGGTTCCTATTTTACTAGCGATCTTGTTTGGTAAAATTGGTTATCAATTGGCCAATTATTTATATTTTCCTCAGGAGAAAGATTCCGTCCTATTTCATTATCTGAATACTGCCCGCCAGCCCGGGTTTAATGGTGAAGAATATTTTATGGGTCGTTGTTTCGAATTGAATCAAGTCATGCAAAAGAAAAGCGGCCAAACCTATCCTGAAACCGTTATAAAACAGTTAGTCCAATTACTGGCCCGCATGTCTTCTTTGGATCCCAATGAACGTCCCTCGGCCATCGACATACTCGAAGCGCTGGAACACATGGCGACTTTACTTTGAGAGGAGTTATTTCGTTCATTATTTTTTAAAAAAAATGTTTGAATAGGGTGGAAATGAGCGGTGCGTCTAAAAACAAAGGGTTCATTTTGTAAGATTCTTTGAAAATTTGTTAATATTTAATTTTTTCCTCCGATGCCTATGGGACAGATGCAATTTCCCTTTGCTTTTATCTTGCATTTATTCGTTTTCTTTTTCTATTCATGCCTATATTTTGCTTGATGGTGTAACGGTAGCACAACTGATTTTGGTTCAGTTTGTCTAGGTTCGAATCCTGGTCAAGCAGCCCAAATTTATGCCTTCCCTCTCCCCTATCCTCTCTTTGGAAAATATTTCCAAGCAATTTTACTCTCCAGGTGGCCAAGCAGTTCCGGTCTTACAAAATATCTCCTTTATAGTCGAACCCAACCAAACGATCAGTATCAGCGGAGAATCCGGTTCTGGCAAATCGACGCTACTCCATCTCATCGGTGGCCTCGATTGTCCCTCGTCAGGTTCCGTTCTTTGGAAAGGAAAATGCCTCGCGAAATTATCTACTGACCAAATCGCCACATTACGTCAAAATTTCATGGGATTTGTTTTCCAAAATCCTAATCTCATTCCCGAATTGAATGCCCTGGAAAATATTCTCCTCCCTATCCGTATCGCCGGAAAAAAATTGCAACCCTACTTGCCCAAAGCTATGAACCTTCTTCATCAACTTTATATTCAAAACCAGGCTAAACAAATCCCGGAAAAATTATCTGGCGGAGAACGTCAGCGCATTGCTATCGCCCGTGCCCTTATTGCCAATCCGGAAGTCGTCATTGCCGATGAACCCACTGGGAATTTGGACGAAAAAAATGCTGCTGCAGCCATCGAGCTTTTATTGGAACTTTGTAAAAAATATCACTCTTCCCTAATCCTCGTTACCCATAATATGGCCTTTGCTCAAAAAATGCAACGGTCCTTTGTCCTCAAACAGGGAGAATTTAAGGCGATCTAAGGCCCCATGATCTTAGATTTCTTCGGCAAATTCTGGCCCCCGTAGGGGGCCGGGAAAAAGGCCCAGCCCGACCCGAAGGGTCGGGCTAACAACTCCGTTGCCTGATCCCTTTGGGATCGGGCCTTTTTTCGCCCCGCGGCTTCGCCGCGGGGCTCTTCCTGTATGACTAGAAATCCAATAGCCTTTATATGTTCAATGCAGTAAACAGGATGGCAAAAAATGCATCGGCGACGATGATCCAAGTGATTCCATGGACTACAGCCGACGTTGTCGCTTTGCCCACTGCCGCTGCACTTCGTCCGCAAAATATACCTTTATAGCAACCAATACCGGCGATAATTACACCAAAACTGATACTTTTCACCAATCCGATCAAGACATCGCTAATTTCGAGGGCTTTCTTAGTTTGCAAGAGGTATTGAGTCAGGCCATTTTTGGTAAATGGGAGGGAAGAAACCATACCACCGACGATACCGATGAGATCGGAAAAAATACATAAGAGAGGCATCATAATGGCGAGAGCGATGACTCGAGGAACGACCAAATGGGTTATGCGATCGATACCGAAAGTTTGGAGGGCATCGAGTTCTTCATTGGCCTGCATACTACCGATGGATGCGGCGAAGGCGGCTCCGGTTCGTCCGGCCATAATGACACCGGTCATGAGACAACCCATTTCGCGGGTCATGGCGAGGGCGACCAAATCGGCCACGTAGATACTGGCACCGAAGCGTTCGAGTTGGACGACGCTGACAAAGGCCATAATTAGTCCGACAAGGGCACTGATAAGAGCGACGATGGGGAGGGCATCGGAACCGGTTTGCTGAAGAAAGGGTAAAAGATTTTTCCAATTATTTTTAGAAATCGCGCCATTGGCCAAAGCTTTAAAAAGGGACAGGAAGAAGAGTATTCCTTCTTTCAAATTGGAATAAAAGTCGACGACATATTTTCCGATACGGGCAAAAAAAACACAATTGAGAGGTGTTTCAACTGGGATAGCGGCTGTTATTTGGGAGAGGTCGAAAAATTTTTCGATATTCTGGGGGAGATGGCACGTTTCAAGGGTTACATTATTAGCGACAGCCCAGGATTTGAGATGGTTAAAAAAAACGAGGAACGGGGAAGAAATGCGTTGGAGTTTGGCAGCATCGATGACAATTTTCGTGACATTTTTAGGAATACGAAAACTCCAAATGTTTTGAGTAATAGTCCAAAACCCAAGGCATTCAAAATGAATCACATCCCTTTCGACGTAGACGTGTAAAATGCTCGAACTAAAAATTTCTTGCATGGCGAAGAAATTATCAATGGATAGAAAAAGACAATGCCAGAAATAATGACAAAAATCCGTATGTTCCAAACTGGGTTATTTTTTGGCGAAGATTTATTGATCTCCATCGTTGCCCTTTTATTTTACTTTATTCTATCCATGGGGTAAATCGGGTATTTTGGGAAATTATTTTTCCGAAACACTTTCTTCTGTGCTTGCCGTTTCTGCCTTCCCCGCGATTGTATCCACTTCATCGCCGACGAGTAACCTTGCCGCTTCCACTGCCGTTTGAGCGGTTTCTTTTGCCGTAGTTTTAGCCGTTTCCGCCTCTTCTACCGCCACTTGTATTTCCCGGCGTCGATTTTCCTGTGGTATATTTTTTTGACTCATTTCTAACCGTGATTGAGCCGATTTAGCCGCCAATCGTGCCCGTTGAACCTCCAAAGTCATTACTTGTAGGGCTTGCTTGACGACATCCAAATCCTGTGATTCTCGGACGATTTTGGCAGCTTCCTGTACCTTTTGGTTGGCTATTTTTGCCTTTTCAGCCGATTTTTCAGTCGGTGTAAGATTCTTAGGTATCCGTTGGAGATGACCCGCATGACTAAGCTGGGAAGATGTGTTCTTCATAACCAATAACGCATAACCCTTTTGGGTTTCTAGAGATGCTTCTTTTTCAACAGGTACCGCGCGCTGTTTTGCGCTTTGAATCTGTCTTGACTTCTTCAATTTACGTTTTTTATAGGATTTTAACGCAGAGGTCAAACGCTTCGATTTTCGCTCATACACGTCGTCTACCCCGTAGGATACATTTACATCCATACCCAATAGGCATAGAAGTGATAGTGAAATGGCTCTTATATTTTTCTCCATAACATATGCCCTTAAAAAATTGCTTAAGCGTTATTCTGGCAACCCTTCCCGATTGTTCTCCGTTGCGACAATATTGGCATCCAACTGTATGGCCTGCAAAGGATCATTTATCCTTAGGGGGCTATACTCATCTTTAGCTTTTTCCATCGGACTCTGATCTAACTCCCGACGAATTGGAGCCTTTCCAATACCTTTAATTTCTTGGTCTTTAACGTCATTTAAGGATGTCCCTTTCTCTCCTCCAATACCGACGACATTGGCGATATTTGCCATATTGCTTGCTTGATTCCCTCCCTCATTTATAGGATTAACTTGGGAAAGATTCCTCATATTACCCATCTGTGTAGCCATAAAAATAAAACTATGTATTTTTTACTTGATGTAAAGATAGAATTCCATAGAATTTTTTGATTATGGGAAAACTAGTGAAAAAATTATTATCGGTTGTCTTTGGGATAAATGGTTATCTTTTTTTAAATTGTTTGGAAGCTCGAGATTCTTTTGAAACGACGCTCGCGCCCGACGAAGAACAAGTCGCCATCCAAGAGATGGCTGACACAGTAAAATCGATGGCGACACCGCTCACCGACAAAGCTATGAATGAATTACTGGGGGCAAATGTTCGTGCTGACTCCAAGGAACCCAAAAAATTTCTATCGAATGTACAACTAGAACTTGTTAAAATGAAATGTGATCGCAACCGTTTAGTAGGAACAATGAAAAAATGGGGAAAGGTTGAAATTATCTTACGCGCAAACACCAGTGATAAAAACGTCAATTGGACGGATAAATGCAACGTAAAACTCTACATTGGTTACAACGGCTGTCGTTTAGATGGAAAAATGCTTCTATTTAAGGCGGACTGCACCTGTATTACGTTACAGACAAATAAGGAGCAATCGATTTTATTTTTCATTCCCGGAGATGTTTACCAAAGGCATAATCTAGGCGATGTACCTGCCTATTGCGCTCTTGTTTTTACGGTGGATGGTATCAGGCAACAAACTATAATAGTTAATAAGGAAGGCAAAGATACCCATCGTTCCGATGCAGATACCTACCATAAAACTGTCAAAGAACAGGCTTACATCGATGACAGAATCGTACGCAACGTTGACCAATTACCGATCTACGCAGATATCAGAGGCACGCAACATCCGACTCTACTGCTCGATGTCGACGCCTAACTAAATCTTAGTATACGATAAATATTTTTAAAAACGGGCTTGCGCACGATTCCGTATCTAACGAAGTTTCTTAGGCATCGTTTTTATTCTGCAACGTTCCCCACCGAGTTCGGCACTGATTATCGGTCCGATGGAAACCTGCTTCATTCATCGCTTGGGAGATTTTTTTCCACTTATTTCCTAACAGCCCGTGAAGCTCTATCAGTTTTTGATCTTCCGCATCAGCCCATTCCTCATGGCTGATGTCTGGATTCAGTGTATTTTCCCACCGAATTTTGCACTGATTATTGGTCCGATGGAAACCTGCTTCATTCATCGCTTGGGAGATTTTTTTCCACTTATTTCCTAACAGCCCGTGAAGCTCTATCAGTTTTTGATCCTCTACATCCTTCCATTTCACTCCTGGCTGCCTATGCTTAACAACTTGTGGGGGATTGCCCTCAAAAGCAGCCTGATTAGACTTAACGGACAATTTAAATCGAATAGCTGGTGGCAGTCTAGGCTCAAAAGCAACCCGCCCAGGCTCAAAACCTTCAAATGAATCTTCATGGGCAGCGGCCCAGCAAACACTTTCCTCTCTCGAAATAAGGAAACTGCATACAATCAAAGACAATATTCTTTTTTTGGATAATGTATAATTTGACATAATGGAAAGCTTTTTTTCAAATTCTTTGACGTTTGTCAAGGGTAAAATATTTCTTTTTCAATTTTTCTGGCTAAATATTCCATATCTCGCGTTCCCTTTCCTTGGCTATAAGTTTTTTCACAATTTAACCATATTTGGAATTTTTCCTTTAAAATAGCTTAATTTCAGCGGAACCATTATTTTAGTATCTCAGCGTCGGAAATTTTCACAGGATAAATTGATAAAATATAATCCCGCAAAAAACGACACTTGTGATTCAAGACGATTTCCTTTGGAACAATTATTCTTTGAATTTTTTAGAAAATACTAGATATTTTTGTGTGTTTTTTATAATATGTTATTACTGTAAAACGTTGCCGCTAAAGAAAATTCGGTAAGCTCGATTTCGTCGCTGTCAAAATTTTGATCGTTGTAATTTAAATAAACGGTTATACTTTCTCCGAGAAAATTTACAGTCTGTGTCTTGTAACTGTTGCGCTGACCATTACTGCCGACGCTGCGGTAGAAAGAAACGAGAAAATTACTGCCCGCGAGAGTCTCAATCCGAGTGTAAATCGTAAAATCGAAATCCACCGCATAGAGACCACTCCCCTGCAAATAGATAGTCGAAAAATCAATATTGCTACTCGCCTGTATGCCAACCGATTCATGGAAAATTGTGCCCAAAAAACTCGGTACACCGAGTATACGTTGCCGGGGTTGCGTAGCGTACATCCCCCCAAGCGAAAGATCCGTACTTATTACTACCGAACCGTAGAAGAGCATTTTATAATGGATTGTCACAGATTCCAGCAGCCAATAGTACTGACAAAGCTCTGCAGCTGATAAATTATTGATCACAAAACTTCCCGATGAAACCTCTAGAGGGACGAAAAATGGCGTCCCATAGGGGGTTACACGGCATAAAAAGGGGGTATAGGTAGACATAGTGTGATTTGTTTAATAATGGGTAGTCTTTTTATTCGGCTTTTCGTTAAATTTATTTCGCCAATATCATCCCATTTCCATTGCTTGTCAAAATTATCGAGATCGGCTATTTCTCTTTGAGTTTTTGTAAGGACCTTGTCTCCTAAACGGATGATAAAATCATACAAAGTTTTACCTGTAGGAATGTTATCATGCTCCTTTCCAATCTTTCTTGCAAATTTTTCATGAAATGAGTGATCAAAGATACCTTCCAGCGACACCGCTAGGTTTTTGTTGTGGATATACATTCTTAGTAATGTTTTTAAAGTGTTTTGGACATAGGATATGGTCGCTTTTCCGAAGAAAAGCGTATTTTCAGCTTAGTACGACGGGAACGAAGGGTTCACTGGCGAGTGTGTAACGTTTCTTTAGCACGCCCGAATCGGAAACATCCTCCTGGCGCAGACAGACGGTAGCGTCCACGTCCAGTTCACCAATATCGATAGAAATTTTCCGCTCCGTATTAATGGGGTCGGAGAAGGACAGTCGACCCATTTTACCGGGGCCATAGGATGTATTTTCGACGCGGCCATATTTTCCCTGTTCCACATAGGAATTTCCGCCGGCCTCCGCCGTACTTCGGGAGTGAAAATTACGCGAAGAAAAGCGGTAGCGATTGGACTTTGTAAGTTCGGAGAGATCATCTGGGCCGAGGTGCTTAGCTGGACCGAGGACGATCGTTGTTTCGCCTCGATCTAAATATTCTTCCACGGTTTGAACGACGGCATTCATAGCCTCCCACTCTTCCCGTCCGTCGGTAATATTGATTATTTTTCCGAGAAAAGTGCCGGAAATTTCCCCATTGGTCAGTCGAATTTTACCTTCGTACTGCAATGGGGAAACGCTTTGATAAATATTTTCCGCCAAATTTTCTGGAACGGTTTCTTCGCCGGTATAGGAGATGAGGCTGCGGTAAGTTTTGGACTGGGCATTGGTGGTATTAATTTTGACGGCGACCGCCCGGTTATGGACAATTTCGTCCTCCGTTTCGTAGGAAATTTTAGCGGTGACAATATCCTCTTCCACCGAACAATCCATCCAGGCGGCGATCGATCCCGAGACAAGTTCATTGGGCAAAGTACCTTCGCGGACCGGATCCTGGACGGTAAAATTGGAAACGCTCCCCAAGCCGGGCAGATGATTTTGCCACCACGTTTCGCTCGTGGTTTGGATCAATGCCGTTTCGACATCCTGTTTAATATGGGTCGACTGGGTACCTTCGAGTTCGATTGTCATTACGAGCGATCCCAAATCCATGCCGGTAGCATTGGTGGGATAGCGTTGGACTTCGATTGTTTTCCAAGATTTCCCTCCACCTTTATGGGTTTTTTCAAATTTCAGAACGACCGCTTGGATTTGTAGATCGTAGCGTGGTACGAAATGAAATTCATTTAAATCGCCGACGTTAAGAGATAACGTTGCCAATTGGGAGCGGCGCAAGATATATAAAACGGGAATCGCCTGTGTATAATCGAAAAATGTAATGGTATCCGGTACCCAACGCAGTAGCCGCCGAATCACTTCCGCGCAGGACAAATCCTTACATTCGTCGAAGGGAATATAAATAGGTAAATCGATATCCTCTGCAAATACAATGACGGTTTCTCCGACCGCGGCGTTGACGTAATTGATCACATCGTCCAATTGCTCGCCAATCGTAATTGCATTGCCATCGGAATCCTGGCCAAGAATGAGGTGACTTTTTTGGACATTGCTCAGCGTACTGTCGTCGGCATTGGGATTAACCGGCTCCTTCCAAACCTGCTGATAAATCAAACTATCCAGGTACCACCAAGACCCCGAGAGGGTATATCGATGGAACTCCTCCACCGCACTGCCATAGATCGGTGTCTTTGTTACGATCCCCGTGAACCAAAGTTGCTCATCCTGAAAAATTTGGATGATCTTTCGCGCTAAAAATTGCAGAGGGGTATCGATTGTATTGCCCGGTATTTTAAAAGTCACGGTATCCACCGATTGATTTCCCAATCGCCGGGTAACGTCGCTAATTCCCCATTGGGCGAGTGTTTTTTCTTCGCCTTCATATTTTAATTTCCAAGTCATTTTGTCCGATCGGTTAAATTTTAATTACATCCATTGAGCAAAGATTGACGCCATGGATAAAAGCACGGGACGCTGCCCCAGAACTTATTGCTGCCAAGGAATTTATTATTCCCATTCACCTTCTCCATTTTGGCCGTTATTTTTTCTTGTGTCAACATTTTTTATATTTTTTATGAATTAAAAAAACTTACCATATACTAATTTCGCAAATTATTAATCTGTGATTGCAACATCTCGATTTCAGCACGCAATACCCTATCGAGATCATTGATTTGAAGGTGGATTTCTTCGATTAAACGTTCGAGTTGAATGAGAAAATCGTCCATATTAGTGTATTCCATAGAGTGTAAATCTTCCGGAGGTTAGGGTACCGTTGGCGACATAAATTTTTAGCGAACGAATCACTTTTTCGCCGACATTTTTATAAATAAAATTATAAATACCGCCACCGGCAATGAAAACATCGTTATAAATGCGGTAAACGTTGGAATAAGCTCGAGCTTGCACCCTATGAGCAATATTGCCGTCATTCCAGAAATCCATTTCGCCATGCATCCAACCTCCATTATTGCGGTAAGTTATCGAATCGCTGCCGAGGGCAAAAAAGCCATCCACAAACTGAAAGGTTGTATATTTAACGAGATTTCCGGAAAATTCATTTGTATTGTAGGTATATTCAGAAGCGCTTGTTGCCCAGGTAGTTGTACCCTCATTGTCATAGCCAAAGACCATGAGGATGCGTTCAGCGACAACTGATGTGGTAATAAAACTATAACAAAGTTTATAATGCCAGAACAATTCTGCATTGAAAGCATTTTCGAAGATAATTTCTGCGACGGAGTTAGTGATGCTAATTTCCTGGAGTAGCTGCCATGGATAATTTCTCCATTCGGCACCCAAGGTTGCATTGGGATTAGCTACGAGTAGCTGTTGATTCTGGCCAACAGCAAGCAAAGTGGCTCCACTGCCATTACCGATGACGATCTCGCCCTTATTTTCTGGAACCAGGCCATCCCCGCTACTCCCTCCGCTACCACCGTCGATCGGTGCAAATTTTTCATCGCATTCCTCCGCCGTGTAGTAATCTTCCAGTGCGTTATCCGTTTCTGTTTTAGTGTAGTAATCTTCCAATGTGTCGTCGATTTCGCTTTGGCTATAGGTTTCCGTTTTCGTATAATAATCGGACAAATCCACATTACCTCCACCGTCACCACTACCACTATCGATCGGTGCAAATTTTTCATCGCATTCCTCCGCCGTGTAGTAATTTTCTTTTGGTTCGGGTGGCGTCAACGAAATCCCTCCATTCTCTAAAACCTTACATACTCCGGATCCAAGCGTCACTGTGTGCTCAGTCTCGGTCGTTGCCCAGAAACTAATCCAGTATTCTCCCGCTTCTAAAGCATTGTCCGCCGCAGAAAATATGATTTCCGCATGCTGATTCACGCTCGTCGCCCAGGTCTCGGCCGTCACCGTCGTATCAAAGGTACTCGTCGAACCTAGCATCAAACTCGCCGAACCTCCCGACGGCGGATTACCATCGTCTAGCGGACGCACCGATAAATGTAATGTCGCAAAATTACTGACATCGATAAGCTCGCTGCCGTGAAAAATTCCAATTCGAAATCGTAAATCATTGCACCGCCAAAATTGTATTAGCTGCTTGCGTACGTCGTCGACCGGCGCATCAAATGATAGTACATCTATCCTTACCCGAATTGTATTGCTATCTAAAGTTGTCATATTTTTATTCGTTTTTTGGATTTTTAGGTCTTTTTATGCACCCGTAGGAGGTTTTACCTCCTAGACCTTTTTTCAAAAGGTCTCTGCGGCTATGCCGCAGACGGGTGCATCAATATATCTTTACTCTTCCGCCAAAGTTACCGCCCCGCCAATAATTTTATAAAAGTGCTCCGAAACGTTACCATTGCCCATGGACTCCACGCTAGAAACCACCGCATTTTTCAAATAATAGGTAGTATTACTCGGTTCGCCGACGATGGTCAAATCAGTCTGCAAATCGCGCAATTCCGATGCATGGCGAATCGTGTAATCCTGGGCAGCCTCTGTTGTATCGTGTTTTTTTCGCACACGAAATTCGAGGCGTGTGGTCAGATTACCGCGGTCGACGGCTTTCGCTTCATCTCCGCGAATCGTCGACAGCATTTGAATCGCACGCTGTCCAAATACTTTGAAATCGATCGGTGTCTCACCGTACTCGACCCCACTTGCTAAATTAATATCTCCAAAGAAAATTTTCATCGTTGCTATTGTTGTTGATTCTCTGGGATTACACCACATCCCAGCCCCTTGACCGGATATTTTCCCGGCTTGAGGATATTATCCCCTAGCAGGACCGGGACAGCGTCCCGTAATTAATGTTTCTTGAAATTTCAACCCATTGCAAAGTCTAGGGCGGAACCCCATTTAAACACTACCCATTGTTGTAAAATGTATGGTAATGATATTTTTATAGGCATCGCCCTCGAAAGTCCAAGGATCTTTGGAGCGACAAGTGATCGTCCACACATTACTATCAAAATTAATCGCACGCAAATGAAGTAAGGATGCGACCTTTTCGGCGATAAGAATGGCGCTACGCCCGGTTTGGTTAGTGATCATATTTTCAATGATTTGTACGGAAAAATCGATCTGCTCATAGACCGGACCGGGAACATTTTCAATTAATTTTCGCGGCAAAGGCGGTGTAATAAACAGGCCTTCACCGATCCCCTCCCAAACGAGTTGCTCGCAAAAAGTTCCAAAGTTGCTCCGTTTGCGACCGGCAATGCGAAGGCCATGAAAATCATTTTTAGAACGCAGAATCATGTAAATGCGATCCTGGAAATACTCTAAGATTCCTTCTCTGGGCTGTCTCATTAGAATCCTTTCAAATACTGATCAGTTGCGATCTTTGGCCGATGGGATACTACCTCGATCGATTTTTGTATACCCACTACACGGTCCTCAGGTATGGAAATTATTATCTCGCCATTGACAACTTTTTGTAGTTGTAACCGTGCTTGATCCGCCAAACGAATTTGATCCGCCGTCAGCTTTAGTCCTGGAATACGCGTTTGTGCCACCTCTAAAATGAGTAGGCACGCCTCGCTTTTCAGTTCCGGTGGAATAGCGTAGGGTTGCTGACTGATGGCATTTTTTTTGTTACTCGCGATTTGAGCGCGAATTTTTAGCGAAATGTCTCGAATCACCTCCACCACCGGATCACTCTGATTTTTTCCCAGCGTACACTTCCTTAAAATATCGACCTGCGCCGCCACTAAATAGGCATACAAATCTTCCACTTTTATCTCTATCCAAGTTGTCATAGGTTTATTTTTTTAATGTTTTCCAGGGTTTCACCCCGGCCCCCGCAAGGGGCTCCAGCCCCTTGACCGGGTTTCCCCGGCCCGAGGTTTGCATGGAATGCAAACCTCGGGCTGCTCCGGCGGTCCAGGGGATACCATCCCCTGGCAGAGTACGGGACAGCATCCCGTTCCTCCAATAATTATACGGCAACGACGACCAATTTGCGGATGCCGTTTGGAGAAGTAATCACGATATTGCTGTAATGCTCGACGGTAATATCGCTGAACTTGCTGTGTTCTTCGACGTAGACGCGGAAGGGCGAATTGCCATCGACGGGCGTCACAAAACGCTTGATATTGGCCGGTTCATCTTTCATAATCTCGCCGTTGGTATAGAACGCATAGATCGAATTGCCGAGGAAGGCCGATTTTTCGGTCGCCAAAGTCTGGTAGCGGGCGTTAATAATGCGTACTTCATCGATAAACAATTTGCGTGCGAACTCCTCCAAATTGAGGGAAGCGGAACGATTAGCGCCGGCGTTATTCTGGCGATCATAGGCATTGGCTCGGATATCCCATGCGCTCTCACCGAAGATCAGGCGATTGGGCCGAATTCCCGTAATATTCATGGCGATCTCCAATTCTGTACGAATATCGGCATCCGGATTCGGCGTCCCCGTACTGCTACTCCAAACGTAATTTTCAACCGAGCTCAGCGCATTGGCTTCTAGGGCAGCAATCGCTCGGCGTAACTCATTGCGGTAAAGACGTTGTAACAGCAATTGCACATAACGTTCGCGCCAGTCGTCACCGGCCACATCATCGTGGTCGACCCGGATCGTCAAGCCTTTGTTAAACGTCTTTGACGTGACCGATGTCCCCGTAAATTCGACGCGCTTAAACGCAGAACCAATGGAGCGGATATCGTCCGTTTCGGATAAGAACGCCTGATTATTATCGGCAACTTTAAATTCGAAGCGGCGCGCCACATTGATAACGGGTGCTATAAAATCGAGCAATGATTCTATTTTTTCTCGGTCTTTCCATCCGACGGTGAATGCGGTGAGAGGCTCTGAATAATGCGCTGCAGTAAATCGAGACTCGTTTGCAGCACAAACTGTGCCAAAGTCTTGAAAACCGTCATCTTTGGGAAGAATTTCATAGGTACTCATAGTAAAAATTTTAAAATTATTCTGTAATTTGGTAAGGGTAAGGCAGGGATGTGAGCACTTCCACATCACCATCACTGGCAGCCCCTGATAGGGCGAGGCCAATGCAAATATAATTGCCTTCGGCCGTCGGTAATGGCACTACCTTACCGTCGGCACCGGGAATCAGGAGCGCACCGGCTGCGATGGCTGCACCGGCCGTAATTTTAATGGTATTGGAACAGCCGAGAAGATCGATGTTTACGATTTCATCGATGGCAGCTTCGTCATCGGCAACACCAAAAGGTAGGCTATTGGTCGTTGCATGAATGACTTGATCGGGATCTGTACCATCGAGTGCCACCAGACGATGGGAACAAATAGCCGTCTTTGCATACTTGGTAATACAATCCTCGTGTGTACCAATGGTTGAATTTGATAGAATTAACGTATCCATAGTAAAAAAATTAAAGATTATAAAATTTAAAAATATTTTTTAAAAAAGTGTTGGGTGTAGCTTCTTGACGGCAAGCCAGGCCTCCGTATAATTTTCCCCATTACGCTCCATACGTTCATTGACGAGCGCTAAAATTTGCGCTTGCCCATTGGCATCCATTTTTTCTCGCAGGTGACCGGTTTTTGAAGTCGTATTGAGGATAGTATTTCGTTTCAACAGTTCATTCGACGCCCCATT
>JAISXO010000017.1 GCA_031270475.1 Puniceicoccales bacterium | reverse complement strand
AAAATCACTTGCCAATTCGTCTCCCTGCCCAATGGCCAATTCGCCCTCCGTGTCTGCGACTTCTCCCGCTACGATTCCTCCAATCTCCCTCTCTCCCCCCTCGAATCCCTCCTCCGCTTTAACCCATCCTCCCTCTCCATCGATAAATCCCTCCTCGATCTCGGTTCCCCTTCCCCTTTCGCCTCCGGCTCCTATGACCCCTTAGGCTTCTGGTCCCCTAACCCCTCCTCCTCTATCTCCAAATCCCCTGACTCCCCTTACTCCTTCCCTTCCCCTCCTCTCTGGCTCCCTCTCTCTAATCCCCTCCCTCCTTGGTCCCCTAAGGGCTTCCTCTTCTCCGATGTCCTCCGCCATGATGCCTTCCAATCCCTCTTCGCCCCTAATCCTAATTCCGTCGCCCTCTCCTCTGAAAATTATTTCCCTTCCCTCGCCTCTTCCCTCCCCCTCTCTAACCCCATTAAACTCTTCGTCGATCAAATTACCGCTAACTTTAATGTCCCCATCTTCCTCGCCCAATCCCCTCTCTCCTTCTTCTCCTCTTCCCATTTCTTACCCCCTCCTGCCTCCTCTCTCCTCTCCTCCTCTACCCCTTCCCTCCCCAATAAACCCTCCTCCTCTTTTAACCCCATCGCCCAATCCCCTGTCGCCTTCTCCGATTCCCTTAACTTCTCCATCTCCGATATCCTCCCCTCTTCCCCTATCTCCCTCTCCCCGTCCCCTTATATCACCTCCCTTGACCTCGCTTCCCCCTCCCTCCCCTCCGGCTGGCCCACTGACCCCTCTATCCCCTCTATCCCCTCTAACCAAGTCCCAGCTTCTTCCCTCTCCTCCTTCCTCTCTGATAATACTAAACTTAAACCCATTAATACCCTCCCCGTAAGTAACTACAAAACTACCCCAAGTATACCTTCCTATTCCTCCGTAAATGTCAAAGATGCTATCCTCACTGTCCTCGCTAGACCCGCTACCCTGGCCATCCTCTCCAAAAATCTTAATGCTCTCGAAGGAAGCTATGCCGGCATCTACACCGACACGCCAACGAAATACACCACCAACGCGGGAAAAATACTCAGGACGCAGGGAGATAACTATATAAAATATGTCTCGAAAGACTCGGATGAAATAAAGGCATTTGGTAGCGATTGGCAAAAAAAACAAGTAGAAATTGAGGGTGTAGGATGGTTCCCCAATTTATTCCAGGCCATGATGGCTCTCTATGGCATCGAAGACGCTAAAACAAGCCTCGCTGCCAGTGGTAAATTTGACTTCGGAAGTCCAGACTCTCCATGGAATAAAATGAAAAAGGATCTGAGCGATGCGAAGGCTAGCTTTTCTCAGGTAGAAGCGGTTCACCATAAAGGGGGGAGTGATGATACTGGGGGTTGGCGAAATTTTTTTAAAAAAGATAATTGGAATTGGGCAAAGAATGATGATGGCAAGGATGAAGGCCGAGCTGAGAAGGCCCAAAACCGATCGAATACTTTTAAGGATAACATATTTCCGTCGTGCGCCAGGGATATGAAAAAAGTGGTAGATGCCTTCGAAAATCGAATAAATGATATCCTGGATATAAATTTGGATCCCTCTTCCTCCGATGAATCCGCAGACCGAACAATGCACCTGACAAAACTCAAAAATGACTTCGCCCTGATCGATGGCGCCATCGCTAAAATCTGTGCCAATGATTGGGGTAACATCTTTACCAATTATCTCTCGGATATCACTTTAATCCCTACGGAAGTAACCGATGACCTCGGTAATGTCACGGACCTCTTCAGAACAAAATATTTCTCCTTCCTCGATGACGATCATAACGAAGAAGGTTTCTTCCCTGCCTACGGCGATGCCGACTTCTCCGATACCCTCAAAAATATGATCCTCGACCGTAACCTCGCCGCGGAAATCCTCAATGCCATGAAAAATCAAGGCATCGCCGGCGCTAATGGAGCCGTCAGAACCATCGATAAATTACTGGAAACCCTCGAAAATACTCGTGGCGCCGAAGTGCTATCCATCGGTAAACAAATTATGGCCGCTGTGGATAACCTGTCGACAACCATAGACGCCATCAAAAGCTTTAAGGGCACCACTGAAAATACCGATGGCTCAATTGTCTACCTCCTCCAAACAGTGTATCTGAAATCTGAATACAAAACCTCCAAAGAGCTCTTGAACACCCTGGATAGCCTCAAAAATAGCGCCGAATCCATGAAAACTACCCTGGAAAACAAGATTAGCGCTGTGGATGCCGTCTATAGGCAATATAAAACGCTATTCACTAGACTCAATGACCTGGAAATCCAATGGAAAAATTGGAGGTCCGATCCCGTCGAACATCTCGGTATGCTGGATGCCGTCAATGTCCTGAAAAAGGATACGGTAAACTATGGCGCAGTCATGCAAGACGTAATAACTATCTGCAATTATGTCGAAAAATATAAAGCCAATAGAAGCCTCTTCGCCGAATGGCAAAACTTCTCTAACTATGACGCCGATATGAAAGTCCCCGGTGATAACGGCACAACCATCACCGCAAAAGTTAAGGAACTCCAAACTCGCTTCGGCGGTTGGACCCAAAACGAAAATGCAAAATCGGCTCTGCTCCAGGAATGCTGGAGTATCTTCAATGCTCCGTTGGCAAGCGATAAACAAGTGGCGTTCAATGACTTCTATGCCACCAATACCAGTAGCTATACAAATGCTCAGAAATTCTTCTTGACCCTGTTCAAACGAGTCTCGGATTACCAAATCAAAGACCGAAGCGTCGTCCCCGGTAGATGCGTCCCCGCTATCTCCGGTACCGCCGATACCTTCCTCCCCATTCCTTCCCGATCTGTCACCGTTAATGGCCAGTCCCAATCCCAACTCGCACTCTTCTCCCCTATCGATGCCCCCTCTCAATTCGTGGAGCCTGCCCAGGAAACTGTCCCTAAAAGTCACTGGGAATCCGCTAAAATTATCCTCAATAACCTCCCCTCCATCGGCGAAGATTCCCTCCCCGTCTTCATCAATAAACAAACCTCCGAATTGGCTAACTTCACCAACCATCCCCAAAAAAATGGATTCCATAAACTTAATCTCGCCCTCCGCGATATCAAATCCAAAATCGATACCTACCTCCCCCTCAAAGGCTCCGCTAATCGCAATATCGTCCTCTCCCTCATCAAATGGTATAACGCCATCGTCGACTTCGGTGCCCAATATGTCAAATCCTCTCTCCAACAATTCGTCAACGATTCCCTCTGGAATGATAACGCCTCCCTCCGCGAAATCGAAAATACCTCCGACGGTACCTCCTCCAACCCCGATACCAATTGGAAAGTCGCATCCGCCAATACCATGCTCAAATATCTCCAACTCAGTGACGGCTCCCTATACTATTCCTATCCCACTAGCCCCGGCGGCTCCCAACTCTTCCAAACAATCTCCCTCCTGAAAAATACCTTCATCCAAAATAATACCCTCAAAGCTGTCTATAAAAATAAAGCGAACGATATCAAAGAAATCAAAAATGCCCAGGATTACGTCACCAATATGCTGAAACAATATAATGACCTCTCCGAAGAACAAAAAAATACCTACGACTCCCTCAGCATCCGTGCCTATATCAGTAACCTCCGCAAATCCATCGCCGGTAAATTCTGCGACTATAATAAAGAAACAGATACCATCACCAGTAAAATGATAGAAGGTGGCGTGGATAACCTCCCCCCCATGACCCGAGACCTCCTCGTCGCCGCCCTTAAACAGTTGGATAACCTAACCAGTATCTTCGAAGCCTCGGAAATTACCCGCCAGGTCAATACCTTCTACGATTGGTTCATCAATATCGAAAAATTATACTACGATTGGAAAATTAATTCGGCCAGTCGAAAAAAATTGATCGACCAATTGGAACTGCTCAAAGAAGTACACTTCCACTTCGAACTCCCTAAGGCCATCGCCAATAACCAGGAACTAAATGCCGATAACGTGGAAATTCGCACCTCTGTCCATATGACCAACATGATGACACAACTCCGCTCCGGCGTTACCCAGGTTAATACCATCCTCGATTCCCTAAAGGGAGGAAATCCCAAAATCAACGCCACCGATCGAACCAATGCCGAAATATCCCTAAAAGCTGCCCTCCCTCTCCTCGAAAATACCCAGCGTAATCGGGAGTTCCGCTCCATCGATGATTACTTCACCTGCAAAGATATCATCACCAACCTCCAGGAAATGCTCACCGAAATGAAAAACTATACCAGCACCGATGCCCCCGAGGATAAAATCTCCTCCTGGATCGGTAAAATGTCGAGCAGCGATGCCATCCTCCGCATCGTCGATAATGATTACTACTTCTCCACGGAAATCAAAACCCATATGAACGAAATCCAAGACCATATCCGACTCTTCGAAATCGCCATGCCCAACAATAATAACGCCCGAAAATACGAAGTTATCGCCGATCGCTACGGCTTTACCGGCGATTGTGACGATGATCAGGTCGCCGTCGTTCGCCTCATGGAAAAAATCCGCGAAAGTATCGGAGAAGAATTCGCAGCGGCCAATGAACACCGGGGCTCCACCCTCCTCTCCGCCCAAATCGCCGGCCGAGCCGTGGACTTCGCCGTCCCCACCATCTTGGACAGTAACGACCGCATGCACAAATATCACCGGTGCTGGCTCGACTTCGAACGCTACGCCTCCTACCTGATCGCCAACTTCGTCCAAAAAAATCCAAACAAAAAAATGAAAAAAGATGGGGCAAGTGGGGGGGCAGATGCGACCTCTTCCTATAACCTCATCAAATACTGCGAGGGAATCCCCGGAACCGACTTCGCCAGTATCGCCAATGGTAACAAGTGCGATGGCAGACTCCTCAATTACTACGCCGGTACGGATACGGAGGAACCAGCTGTCCTGCAAACCCGACTCAATAACCTGCAAAAAGTGGGAAATTCCCTCACCACCATCGACTACGCCACCATCTACTACGACTATTCCCTCGATTGCCTCAAACTCTACCGGGATTACTTCCTCGCCGGACTCCGGGACGATAGCGGCAATGTGCTCGTAGGCGGCCAGTCCGTCTTCCAAAATATGCGGGAATATATGTCCTTCCAAGGTGCCTACCTGGACGTGCAAGACTATATCAAATACCTCTTCGAACAATATGAGGACTGGCGTAGCAATTCGTCCGTCAATGGCGCACTCCGCGAAGCCCTCGTCGACCTCCGGAGCCAACCCCTCAACCAACGGGTAGACCTCAGCTATGAAATCCCAACGGATGACCGCACCAAAGAAAATCCTCTCCCCTCCGAAAAACAGACGAACGGAAAAGTTAAATACTGCTCCCAAATCGAAACCGTGGTCAGCGGAGTTCCCAGTACCCTCGCCGACTATATCTCCATCCTCAATAATAATGTCTATAGCTATAGCGCCAGTAGGGACCCGGAAGCCATCTACGGCGACCGCCTAAATCAAATCGATAGTACCCTCCGCGAAGTCCTCGGCTCCGATACCAGCTATGACCACGCCGCCCTCTTTAATACCAAAATCGATACGCTCATCTCCGGCGGCCCCATCATCCCCAGCGATACCGTGATGGAAACCCTCATCACAAAATTGGAAGCCCTCGTCAAAGCCTGGAACCGCAGCGATGAGGAAACAACAAAAAAAGTGTTCAATGAAATGAACCAGGACGGAGTGTATATCCTCCAAAGCGACAATAGCTACCTCTTCATGGGAACCAAAGATACCTTCAAAGGTCCCTTCCCCCATGCGGGAATGGTCAAAACCATCGCCGGAGCAATTACTACCTACGAAACCTACGCGGAAGGTAGCATCACCACCACGGAAACCAAAAGTACCGTCGATACGGTCCGCAATCGCCTCATCACCAACGAATTGCTCGGCGCCATCGATTCCCTCAAAACGGTCTACCTCAACGGTAAATCCATCCAAAGCATCGGCGAAGTCTATTACCGCCTCCAAATGGCCGAATATATCTCCGCCATGGCCGGAGGATCCTACCAAAATCTCGCCTGGCATAGCCCAACGGGCTCCGGCTTCCTCAAAAATAACGGCTGCTATACCTTCACCATGGGAAGCGGAACCAATGAGGCAAAATTTATCTGCGGTATCATGAACGGCTCATCGAAAGTTATTCAGCTCCTCTCCGCCGAAGACGTGGACCTCTCGGACCCTCCCATCTCCTCCGATATCTCCAATGCCCTCGCCAAAGAATTTTCCCAAACAACAAACCTGGAAGCGGCGGCCCCCCTCATCCGGGCCATCGACAACATCACCGAAAATATTACCCTCATCCACAGCACCGTCGCAGAAATGGTCGACGCCTTCGATGCCAACTGGACGGCGTCCTCGGACGCGGTGAAAGCCAAAATACAAAGGATGATTACCTCCGTCCAAGACGTCCAAACACAGATCGATAACGCTAAAATTCTCGCCGCGGATATCCAAAAATCCACCGATATCGGAGAGGATCTGAAGAGCAAACTCGTCACGGTCAACACCAAATTAGATTCCCTGAAAACCAATGTCACCAATAGCCTTAGCGGTGGCCTCAATGCGGCCAATGGCTCCACCAACCAAAATACCGTCAAAACTCAACTCACCAATGGCAAAAATTCCCTGGAAACGGCAAAGAATTATGCCACCGTCGTCGACCAAAATGGTAGCCTCGCCCAATACCTCTCCGGCAACTTCCTCTACGCCTGGATCCGCCAACGGGAACTGATCTGGTTCGAAGGCAAAAAGGACCTGCAGGGAGTGTTCTATGTCTACGGAGGACCAAGGGAGGAACCGGTGCTGTCCACCCATGAGTTCAGCATCGTCGCGGGAGGCCAAAGCTACTACTCCGCCCGGGGAGGACTCTTCGACGGCAATGGCAATGTCATCATTACCGATAAGGATGGCTTTCTCCTGGATATCGACGGGAAACGCATCGTCAAAGACAATATCAATGTCCTGGGAGCAAATAGCACCGTGGCCTACCGCATGGATATCCTCACCGGCCACCTGCTCGTCGTTGAATATAATTCGGTCACCCAAACGGAAATCGAAAGCTCCGCCGGCCCCGTCAATACCTATGGCACCCGCTTCGGTAACCATCGGGGAATGTTCCACTCCGGATCCTGCTACCTCTCCAACGAAAAAGCCCATGAACAGTTCGTCGAAGAATTTAATAACATCGGAACGGACTTCGGCATCGTCTACGAAAATTGGAAGAGAAGCGCCCAAAATGAACTCTTCTCCGCTACCTCGGCAACCTTCTCCGCCCAGGTCGCCCAGTACGCCGAAATGTTCTCCTCCATCGGTGACCTCCTCAGCCGCCACGACGTCAAACGATACCGGGAAAAATTGGCCTACACCGAGGAAGAACTCATGCTCAAAAAAATCAATACCCTGATCAAAAATTTCGACGCCACGGACGAGGACTTTAAAAACTTCACCAGCGTGGCCAGCCGGGCCAAGGCCTACTACGAAGTGCTGAATCGGGTGGCCCTGGCCAAAAGCATCGGCAATGTGGAGTCGGCAGACGAATATGAGGCGGAACTGCCTTCCAAAAAACAGGACTACGAAAACGCAAAACTCAATGCCGCCAAAGCCAAGGGTAACCTGCCGGCCTATGTGCAATCCCTGGCCAAGGACCTGGACGAAGGTACCGCCCAGATGAAATACCTGCTGTCCACCCAAAGCTCTCCCTCCATACGGGCGCAAATCGTGGCCAGCCATGGATATAAGGTAAAAAAATGCGAGGTGGCAAGCCGGATTTTAGAGGTGTCCCTGGGAGTGGATACCGTGGCCAAGGAAATGGACGAACTGCTGGCCAATAACGGATTGCAAAAGAACTTCCGGGATGTGTATAACCTGATCCAGGAGGGTAACTCCAAGTACTCGGAAAGACCGGTGCTGTCCCTGAGCGAACTCTGGGCCGCGGAAAAGGAAATCGGAATGCAGGTCTACGAAGGTTGGAGGGGGGACTCCCGGGATGCCCAGCTCTACCAAAGCGTGCTCCGGGAATTTAAGGAGCGAAGCTACTTCAAAAATTCGGAGGAGGTGCCGCTGATCGGATCCGATGGGGTGAGGGAATACATCGACCAAATGGACACACTCCTGGAAACCTACGCCGAAGAACTGAAACGCTACGAGACCTACGACGGCATACTGAATAATGTGTACGCCATGGACGTGATAAAGGACGGAATGAAAAAGAAAATCGCGGGATTTGGATTCAACGAACTCATAAAGGAAAATGCCAATTGGTTCGTGACCAGGGCCGGGAAGGCGGCATTCCAGGAGGCGCTAAATCATTTGGCAGGGGATCTGGATTTGATCATCGCCTCCCACGACAAGGGAGGGGAACTGGCAATGGATCCGGTGCTGCTGAAAAAAATCAAGGCCTTCAAAGGCTATTTGGGGGAGAAGGACGGGGAGGATACGAGGACCTACATCGGGAGGGTGAATGCATTCACGTCCTACGACGACGAAACGCAGTACAGCAAGGAACAGTATTTGTACGAGTTGCAGGCGATGGAATTGAAGGGGATCATGGAGCCCTACGAGGCCAAGAAAATAGGATTCGAGGAGTACCAGGAAAAGATCAAGGCCTTGAAAACGCAGCAGGGAGGGCCGCTGGACGACTACATCGAACAGCTGCAGGGATACATGGACTACGCGAAGCAGGTCGAGCTGTACCACCAGTCGCTGATGAACATGGTGCCGATCGGCTATGTGAGCTACCGAGGTGAATGGCGGCGGGCGGTGGAGATGTCCGATGCCCAGCTCAAGGAAACCAATGGTCAGACCTACTATCGGCTGGTCTCCGGCTACGGAAAAAATGGGGAGGTGCAGTACATCGAGGACTACGATCCCAACGACGAAATCGTCAGAGCGGTGTACGTCAGCTCCGATTCACTGTGGCACGGGGACTACACGAACTATGGGGTGCTGTTCAAGCTGATGGCCATCCTCTATGAGAAATTTACGACCCAGAAAAATCTGCTGGAGGACCTGCTGAAGGAAATCCAGGCGAATAACGAAAAAATAACGGAGGCAAACAAATACCTGGCCAAGATCAACAAGACGCAGGCCCAGGCGGCGAAGCAGGGAGAAAACGCCAAGGCGGTGATCCCGGCGGACGTGATTTTGTTCTTCCGCCAACGGGGCATCCCCATGCCGTCGGAATTTTTCGGGAACGACGCGGAAATAAAAATCTATGAGCAATCGGATTTCAATAAGCGGATGAGCTATTTGGACGAGAAAAACAAGGGAATAAGCAATGTATTATCCTACGTGGCCCAGGGGAAACTGGAGGGGGGAGACGCTGTGAATATAACGCTGGGAGATTTGACGAACCAGGATTTGTTGGAACTGGGGTCGCTGAAGGAGATTTACGATCAGACGGACTTCGCAGATGCGGGATTCAAGGATACGTCAAACAAGGCGAGGAGCGCGGATCCGATGGCGGCATTTTTGAGCGTATTAAGCTACGTGGCGATTGCCTATTTGACTGTTATAACCGGAGGACTTATGGTAGGATATCTGGCAATGGCAGTAATCGCCGCTGCCATGGCAACGGAGTTGGAAGGGAAGGGACTAACCAGCAAGATCTACGGGACGCAGACACAATTTCACGGGACGGAGCAGATGACCTGTGGAGAAAATAATAATCTGCTGGAAGCCTATTGGGAAAACCGTAAAGCGGTGAAGGCAGGCGATGGAGGAGCACAGATCAAAGGGACGCTGAACCACTACACCAATGGGCTCTTTTTGAAGATGGACGGGGATCTGCCGCCGAATCCGTGTACCCTGGAGGGAATAGTGGACAACAACAAGTGCCCCAACGGCTCGGCGACGAACGGATTTCAGTTGAGCAACTGGGCGCCGGCGACCATGGGATGGGGAGCGACGGGGCATTTCAAGTATCTGGCCAATACAATGGGAGAGGCGGCGGGAACGAAATCGGACGACTTCACATCGGGGTCGAACCAGCACCTGGTGGAGGCATTCGACGTGCTGGCGCACCAGAAGTTTTACGGGCGGGATAAGAGCGTGTACAAGGAGAACTACACGGAGCCGGACTACGACTATAATGCGTTAATATTGATGTATAAGGTGGAGGCATTGGCGGAGGTCTACGGGGATCACATCGCGGAGATGGCGATAAGTTATCTGAGCAATCGAACGAGTGCGGCCAATGTGATCGATGGGCTGGAGCTCCTATCGAGCGAGGAATTGAAGGAGCAGGCGCTGACGGAGGAGGACGTGAAGCTGATCAAGGCGGCCATAGACGGGCCAAATCTATTCACGGACGACGAGGACTATCCGATGCATGAGAGGCGGACGCTGACCCAGTGCTGGACGGCAAAAAATGAAGTAAAGGGCATATTAAATCGGCTCTACGGGACGGGATCGAAGGGGTTGAACGCGGACGAAGTATCCCTATGGAGCGAAAATATGCGCATGTACATTGACAAAATTACGACGGAGGGGCAGACCCTATCGACGAAGATGCAGCGGATGATGCAGCGGTGCAACGAGACGACATCGCTGGCGACGCAGATGCTGAAATCGATCGGAGATCTATGGAAACAATTTACGGGAAATATCCGCTAGGAGGGAACAGAATGGAAGGGGAAATGGAGCGCATATTGAGGGAGCATTTTCGGAGGAATCCGCTGGATCAGAGGACGTTGGGAGAGCGATTTCAGGGACTGGAGGAGAGGCATTTGGAAGCGGCGTACGCGATTGGGCAGGAGCTGATGAGGCGTGGGAAATACGGGAAGGCGGAGAGCATATTTTATTTTTTGGCGCTGATGGATCACCTGGAGGTGAGGTATTGGAGGGCGCTGGGAGTGAGTCTGTGGATACAGAAGAAGTACGGAGAGGCATTGGGGGTCTATTTGGGGGCATATTTTTTGGATCCGAAGGAGATCGAGGTGGTGGCGGCGATGGCAGAGTGCTGCATGGCGCTGGGGGACCGGGAAGGTGCGAAGGAATTTTTAGAGCAGACCTGTGAGCTATTCGAGGAGGAGGGGAAGCGGGAAGATTTGGCGAGGCGGGCGCGAGTGTATTTGGAAATGATGAAAGGGGAAAAGCGATGAAAAATGTTGAAGAGAAGTACAATTTTATAAGTTATCTGGAGTTACCGGAGGAGCCCATAGGGGTATTGCATAGGCAGAAGCAAAAGCATGGGGAGGTGACGTCGATGACGGACTATTTGCTGCACAATGTATTCAGCGAGGGGAACATAGGGCAATTGAGTGGGGCGGATTTGGCGAATCAGAGAGTAAGTTTACTGGCGCACCGGGTGAATATGGGGAAAGCGATGATGTGCTATGCGCCGGTGAAGGCAGAGGAAGGGCAGTACGAGATGCCGGAGATCGACATGGAGGAAGTGACGTCGATTGGAGTAGCGATGGCGATGTTGATCATGTCGGTGATGCAGAATGAGATCATGTTGGACACGCAGATGGAGGCGATGCAGGGGTCGCAGAACCAGAAGACATCGGCGAGTCAGACGAAGCTATTGCAGATCAAGCAGCAGATAAGGAAGTCGAAGTATATGAGTCCCTTTCAGAAGTTCATGAAGGCATTGAGCAATTCGTGTGTAATGAAATTTTTAAACAGCCAGTACGGGAAGGCGCTCATGTTTGCGATAGGGGCGATAACGACGATAGCGTCCTTTGGGAGCATGGGTCCGGCGATGGTAGCGATAAGCAGTGTGCTATTGAGTTTTCAGGCGGCGGAGTTGATAATGGGGAAGAGCATGGGAGAGCTGATCACGTCGGGGATGGACGATGGGGCAGCGAAGATGGCGTTGCAGATGTCGATCGACATCGGGCTAATGGTGGCGAGCATGGCATCGGGAGGAGGGGGAGCAGCGGACGATATTGGGAAGGGCGGCGGAGAGGGAGCGGAGAAGGCAGTGGAAGTAGCGGAGAAGGCGACGGAGGTAGCGGAGAAGGCCGGGGAAGTGGCGAAAGTGGCAGGGGAGGCGGCGGAAATGGTCGTGAAAGTGGTGGAGGTAGCGGAAATGGTCGGTGAAGTGGCGGAAGTGGCGACAGAGACGATGGAAATGGTCGGTGAGGCGGCGGAGATGGCGGCGAAAGCGGCGGAAATGGCGACGGAGGTAGCGGAAGTAGCTGAAGTGGCAGGGGAGGCGACAGAAATGGCGGCGGAAGTGGCGGAAGTGGCGACGGAGGTAGCGGAAGTAGCAGAAGTGGTTGGAGAGGCGACAGAGATGGCGACGGAAGCGGCGGAAATTGTTGGAGAGGCGACAGAAATGGCGACGGAAGCGGCGGAGATGGCGGCGGAGGTAGCGGAGCAGGCAGCGGATATAACGGAGGACATGACGAAGGCATTGGAAGATGTGCAGAGTGCGACGATGGAGCTTGGAGATGCGGCGAAGGAGCTTGCGACGAAGGCGAAGGACTTTGCAGAGTTAGGAGGAGATGCGTCGCAGCTGGAGATTGCAACGAAGGGGACGGAGCTCCAGGAAGCGATGAAGAAATTTCAGGAGGCGCAGGAACATTTAAAAGGGGCATTGGGAAGCTTGGACGATGTGGCGGCGAAGGGCGGAGAAATGGGAGAAGAAGCAAAGAAGTTGGTGACCAAGACGCAGGAGCTTGGGCAAAAGACGCTAGAAATGGCGGAACAGACGGAGGGAGTTGGGAGCGAGGCTCTGGAGAAGTCCCGGGCGGTATTGGATAGGGTAAATGGGACATTGGACAAGACGGATGATGTGGCAAATGCGGCGGACAAGGGATTGAAGGGGACCCTGGTATCGGCGGCGCGGTTTGCGTTGGGGATCAAGGGACTGGAGCATTTGAGTTTTGCGCAGCAATTAACCGTGGCGTTGGAGAAAATTCAGCAGCGGATACAGGCGGTGATGCAGATGTACCAGGCGCTGTACAGTTTGGCGATGAGCGAGGAGGAGGCGAGGAGGATGGCCAGTGCGGCGGAGATCGAGGCGATCAATGCGGAGAAGGGAGCGCAGATGGATTTTTTACAAATGATCATAGACAATCAGCTGGCGGACATACAGGCATTGATGGGAAAGCAGAAGGCTGCGATAGAGCAGGCGATGTCGGTGATAAGGGAGCAAGGGGAAGTCATGAGGGATATAGCGAGGAACATATAATGGGAAGGGGATTGGAATTAGACGACACGCACATGGGGAAGGTGGCGAATCCGAGTGGGGTGAAGAGGGCATCCGGAGACAGTAGTGCGGGAGTGGATGCGGCGACGCTGAAGGCAGTGGGGGAGAATTTGGTGGTGAACGGGATGATTGATTTGACGGCGATACAGATGATTGAGAGGAGTACGATAAGCCATTTGAATAGGAACGGGATGGAAGCGGTGGGAGGGACGCAGAGGAATGAGAAGAGGTCGGAGAAGATAAACGAATTGGCATTGGGAATGAATGCGACGAATTTCGAATCGGCGAAGGTAAACAGTTTGGGGGACATCATGTGCGAGCTGATGGTATTGATGATACAGTCGACGAGCGAGAGAAGGGAGATGGAGAGGGAGATGAAGACCGTACTGACGGTGGCCCAGGTGGAGCAATCGAAGTCACTGGCGGAGGACATCAAGGCGAAGATGGAGATCGAGGTGGAGCGAATCGAAACCTCGGCGTGGGTGCAATTTGGAGTAGCGGCGGCGAGCACGGCGGTGAGCGTGGGAGGATCGATCATGCAGGGAGCGAAGATGGCCAAAGACCCATATACGATGACGATGGGAGGAGTCCGGGATCAAATGGGAACGGAGAAGCAAATGAAAGGCTGGCTATCGTCGATAGGAGAAGTGGGAACCGCCCTGGGAGATTTGGATGACGTCAAAAAGTCGTCCCAGTTGGAGGAATCGATCCAAAAAAAACAGACGGCCCTGAAATTGACCCGATCCATAGGAAGTGCGGTGGAATCTTCCCTCAAAAGTATCGACAGTACCCGGGATCAATTCCTCTCCATCCTCACCCAAATCAACCAAACCCTCCACGACGGTGCCATGAAGATTATCCGTAATTCAGCCGTCTGAGTTCATTTCGCACACGATATTATTGCACCTCGCAGCAACCGTCTGTACCGGAAGATTGATAATTCCCAGGCGGTATATCTACGACACCTCGGCTTATTAGTACATCTCTCATATACTTCAGACTATCACTTTCTCCAAGCCTGCGATAGGCTGAACGTAAAAAATTCATAGCATTAACGGGAACATGCTTATAGAAGATTTGGCCATTATCACCTGATAACGTCCACCGCGTTTTCGAAACGTAATGAACATCAATGTTTCGGGCTATAAAAAAATCAAACACATAGGGTTCGTCCAGACTTATGGAATCCCAGAAGAACTCGCAACACACCAAATCGTTGTCCACAATGCTACAAAACGGTTGTCGATAGGCAAGATATTCGGCGACGTTAGTGTGTCCCGCATAAATCGCCTCTCGAAGTGCCGCATAACAATACTTCGGCATTTCACCTGGTATGGTTCGGTCGCATATCCGTCTGACACCTTCGAGATCGCCATTTCTAGCGGTAAAAACCAATACCTCATTCATTATTTTCTGTCGAAATTCCGCAAGTGACGCCCGCTTCCTCTGCTGTTCGGGTGTCTGTGGGACACCACCGTTTATGATAGAAGCCGGCAACACTTCAATGTTTCCCAAAAGAAACAAAGGCGTTTCTAACAAACAAATAACAAATGACAGTAAGACTCTGGATGATATATCTAAAATCACAATATCAAAAGCAATATGCCAAAATTTATTCTCTGTCAAGTATTTTTTTCGGAAAATAATTTTTATTTTATTTTTACCGCACTCCTATGTTGTTGGTAATCTTGCTCATACTGTCGTGGGCAAGACTAAAGATCTTGTCGAGCATGCCCATGGCAAATTGAATGACCTGCTCCTGGGTGCGGATAGAAGATTCAACGGAACTTGCTATGGAATCGACCAATTTCCCCATGGCTTCCGCTGACTGCTTTTGGGCATCAATTTGGGACATTTTAAGATCCAGTTCGGCACTCACCAAAGTCCCCACCGTTTCAACACACGTTTTGATCCCTTCATTCATCAGCCTTCCTGCCTCTTTAGTGGCCTTTTTTTCCTCCTTTGATTTATCTCTTAGTTTGTCGCCATTTCTTTCAACTTGCTCGTTACTCGTCTCTACTGCTACCTTTTTCTTTACGAAATGATCTGTGACTTTGCTTGCAACAATATCTACTGCACATGTAACTGCTTTAGTTACCGCCTGGGTAACAGCTTTTTGAAAAGCTAACTCGCCTTTTTGTTTAATCATATCGGCAATCTTCATGCCATTTTGAAATTGCATCTGGGCCAATTCTGCTCGCATTTGACGCTCTGCAGATTTATTTTCAAGCGCATTAGTGATCATCAAAATCATGAGTTCCGCCGCCAAATCATTGATCGATAAATTACCACTATCACAGTCTTGCATAATTGAAGCCATTGCTTCCTCCGTACCGATCTTCATTTGTTCCTCAAGTGGTAAAGGCGATCCTGAAAATTTTCCAATTTCTTCTTTAAGCTTTGCAAATTCTTCCGTTTCGGTCTCCATCAAAATGACTCCTGCCCCTCCCAATTGCACATCTCCACCGGGTCCTATAACTACTTCCGAATCAACCGGTTGAACTCCTCCGGGTTTTCCGATGACTCCAACGGCCTCGGGGGAATTCGCCGGTGAGAAATTGACAGGTCCAAAATCATTTATGCCACCAATAGCCATGGCTTCAGATTAAAAATTATGTAAAACATTGCAAGTGATATTTATTGAAATAATTGTTCGATTTTAAATTTTCACGAAAACCGCAGCAGATAGGACGAAAACTCAATAAAAAATGAATTATTGCATTTTTTGCTTGAATTTTTTATATTCTTAATGACTATTGGAGGACGAGTTAGGATATGAGTGCATTTTTTATATTTATTTTGACGTCGTTTTTACTGTTTTTGTGTGCGATTACGGTTCTTTTTATTCTAATGCAGCGTCCGAGCGAGGAATCTGGCATGGGAGCGACCCTCGGCGGTAGCGCAGTAACCTCGATTTTCGGCGGTGAAGGTATCAATACACTTGCGCGAATTACGAAATATTGTGTCGCGATCTTCTTTACGCTTTCGTTTTTTCTTTCGCTGCTCCATATGGCCCTCGAAAAAATCGATAGGCCGCAAAATCTCCTCGAAAAAAAAGAAGTCGTTGCAGCAGCGGTAGACGTTAAAGACAATGAAAAAATACCGCTGGCCGAGACAATTTCCGGGTTCGAGGCAGCTGATACATCGGCAGATGCTCTTTTGGAAAATCAATTTAGCGCCGGTACCAGAGCGAGGGATGAAAATATTGGAAATAATCTCATCGAGGATAGCGAAAGTGTCATTTAAGTTCACATGAAGACATTAAAATTCTGGGCTTTATCACTGATCTTAGGATTCGCAGCAATCGGTGAGGTTTTTTCGGCCACGCGACATAAAAAATCTCCGTTGTTGGCCTCTTTAGCGGGTCAGCAACTTTTAGAGACTATCCAGAAATTAAAAGCATCCAACGGCCTAAATTGTGCCTTTATTTTTGATCTTAAAACGACCGTCGGTAAAAAAACGGAAAGGAAGGAAGGAAAATTTTATGCCCAACAAAATTCCAATGAAATAAAATTGCGATTTAATTTTGGCAATCACTCGTTTTTAGCTCTTGGTAAGTCGGATGATGAAATTTTTTGCTCGGAAAAATCGATAAAAATGACGCTCGATATGCCTATTCAACGGGAACATCTGCTGAGTTTTTCCGATATTTTGTTGCCTTTCCTAGACGAAAAATCCTGCGAATATCGCCATTCAAAACGCGTACAAGGACGAAATACCCATATCATTCGCTTCAAGGAAATGACAGGACGGCTGATCGACATCGCCTACGATCCTGGCTTTGAGGCTATTTTGCAAATTGAATACTTCGATGAAAAAGAAAAGTTACTGCGTACTTTCAAACTTCTGAATTTTAAGAAAGCTCAGGGTATGTGGCTCATGAAATCAATCGAAATCAAAGATATCCCCAATAATACAACGACTCAATTGACCATCAAAAAGGTAGCCATTGGCCAAGCCATCCCTTCGAATATTTTCGATAAAAATGGCCTTGAAAAACCCCCGGTCGATAATTTAGTCTATACCAATTTTTGATATGAATTGGCAAATCGGACAATGATCGATGCGGTGATTTTTAGCGGGACAGTATTCCCTGCCAAAACGAATCATACGGATGTGTAGGTCGTGCCATTCTTCCTTGGGAAAAAGTTTTTTTAAATTATTTTCAATAATAATTACATTTTGTGTGTGTGCTAACTCCCAGCGATTGGCGAGGCGGCGGATGTGTGTGTCGACTGGAAAGGCATAGCCGTGAAAACATTGGGTAATCATAACGCTCGCCGTCTTGTGGCCAACACCAGGTAATTTTTCGAGTTCTTCGAACGTTTCGGGGACTTTTCCGCCGTAGTGTTCGAAAATAATTTGTGCGCAACCCTTTATTGCCCGCGCCTTACCGCGAAATAATCCACAGGGATGAATAATATTTTCGATTATTTCGAGGGATAAATTTCTCATCGTTTGCGGATCGGATGCCATCGAAAATAGTATGGGCGTCACCTTATTTACCCGTTCGTCGGTACATTGAGCGGATAAAATAACCGCCACTAAAAGTGAAAAAGGAGAAGTATGATGCAGAGGGATTATAACATTCGGGTAAATTTCCGCCAGTGTCTTGAGAATAAATTGGGCGCGGACTTCACTTCCGGAACTATTTTTCACAGCAACTCCGTTAGTTCTTCGCCATCCATTGAATGCAATTTTTCCAAAGCTTCGCAAAAATCCTTGGGAAGGGGAGCGGTAAAGGATAATTTTTCGCCCGTTAGCGGATGCATAAAGCTTATGGATTCCGCATGTAACATTACCCGTTGGAAAGCGAAATTGCCGTCGTAACCATAGATTAAATCACCCCCAATGGGATGGCCAATATGGCGCATATGCACACGGATTTGATGGGTTCGGCCCGTACAAATTTTGACATCCATCCACGTGAAATGCTTGAAACGTTTATGAACTGCCCATATCGTTTTGGCCGATTTACCATTCGAACAGGCAATCATCTTTTTTCTATCGTCCGTTTGACGTGCAATTGGAATTTCAATTTTTCCCGTATCCGAATCGGGTGTTCCTTGGATAATACAGGTATAACATTTTTCGACGGTATGACGAGCAAAATCGCGGGTTAGATGAGTAAAAGCGCGATCCGATTTGGCAAAAATGATGACTCCCGTCGTATCCTTATCGAGGCGATGGATGACACCGGAACGCCCTTCCTGTCCTAAGGGGCTCAAAGTACAATATTGCAAAACATATTCCTGTAACGTTTTTCCGCGCACATTTGCTCCGGGGTGAACCACGATACCCGCTGATTTGTTAATAATAATAAGATCTTTGTCTTCGAAAATAATATCCAGATGTAGATCGTTTTTAGATTTTTTATTTACGAAGAAATCAAAGGTTTCGTAGGTAAGGATATCTCCCGTATAGACTTTGTCGTGGAGGTGAATTTTTTTCCCATTGCATTCGAACGGGTATCGTTCAAAAGATTTTCGAACATTTGTGCGTGAAAGTGGTAAAAGCTGCGCTAAAATTTTATCGCAGCGTTCACCTAAAACTCCTTCGGGTAAAATGATTGTTGGCATTTATTTTGGAAATTAGCGATATTTTTGAAATCGCAATAGGAAAAGCTTGCAGTTAGAGAAAGCTCCCTATGCTAGGGAAAGAGATGTCTTTTACTAAGAAATATTCCAATATGGCGGATGCGAGTCGGATTTATTTGTTGCCCAACTTATTTACGGCGACAAATTTATTTTGTGGCTTTTTATCAATCATTCGTTGCATCCAGGCCCGCTATTCGGTTCAGGACGCCGTGCTTATTCACCGCTACTATCAGCAGGCCGTCTGGCTCATTTTTATTGCGGGAATGTCGGATATGTTGGATGGCCGTGTTGCGCGATTGAAAAAAAAGGAATCCCTGTTCGGTATGGAATTTGATTCCATTTGCGACATGGTATCCTTTGGCGTGGCGCCGGCCCTGATGGTTTTTCTTTTGATCCTATCGCCGACGGAAGAATTTTCTTTTTTCCGCCAAGTTGGTTGGCTTTTTGGTTTTATTTATCTGCTCTGTGCGGGGATTCGTTTGGCGCGTTTCAACGTCATTACGAGCCCATTACTTCCCAAGGATGATCCTCATCCTAATTATGACTTTCTAGGGTTACCCGTTCCGGTAGCAGCGGGCGTGGTTGCCTCCTTTGTGCTGATTATTAACGGCTACGATCTCAATGCTTTTGCGATTTTTCTTCCGCCGATCATGCTATTCATTGCTTATTTAATGGTTAGTAACATTCGGTTTCCAAGTTTCAAAAAAATTGACTGGAATACGCGGACACGGCTGAGTTCTTTCGTGGTCATTATTGGTGTTTTGGTGACGATTTTATGGTTCCATGAATTTTCCTGTGCGATTGTTTTTTTGAGTTATATCATATATGGCCTCATGCGCCATTCTCGACGGAAAAAGATGTTGCATCCTAATTTTCATAGCTCCAATTATCGGGAAACGCAGGGAAAGGAAGATAGGGAATAATCAATGGCAGTAAAAGGGAAACACAAGAAAAGAGAGAATCCTTGGCTAAATTTGGGTTTTAATATCATTTTGCCATCGTTGATCATGTCCAAAGCGGACGACTGGTTGGGGTTATCGCCGGCCATTGCGCTGGTTATTGCCCTTCTTTTTCCAATTGGTTATGGTTTAGTCGATTTCGTTCGATCTCGAAAGTGCAATGTTTTTTCGATAATCGGTTTTGCGAGTATTTTGTTAACCGGCCTTATCGGGCTGCTCCAGCTTCCTAAGGAATATATTGCCATTAAAGAGGCGTTGGTTCCGGCGTTGATTGGCTTAATTGTTTTTTGTTCGGCATTTACGCGTTATCCGTTGATCAAAACACTACTTTTTAACGACGCGATCATGAATGTGGATCTCATTAATAGGCGCCTCCAAGAACTAGCGACTCAAATTGCGTTTCAAAAATTATTATCTTCGAGTACATTGAAGTTTTCTTTTTCATTTCTATTGAGTACGATTCTGAACTATCTTTTGGCGTGCTATTTCATTCACAGTGAAACGGGAACTGCTGAATTTAATAAAGAATTGGGACGCATGACGTTTTGGAGTTACCCAGTGATTGTGCTTCCCTGCACGATTATGCTAATGGCGACACTCATCGGTCTCATGAAACGTTTGGAAAAATTGACCCATTTGAATTGGGAAGAAATGTTCGTGGGGTTACAAACGGAATCCGATGAGAATCATTTTAAAGAGGAATGATTTTTTAGTTTTGCTAGGACTATGGGACTCTGTCCCATACCCTGCAAGGAGCCAATGGCTCCTTGGCTTCTCTTTACGGCTGAGCCATGCGAAAATTTCGCATGGCTCAGCCGTGAGGCAAAAAATTGCCCCCGCGGCTTCGCCGCGGGGGCTCAGTTCTTTGCACTCATACTACAAAAATACCAGTGAAGGGAACTCCTTAGACTTTTGATTCTACAAAAAAGCTAGCGCTGTTTTCTTTCCCGCGGAGCAAATTCAAACCCAATTTTCCCTTCCGTATTGAGCGTTAGGAAGGCGGCAAAAATTCTACCCGTACGTTTCGAACAAAAATTTTCTAATAAATCACTTTTTCCTTCATCGAGCATTTTTTTTGCCTGGGTTTCATCGATACGTTGTTCTAAAATGCGTCGACCAAGGCGGAAAGGACATTTTTTTCCATCGACAAAATTTTCACAAATATAAGCGCTTTCTGTCGCATAAACATCGTTACCGCAGCAACAACATTTAGTAAGGAGGGGATAAGTTTTCAGTTTTTCCGGAGTCAGCTCCTCTTCGGATTCAAATTCGCGGTTGTTGGGAAAAGAAAATTTGATTTCATTATTCTCATCTAAAACTAGTTTGGCCGTATAAATTTTTCCGATTTTTGAGCGGAATCCCTCGATTGGGCCTATCCAGCGATTTTGAAGTAAAACTTCCAATTCATTTTCCAACATTCGCCGGCCCGAAATTACCTTACTAAGAGAAATTTTTCCGTCCTGAGATTTATAATTTCTCAAGTACTCCAACATTGGCAAGCCATCCGTTGGCGAAATTAAATCAGACTGTTTGCCGGGCTGACTTTCTTCATTAAAATTTTTAATCTTATTCACAATTTCATAGGTTACTTCCCGAATACCTTCCATAAAAGCCGATCGATCGAGTTGTCCCTGTTCCATTTGGCGCAACTTATACTCCCACTCGCCGGTCATGGATGGATTGGATAACACCTGAACATCGACGATATTTAGATATTCAAATAGTCCTTCCGCCTTTGATGTGGGAATAAGTTCGCGTTTATTGCGCTCCATGTAATTGAGGTCGATGAGATGCTCAATGATTTGTGCACGCGTTGCCGGTGTTCCCAGGCCCCGTTCCTTCATAGCCAGTGCCAATTCTTCATCGTCGAGCATTTTTCCAGCGGTTTCCATCATGGATAGGAGTGTCGCTTCGGTGTATCTCGGAGCAGGTTTGGTCAATTCCTCAATTTTTTCCACATGAACGATGGTAGCCTTTGCGGGATCGCCATCTCTTTCGTCATCGAGTGCAGGGAGAATCGCATCTTCGTCCGTCCCCAAGGATTTCCCGTAGACGACAAGCCATCCCGGTTTCGTTAAAACCTTACCTTCCGTTAAAAATTCGTATTCGCCACATTTAGAAATGCGCGTTGTCACATCAAATTCCGCAGCAGGATAAAAAACAGCTAAAAAGCGGCGAATAATCATCGTATAGATTTTATTTTCTTCCTCGCTTAACTTATTCGTAAACTTCGTCGTTGGAATAATGGCGAAGTGGTCGCTAATCTGCCTATTGTCGAAAACCTTTTTATTAGATCCATCGATCCAATTCTGATTTAATATTTCCTGGGCAAATTCGGTAAATTCTCCACCCAGAACACCCATTATATTTTTACAAGTGTCCGGATAATCCTCGGGCAAAGCATTGGAGTCGGTTCGCGGATAGGTGACACATTTGTGTTTTTCATAGAGGGATTGAGCGATTTTTAGAGTCATACCGGCGGGCATCCCGTATTTCGTATTCGCTTCTCGCTGGAGCGTTGTCAAATCGTAGAGTCGGGGTGCATTTTGCTTACTCTTTTTCTTTTTTTCGGTCACCGTTGCCGTTCCAATATTGCTAACGGCATCGACGATTTGTTGCGCTAGATCGAGGTCAAAGATACGGTCAGCGCGGTCCGTATCATCCATTTTTTTGAAATCGGTACGCTGGTAAGTTCCGTTGTAATGGCCATTTATTATGGAAAATTCCGCCACAATACGGACGTAAGGACGCGGTTTAAAGTTGCGAATTTCGTATTCCCGCCTGAGTAACATCGATAGCGTAGGCGTCTGAACGCGACCAATTGTCGCCACTCCACCGTTTCGGGACATTTTAACCGTCACCGCACGCGTTCCATTGATGCCGATTAGCCAATCCGCTTCGGAACGACAACGGGCCGCAGATTGTAAATTTTGCATCTCGCTACCGGGCCGTAAATTGCGAAAGCCCTCCCGAATCGCTTCCTGGGTCATCGATGATAACCATAGGCGCTGAATCACTTTCTTACACCCCGCTAATTCATAAATGTAAGTGAAAATTAATTCCCCTTCCCGACCCGCATCACAGGCATTAATAATGGTATCGATGTCCTTCCGCCCCATCAACTTTTTTAATTCTTGAAATTTTGTTTTGTTCTTAACAATAGGCTTTGTGCGAAATTCTTCGGGAATAATGGGCAATACGTCGATGGACCAACGCTTTAATTTCTCATCAAAATCCTCTGGCATAAATAATTCAACGATGTGCCCAACCGCAGAACTAATCACAAATTCATCATTTTCAAAAACATTCTCCGTCTTCTTAAAATGTCCAATAACGTCCGCAATATCCTGTGCAACACTGGGCTTCTCTGCGATAACTAACTTTTTCATTGACTCTGCACATAATAACCGAATCCGTTCTTTGCAACCCATAAATTGCAGAATGTCCGTTTACAAGGGGGAATCCTTCCCCCTTAAACCCCCTGCCAGGGAATAACATTCCCTGGGCCCGGGGTTCCCCCGGGCCCCCCCCCGCGGCTTCGCCGCGGGGCCCTCCGAAGGAGGCCAAGGAGTCTTCGACTCCTTGGGGGGCGTCCAAAAGGCAAAACTCTCTGGATTATTTTCTACGCTACGAAGGGAAAATTTTTAAAACGATTATTTTCCAAAAATATTCCTTCGGGTGGAATTTCAGAAAACTTCAAGCCCTTAAATTCGGGAAGTGATTTTTCCATAGAAGTCCAAATGCTTTCGATGGACTGAAATTCGGCTTCTTCCTGACTTTTACCTGTGTAGATATTTTTAATCATAGCCAACCATTGCCAAAGCGGTTTAGCCTCCGTTTTGCGGATAATTGCCCGGTGGGAGCGTTGCAGTAAAAAATCCTTATTAATGAAGTGGCCATCTTCCTCAAAAACAGAACAAATGGGAAAGACGGCATGACTATTTTGTGTCGTTTCGTTTTTATGGCATGAGAAGGTAATCGAATCGATGGTCGCAAAACTTCCTTTAGAAAGCCCCATCGACAAAACATCTTCGTTAAGGACAATGATCGTTTGAATTTGGCGTCGAGTGATCAATTCTTCAACCTCAGAGAAATCTTCAACCGTATTTTTTTTAATAACTTGGGTTAGCAATGCGCTACGAATGTTGGTATTTTTGTCCTTTGAAATTAGCCAATCGTCACCGTCCTGCCGATAATTTTTCACAAAGATTTGTGCTCCAAGAACATCCGCTAGCTGTCGTGCCAACAGCATACTTTCCAGAGGAAGACTGCCGTTACAAACCATGGCACAGCGATGTCCAAAGCCGATTTTACTGAGAAAAAAAAGTATAGTTTCCCGTTCTTCCCCCTTTTGTCCGTGTAGAATTAATGTATCAACTCGATTAGCATTATTATTCCGATGTAAATCGCGAGCTATGTCGGGTATTACATCGCCGATGTGAAGATTTTTACGCGGTTTGATATACATGATTTCGTTATCTTGGACAAAAATTTTCGTATTATTTCCCGTACTACTCTCCATCGAAATGCCATTCAATGCGTGTAATTTCCAGGGCGGCGGCTGGCCCAAGGTCTTCTCATCCATGATTGCATTATAGGGACAAATTTCAATTAAATTTAACAAATATCCTTCTTCGTAGGCGACACCTGGATACAATTCCAGGTGCGTTTTCCCGTTGAATTTCAGCACGTTGTGTAAAAAATCCTTACCCAATTTTTCCCGGCAATAGGTTGTACATACGCCGCAATTGGTACATTTTTCGCGATCGAGACAAAATTGCTGTGATAGGCGTGAAATCGCAGGTTTTTTCCCTTTACCATCCTCAATTGCTCGTACAAAGCCAAAACCCGTCTTATTATAAATTTTTCGCAATTCACAATGGTCAAACTTTTCACAAAACTCACAATCGCAGGGATGGGAACGCAAGATTAATTGTCCGGCCATTTCTCGAATGGTCGCAATTACATTGGATTTCGTACGGATTTTCATTCCATCCTGAGGAGCCAACATACAAGCCAAAACGGGTAACCAATTTTCGGGAACCGATTCATCAAACAATTCAATCGTACACAATCCGCAATGCCCCGATGGCGTCAAATGTTCTGTGAAACATGTCTGCGGTATCGCTATGTGATTTCTATTACAAATTTCTAAAACACTCGATTCGTCGTTATAATTTACTGCTATCTCATCAATGATAATCGAGCGATTTCCTTCCATAAAAGTAGCCTAATAGATTTTTTCCGATCGTCAAGGTTGTCATCCTTTTTTGAAATTGTATGGTTTTTTTCATAGCGGAAGTTAATCATTTTCAGACGGCTGAATTACGGATAATCTTCATGGCACCGTCGTGGAGGGTTTGGTTGATTTGGGTGAGGATGGAGAGGAATTGATCCCGGGTACTGTCGATACTTTTGAGGGAAGATT
>JAISXO010000035.1 GCA_031270475.1 Puniceicoccales bacterium | reverse complement strand
TCTTTGGTCGATTGATTGTCTAATCTCTTTTCCTCCAAACAGACCAATATGGCCTCCGTCTCCCAGTATTTCATTTTTAGCAACAATATACGCTGACCGTTGCATCGCATTTGCTAATGATGACATTTCCATAATATTTATAATTATATTATTTATTTTTTAATGAAAAGCAAATTTTCTTTCCTATTGTTAATTCTTAAAAAAAGATCTTGGCAGTGCTATTTTTTTGTATAGACCTATTGATTTAATAGGAGAAAAAATGATTCTAACAAATTCTGTAGTTGTCGCCGTGGTAACAGTAATGGTATTGAGTCTGGTGCGAGTAAACGTCGTCATTGCTTTGGTCGCAGGTGCGCTCATCGGTGGCGTAGCTAGTGGTATGCCGCTAAAGGAAGTATTGGCAGTCTTTTCAGCGGGATTGGGAGGTGGTGCGGAAATTGCTCTGAATTACGCGATTCTCGGAGCCTTTGCAGCGGCAGTAGCCCATTCTGGTATCCCCGTTTGGCTGTCCCATAAACTTATAAAATTTATTACAAAAAGAGCGCAGGATGCTTCCGGTCGAGCCCTATTGAGATGTGTTATCGTGCTGCTATTGGTTGCGATGGGCGTTATGTCACAAAATATGTTACCCGTCCATATCGCTTTTATTCCTCTGCTAATTCCGCCTTTGCTCGGCGTATTTGCCGAATTAGGAATGGATCGCCGCCTATTGAGCAATGCGATGACTTTTGCCATGGTAACCACCTACACGATCATTCCCTATGGCTTCGGCAGTATCTTTCTGGAGAATATTATTTTGAAAAATTTGATAGAAAATGGATTGGCTCATGTTACGTTGCGGGATGTTTTATGGGGGAGTATTTTTCCGGCCTTGGGTATGTTGGCAGGGTTTATCACCTCCTGCTACGCCTACCGTAAATCGCGGACCTACGATTCGCAAAAAATACGGTCGATAGAAGTAAAAGATGCGAATTGTTCCGTAAAAAATATCATTATTTCCACCATTGCAATTGTCTGTATGTTTATTGTCCAAATTCGTTGGAATAACATGATGGGTGGAGCGATGGTCGGCCTACTCATTTTAAATGTGGGGCATGTCGTTTCTTGGCGGGATTCGGATAGCGTTGCAATGCAGGGATTCCGAATGATGGCAGCCATAGCCTTCGTAATGATAGCGGCGGCTGGATTCGCTGCCGTCTTGCGCGAAACAGGCGATATTCAGGAGCTTGTCACTTGCCTAGTTGCAAATATTGGTTCCAATAAAAGTGTGGCGGCATTGGGTATGATTATGGTGGGTTTAATCATTACAATAGGCATTGGCTCTTCCTTTTCAACGGTACCTATCGTTGCATCTATTTATATTCCCCTGTGTCAGGCTCTGGGATTTAGTACCTTAGCAACTATTTGTATTGTTGTCTCAGCCGCGGTTACGGGCGATGCAGGTTCGCCGGCCTCCGATACGATGCTCGGAATGACGTCCGGTCTCAATGTGGATGGCCAACACGACCACATTTGGGATACAACAATTCCTGCTTTTATTCATTTTAATGTCCCTTTGATAATTTTCGGTGTTCTCGGGGCGCTGGTTCTCTAAAAGGTCTAAGGGCTGCGCGCCCTTAAGATCCCCGCCACGGAATACCATTTCCTGGATCTGGAACTTCAGACTTGCCTGAAAAGTTTTCGCCTGGCGCGATGCGATAGGCAGATTTTTTGCCGCTCCGGGCAACGCCCGGGGCGGTTAAAAAGGCCCAGCCCGGCCCGAAGGGCCAGGCTAGCAACTTTGTTGCCGATCCCTTCGGGATCGGGCCTTTTTATTCTCCGTGGAGGCAATTTTTGTCAGAAAACGAGGTCAAAAAGTCTACGACTTTGCGGAAATTCAAAGGGCGGATCCCTTTGGGGATCCTTCTTGGGGAGGGATAGGGAGAACCTTATGGCCAACCTCCTTACGAAAATTCGGAGAATGGAACCCTTTGATAGCGATATTGACAATGTTATTTTTTTGTATAGATCTCCAACCAAAAGAAAAAAGATGATTCTAACGAATTCGGTGATCATTGCTGTAGCAGCGATAATGGTGCTAAGTGTGGCACGAATAAATGTGGTCGTCGCGCTGGTAGCGGGTGCGTTGATTGGCGGCGTAGTCAGTGGAATGTCGTTTGGCGAGGCGTTGGAAATATTTTCTTCCGGACTAGGTGGTGGCGCGAAAATTGCATTGAATTACGCAATTCTCGGAGCCTTTGCGGCGGCGGTGGCCCATTCCGGCATACCTCTTTGGCTATCTCATAAACTCATAAAATTTATCACTGAAAGATCCCATCAATCCAGTCATCGATTTTATTTTAAAGTTGCGATCATATTTTTACTGGTGCTCATTTCGATCCTATCGAAGAATCTGATTCCGGTACATGTGGCTTTCATTCCCATTCTCATTCCGCCGTTACTCGGCATATTTTCAGAATTGGAATTGGATCGCCGTTTGCTCAGCAACGCGATGACGTTCGGCTTGATTATTACTTACATGGTGATCCCTTACGGTTTTGGTAGCATTTTTTTAGAAAGTATTTTTCTGAAAAATTTGATCGAAAACGGGATGAATATTGGATTGAAAGATGTTTTACTAGGTATGATTTTTCCGGCATTGGGTATGCTTACGGGACTGGCCACTTCCTGCTACGCCTACCGAAAACCGCGTACCTATGACCTAAGCCGAATTCAATCGGTAAAAACAAAGGAAGAATTTTGTTCTCTAAAGGATATTTTTGTTTCAGGACTGGCGATTGTTGTCGCATTGATCGCTCAACTTTGCTGGAAAAGTACAATGGCAAGTGCGCTATTTGGCTTTCTTATTTTCACGATAGGTGGTGTTGTGGGCTGGAAAGATTCGGATAATGTCGTTGACCGAGGCTTCAAAATGATGTCCTCCATTGCCTTTATTATGATTGCTGCAGCGGGATTCAGTGAGGTTTTGCGCGCTACCGGTGATATTCAAGAGCTGGTCAATTGGCTGGCAGATAGCGCGGGTTCAAGTAAATTTTTAGCGTCGCTAGGTATGGTGATGGTCGGCCTACTCATTACCATGGGCATCGGTTCTTCCTTCTCTACAGTACCGATCATCGCCGCAATCTATGTCCCCCTTTGTATAACATTGGGTTTTAGTACATTGGCAACGGTTTGTATCATTGCCGCTGCAACGATTACCGGTGATGCAGGAGCACCAGTTTCGGATACTATGCTGGCGACGACGTCCGGACTCAACGCCGATGGCCAACACGATCACATTTGGGATACCTCTATTCCCGGATTTGTCCATTTTAATATCCCTTTGATAATTTTTGGTGTTCTCGGGGCAATGATTCTCTGAAAGAACCAAGAGCTGCGTACCCTTAGGATCTCCGCCACGGAATACTATTTTTTGGATCTGGACTTGCCAGAAAAAGTTTTATTGCCGCCCCGGGCAATGCCCGGGGCGATTAAAAAGGCCCGGCCCGGCCCGGAGGGCCGGGCTAGCAACTTTGTTGCCGATCCCTTCGGGATCGGGCCTTTTTAACCCCCGCGGCTTCGCCGCGGGGCAAAGTGCCTCTCCGCGAAGCTTCCATGGCTAACCTCATTTTTGTCTTTAAAATTGAATGATTTCGGTTATCATGGAAACTATGGATGAAGTTTTACAAAGTGCGTTAGACGCAGGACTTTTACTGCCAGAGACGATTAAAAATTGCAAGGAGTGGATGCAGTTTTTGCCGAATTGGGGTCAATCGGCGATAGAGGAGCTTATAGAGCGAAGTAATTGGAAGGAAGTCAACGATCGGTTTTTCAAGAATTTGGAATTTGGGACGGGAGGCATGCGCAGTCGGACGATTGGCGAGGTCGTACCCCAGGCCGAATGGGGGCATGGAGCCTCCTTTGATGCCCCTGAACACGCTGCAATCGGCAGTGCTTATCTGAACGATTTCAATATAGCCCGGGCAACGATCGCACTTTTTCGTTACTGTGAAACGCAATCCGATGGGCCACTCAAGTTAGTTATTGCCCACGATGTACGTCATTTTTCCGAGCATTTTTCTCAAATTACGGCTAAGATTTGGAATTATCTAGGCGGGAAGGCAACAGCCTTTGATGGTCCACGTTCGACGCCCCAGCTTAGTTTTTCGGTACGCAAATTCCAGGCCATTGCCGGTATTGTGATTACGGCGAGCCACAATCCTGCTCACGACAATGGCTATAAGGTTTATTTTAGGGATGGTGGTCAAGTTGTTGAACCCCATGCGTCAAAGATTATCGAGAAATTCAATCAAACATCGCTGGAGGATGTCGTACAAATTTTGGAATCGATCGCGAAAAATAATTCATCCATTGAATATTTTGATGCGGCAGCCGATAAAAGTTATATGGGGGAGGTAGTTTCCAATCTTTTTGACACCAGTATTTTTCAAGAATCGCCGATTAACATTGTTTTCACACCTGTCCATGGAACCGGCGATATGATTACGGCGCCCATGCTCCAACAACTCGGCATTCGTGCTCATTTTGTTTCGGAGCAAATGGTCCATGATCCGCGATTCCCAACGGTAAAATCGCCTAATCCGGAAAATTTTGAAGTCTTCGATCTCGCCATCAAAAAAGCAAATAGTGTCGGTGCAGAAGTCATTATTGCCACCGATCCCGATGCGGATCGCATTGCCATTGGGGTACGCAATGAGAAGGGAATTTTTGAGCAATTTACGGGTAATTTAACCGGTGCATTGCTCGCAGAATTCCGCCTATCTCAAATGAAAGCACGGGATTGGATTCCCGCTGAAGGTTCTCCACGCGTTGCATTTATTAAGACCTTTGTCACCTCTCCACTCCAGGATAAAATTGCCGAATCCCATGGCGTAAAGGTCATCAATACGTTGACGGGATTCAAATGGATCGGCGAAAAATTGAATGACTACGAGACTTTACTTCAAAATCGTCTCGCGGAACTCAATTTTCCGCCCATTGATTATGTCCACACACCCGCCGAAAAACGCCGCGAATTATTACTAAAACATAGCACTTTTTTTGCGATGGGCGGGGAAGAAAGTTACGGTTACCTCGCAAGCGACAATACGCGGGACAAAGATGCCAATGGGGCAACAGTTATGATCTGTGAAATGCTCGCCACATTGAAAAAATCCGGTAAAACTCTCATCGATTTTCGCAATGAAATTTATAGGAAATACGGCTACTACGGCGAAACACAACTAAACATTTACTATGAAGGCGCATCGGGAGCCGGAAAAATTAAAAATATTCTCCAATCCTATCAAAAAAATCCACCCACAACACTCGGCGATTTCTCCGTCACTCACATTACGGATTTTAACAAAGATGAAATTTTTGATCCCGATGGTAAACGCATCCCGGCACAGAATTTCTTTATAATTGACCTCGATAATGGCTATCGCTATGCCATTCGTGGTAGTGGTACAGAGCCCAAGATTAAATTTTATATTTTTGGCAATGCCCCAGTAACGATTTCCCTCGAGGATAGTATGCGAAAAACCGCTGAAATAATGGGAATTATTAAACAACTCCTCCAAAAGGATGCCGATCTACGCGCTTCATAGAAAAACTTAAGGTAAAATACGTAAGACAAAAGCGGCTCTACCTCTACTCTTGCCGTACTTTCTCAACCTGTCAAGTCGTTTTTAATCAATATTAAATGAAAATACTTTGAAATATAACAAAAATTCCAATAAAATGATCAAATAATCCGCAATGAATTCATTTGTCATAAAAAATACTTGTGAGAAAAATTATTTTTTTGTTGCAAATTTTACGAAAATAATAAGAATTAACCCTCGATATGGATACTGTTTCTCATAGAAATGATGTGGATAATGTAGCTCGTCCTCGGGATGGAAAAATTAATCACCAAGAAAATCTTCCCTATGGCATTCAACAACCGTCGAAAACGGATGATTTCAAAGCCCTCGAACGGGCACTCCAAGAAGCGGAACGGGATGGTACCCAAATCCCTGGCCGGATAATGGAAAAATTTGGTAACAATGCCGCGAGCAAGACGATAACTCCCGGAGAATTAAACAAGGCTATTGAAGTCGCTCAAAAGTTGACGCAACATCCGGACGTACTCTCTGAAAAAGATCAGGTATTGCTTGTAAATGCCATTCCTAATTTGGCAAATAGCCGCAATAGTGACTACTCTGTTCGCGCTAAAGCCCGGGAAGCACTTTCGGGAGCGGCGGAACATTTTTCGCAATTGGGAGAGGAAGCTCAGGAAGCATTTTTTAATAGTGTTAAATCGATTGTTCCGAATAATAGTGCAGAATGGAACGCCAAAATTGTAGCGAATATTGCCCATTCGACCCAAAATGGACTCAACGATATAGCGGGAGCTGCCCAAGATCCCTATATTAATCTTTTGGGAAATACGGCTCAGGCAATGCATTCCTTTCCTCCCGAAGAACAAGCTAAATTTCAACAAGAAGCTATCTTATTAGCACAAAAGACGCAATTCCCCATTAAATTTGATGCCGATTCATTTCGTGAAGCCGCTTTCCGTGAAGCCCTCTCAGCTGTACCGGAAGATGTGCGAACTCCGGAGTATAATGCGCAATTGACTGCGAGCTTTGTTCCACCTCTGGATAAGGCCGAAGAAGAACCGCTGTCTCCACTTCCAGAAGTCGCTCAAACACATGAGCCCGAGGTAATAGCAATAGAAATCCTACCCCAGGCATTGCCTTCCGCTCCGGAAACCATTCGGCCTACGGAACGAGATGAGCATCATGCCCAGGATGAGTTGGAAGAAAATTTTGCTTCTGCCAAGGCGGAGTAAAAGGTTGACCCGCTTTAAAAATTTATTCTATTCTTATGGAGTGGATCCGTTCTATAAAAGAGTCGTTCTGAAAATCAGCGGAGAATCGCTCCGAGGGAATGAAAATACAATCGATCGCGGACTTCTCGATGCATTGGCCCAACAAATTGTTACTGTCCATGCCTTCGGAATAGAACTCGCCATTGTCATCGGTGGCGGCAATATTTTCCGTGGACAATCTTACCATGGCCGCAATTCGGGATTTGTTCGCACCAATGCCGATAAAATGGGTATGCTTGCAACGGCGATTAATGCCCTAGCGCTGCAAAGTGTTCTGGAAATCCACGGCATAAGCGCGATCATTCAAAGCTCCGTTGCCATCGAGGGCATCGCCGATCGTTTTTCTTTTCACAATACGGAACTCGCTCTAAAATCGGGAAAAATCGTTATCTTCTGTTGCGGTACCGGCAATCCATTTTTTTCAACGGATTCCGCAGCGGCCCTCCGTGCCTGTGAACTTCATGCCGATATCTTGCTCAAAGCGAGTACCGTCGATGGTATTTACGATTGCGACCCCCATAAAAATATATGTGCCCAAAAATTTGATCGGCTCTCCTACCAGGAGGTACTGGAAAAAAATTTGAATGCAATGGATCTTACTGCATTTGTCCTCTGCATGGAAAATAATATTCCAATCCGTATTTTCTCTGGACAACGAAACGGCGAAATCGTAAGTGCAATCCAAGATCCTTCCCTCGGAACTTTTATTGGAAAATTTTAACATGGAAATTGAAAAAATTTTAAAGGAACTTAAAGAGACCATGGATAAAACCATAGTCCATACCCAGAATGAATTTTCTTCCCTTCATACGGGTAAGGCGTCGACGGCGATGATCGAAAATCTCGTGGTCGATGCTTATGGATCCAGTATGCGTATTCGTGAAATCGCTGCCATTACAACACCCGATGCCCGAACTATCCAAATTCAGCCCTGGGATAAATCTTCCGTTCATCCCATTGAAAAAGCAATTCTAATTGCTAATATCGGGTTAACTCCCGTTTCCGTTGGAGCGCTAATCCGCTGCACTATTCCCGAAATGAGCGGCGAACGGCGTAAGGAACTTGTCAAGGTTGCTAATTCCATGGCCGAAGAAGGTCGCATCGCTATCCGGGCTATCCGCCGTGATGCCCTCGAGGTATTCAAAAAATTGCAAAAAAATGCCGCAATCAGCGAAGATGATCTTAAACGTCTCGAAAAAGAAATTCAAAAATTAACCGATAATGCCAACGGTGAAATTCAAAAATTTCTCGAAGCTAAAGAAAAAGATCTGCTAAAAATGTGATTGCCAAAGGGCGCTTTATACCCCATAGGGAATTGCGGATTTTGTTAGATTTTGCCCCAGTGGCGGAGCCGCGGGGGTTTAAAAAGGCCCGATCCCGAAGGGATCGGCAACAAAGTTGCCCGCCCTCGTCGCGAAGCGACGAGGGCGGAGGCCTTTTAAACTATCCCGGGTCCAGGGAATGGGTTTCCTGGCGAGGATTCTAATGGCACGCAGCCCTTAGTCTTCCATATTATTTTTATCGGCAAACTGCATAATTTCTTCGAGGGTCGTTCTACTTTTTTTGACATGTTCCCAGGAACAGGCCTGTAATGTCTGCATTCCTTCTTCAAGGGCTATGGTACGGATTTCTCTGGCGGGAGCATTTTTGATAATTGCCTGCTGAATTTTATCACTGATGACCAGCACTTCATGGATAGCAATTCTTCCTTTGTATCCGTTTTTACATTTATCGCAACCAGTACCGACCATGACTTTATCAATATGAGCCAACTCTTCGGCGGGATCGATGCGTAAAGCTCGCAGCGCGTACTCCAATTCATCTGGAGTATAATTTGCTCTTTTGGCACAATGCGGACAAATTCTTCGAACCAATCGTTGGGCAAGGACCAATTGGAGGGATGATGCGAGGAGAAATGGTTCCAGACCCATATCGCAGAGGCGGGATACGGCGCCGGCCGAATCGTTGGTATGCAAGGTACTGAGAACCATATGACCGGTAATAGAGGCACGAATGGCGATATCTGCCGTTTCTGCGTCGCGGATTTCACCGATCATGATTACGTCCGGATCCTGTCGTAATATGGAACGCAGCGCGCTAGCAAAGGTCATGCCGATATCCGATTGGACCTGGCACTGATTGATTCCAGCGATTTCATATTCCACTGGGTCTTCAACGGTAATGATACGAATTTCAGGATTACGAATTTTATGGATACAGGCATTGAGCATGGTCGATTTACCGGATCCGGTGGGGCCGGTGACGAGAACGATACCGTGGGGGCGAGAGATGGCATTGACAATCTGTTCCAATTGTTTTTGGCCGAGGCCCATGCCTTCGAGTTCGACGGGAGATTCACTTAAATTTAAAAGACGTAAACTGATACTTTCGCCATAGGCAATGGGGAGAGTCGAGACACGGATATCGATGGCGGTATCGCCGGAGCGGAAGGCGATGCGACCATCCTGGGGACGACGTTTTTCCGAAATGTTGAGTTTAGCCATGATTTTCAGGCGCGAAATAATTGCTGCCTGGTACAGGACGAGATTGGGCGGTAAACTGACGGGGACTAATGCGCCGTCGATGCGGTAACGGATTTGCAATGAATTTTTTTGGGGTTCGAAATGAATATCCGTTGCACGATCGGCGAGAGCTTGTTTAATCAATTCATTGACGAATTTAATAACAACTGCATCCTCATCTTCCTGTATGACTTCGACCTTTGAGATGAGGCCTTTATTCTCTTCGGCATCGGCAAAACTTCCCGCACCAACCCCGAAACGTTCGTTAATCACTTTACGAATTTCCTGAATGGGGCCTAAACAATAGATAAAATCAATATTTGAAGAGGCTTTTACCCATTTTTTCATCGTCGTGTCGGGAATCCAACCAAAAACTAATCCCTGGCGACCGTCTTCCAAATCGATGGGTAAACACGCGTATTCCAAGAGTAGTTTTTCCGGAAGAATTTTTGTGATTTCCTTGGATACCGTAATTTTTTTGACAAAGGGAAGACCGCAAACGTTGGATAGCCATTCGTAGGCATCGGGTGTAGTACGCATTAATTTTTCGGCCAAGAGATCGATCTTTCTATCGACAGAACTTGAGGCGATTGCCATAGGCAAAGTCGAGTCGACCGTTGCGAGTATTTTATCTAAATTTTCCATATCATTTCAAATTAAAATTACGATTACCATTCATCCCAATCGTCCCAATCGTCATCCCAATCCCAGCCATAGGTAGGTCCAGGATATGCTTGGAGTGGAGGCTGTTGTTTAGAATTTTGATAGGTTGACTGTGGATAAGCGTTATTGGTGTTAGTAGTTGTTGTAGTTGTTGTTTTCTTTTCTTCTTCTCCTATCTTGCAAGGATAAGTATAACCCTCGAAATTTATTTCAAGAGTTTGCTGTTTCTCGTCAAATTTAACAGGAGTATATCCCAATGGAGATAGCTTTTCAGGAGACACAACGGTATGAATTTCATCCTTTGGTGTTTTATCATGGATGGAAAAATAATTTTTGCCATCCATTTTCAAATATCCCGTAAACCCTAATTTCTTCTCCGGTTTTTTAGGAACAGGTGGTGCCGCAGAGGTTTTCGGTGTGGATGCTTGAAGCAGTGGTTTGGGCTCTGGCTTGGGCGCATCGCCAAAGGGCGATCTTTCGTGCAGCGATTTGAATTCATCTGCGGGTATCGACTCGGCCATTCCCAGGTAATAACTGCCTAGTAAAACCACACCGAAGAAAAAACTTTTTGTACTCTTTTTCATGGTGATTCCTTTCATATTTACCGATTAACGTCTAGTTTTGGGACGATTCCTTCGTGTAAAATTTCGGTCTTTTTCCACCGTTGGTATTGTTGTTTTCAATGGTTCTGGTTCAGCGATGAAATCGTCATTCCTCGGAGTATTCGTTTTTCTTTTACAACAGTGACGCTGGCATTTGCTAACCGAATTCTGTTGTTTAATTTTTTGTTGGGCTCTCTTTTTCTTTTGATCATTACTCATTTCCTGGGCATTGAGACCAAGGATTGTATCCTTCGGGAAAGGTTCACTCTTTGGAAAATCGCCCGTTTTTCTATAGTAAGCGATATCTTCCTTAAAGTTTGTCACTTCGAGCCGCTGATCGAGATAGGCTGCTTCATCCTGTGGATGGAGAATAATTGTCGGTTTGATAAACACGATCAATTCCTTGACCTGTTCCGCACGGTTCCGCGAGGTGAATAGGGCGTCACCCAGGATAGGAATATCGCCGAGAAGGAATATTTTTCCTCCGGATTTAGAATTTTCTTTTTCTTTAAATCCAGCAAGGACAATGACATCGCCATTGGCTACACTGATAAAGGAGTTGATTTGTTTATCGGAAATGACCGGTGCTTTGATGCTTCCGGTGTTGCCATCTCCATCATATTTGGAAATCTTCTGTTCGATTTCCATTTGAATGATGCCGTTGCTTCCGATAAGCGGTGTTACGGTAAGTTCTAAGCCAACGTGTTTGTAGACGATATTGATTCGCTCCTTGGAATTTGTATCATCGCTCTGGGTACTGGAATCGATAAATGGACGCTCCTCTCCAATTTTAAAGTTAGCCTTTCGATTATGTGTCGTGACAAGGGTTGGCGTGGAAAGGATCTTAACATTGGAATCCGTCTTCGCCTTTTTGAAGATAGAAGCTAAGGCAGTATTTTTGAGTGTTCCGGAAAGCGATCCCCCTTCCCCTGCAAAACCGGCCTTAAAATTGATATCATAGGGAATGGAAGCATATTGATGTTTGGAAGTTGAGTCCTTTCCATCTGAGTTGCCGCCTGGTATGATAACTTCCGTTGAACCTCTAAAAGGAGCATAAGCTTGATCTTGGTGATATCCCAAATCCAGACTGTCTAGACCACTTTGTTGCCCCTCACTTAAGGTAATTTGCGCAACAATGACCTCGATGCGAACTTGATCGAGAAGGACATCCAAATTGCCAATCAAATGCCTGACTTGAGACAGATCGGATGTCGTACCGTAGACAATGATTGAATTACTCCTCTCATCGGAGGATAGGGTTAAATTGGCGGAAAATTGCGCCGCTTGTTCTTCACCTAATTCTCCTCCAGGAAGTTGTTGAGAAGTAATAAAATCACTGTAACTATTGCTGATTTGCTGATTGCTACGGGAGCCACTTGCTGCCTGGGCTAAAGCATTTGCCAAACTGCCCTGGGCTGACATTTGAGCCTGTTGGCGTTCAAAGGCCATTTTATTTTCTTTTTCGATGCGGCTTCTTTGTTCCTTGACAATTCCGGAAACAATGTCAGCAATTTTCTTCGCATCTCCGTGTTTTATGCGAATGACTTCGGATTTAAGCAACAGATCACATCTATTATCCAATTGTTTTACAATATCAGCTATTATTGAAAGATTTTCCTGGGAAGTTATGACGATGAGCTGATTACTCGAATCATCGGAATCGATCGTCGTGGTGGTGAGATATTTTTTTAAGGCTCCCCGTTTGAGCTGTTCGAATTTCTTTGCCACAACCGATGCTTTCACATTATTGAGAGGGAGAAAATTAATGGATTCCACCATTTTAATGGGCGTATCTGTACGATTAATTAAATTTTCTATGCTCTGTAAATTGGCCATTGTGTCCGTGATCAAGATGGAATTTGATGCGGCAAAGAGTATGGAATTCGATGAGCTCGGCGTCAAAAGTGGCTTTATTAACTTTTGAAATTCTGTTACATCCTGATATTGAAGTTTAAAAAATTTCGAAAATACCTTTTGGTTAGGAATATAGGCTAGCAACGATTCGTCCAGGATATCGGGTGACTGGGTTATGGCCGATTTCGACGTAACCACTTTCATAAATTTATCGCCCATATCGACGATGGCAATCCCATTCAAGCTCAACACACTTTCAATGGCAACGATCGCTTCCTGCTTAGAGACGGGCTCTTGGATTTCAACGGAAATTTTTGTTGTCGGCAATTTTTGTTCCATCAAAGCCGTACGCCCCGTTAATTGTTCCAAAATTCCAATAACTTCTCGGGGATCGGCACCTTTCAAAACTAGCTGTTCTACTCCTTTCGAATCATTGAATTCAGAAATATCAAAGGTATTCTCACCTTTCGTTGTTTCCGAAACATTACTATTCCGCTGCCCAGATGTATCAAGCAGTGCTGCCGATACGGTCAGTGGTAATAACCCAAATATCAAATATTTTCCTTTCTTCATAACCATCCTTTCATCAAAAAACCATATTTATTCTAATAAATTACTGCGACCGTTCCATTTAATCAATTTTTCATCTAATCGATTGGCTTCTAAAATTTTCGCCACAATTTTATCGACATCGCTATCAGCCTTAATATCGAGTGCCGAAATGCCAATTTTTGCTGAAAGCGATTTTCCCTGCATAACTAACTCCATATTATCAATGCAAAGATTGGAATCGGGAATCTCAATGATGTCGTCAAATTTCAAGACATCAGAAAAACGAACCCCCTTCAAGTCAATGGAAATTTTATTAAAGGAGAAAAATTTACCATTTTCAGACTCGGGCATACCAACGCTGTACTTGAGCGATAGGCGTTTTGCTGCGTCACCGACAAGTGCCATTAGCTTGGGTTGGTCGATTTTGTCGCGATGCAAAATTTCATCAATAATGGTTCGAAAACGTGTATTAATCTCCTCTCCCCGGGTTAACCACGAATCCTGTTCCGCTTGTTTTTTCCCATTTTTTTCCTTGAGAACGCTATATGTTCTCCAGACATTTACATTGTATCCGGTGATACCAATGGCCAAAATCGCAAATACACCTGCGATTGCTAAACATTCATTTTTGTATAGCAGGAAAAAAAACGACTTTAATTTCGAAATTTTTTTCATAATTTTTCAAATGTTAAGAAGAGTGAAAAGTGAATGAGGTCGTCCTGATTGTTTTTATCTTCAATCCTGACCACCTTAAAAAGTAAAGATTCCTGGAGAATTTTTTCGAATTTGTTGAGTTCGGCAAGATTTTGAGCGGAACCTTTAATTTCAAAATTTTCTCCTTCGGAAGCATAAATCGATTCAAACAATACGGATTCGGGACGCAACTCATTAATTCTATTTAGTCCACGAAAGTAGGCATGCTTCTTATTAGTGAAAAGATCCAGCTCATGGGCTCGGTCTTCTTTTTGTTGAATTTGTTTCACTTGCTCATCTCGGGCTGTCAATTCCTTTGTCAAGTAGGTTTCAGAGCGTAGAAGCCAACGTAATTGTAGAAAGCCGCATAACCCAATTAAAGTAAAAATAACGGTCGTAATCGTTCCATAGAGAGCAATATTTGTCGTTAATTTATTTTGTTTTTGCAGTTTTTTTATCTCAAGATTTTGCATATTAGCGGCCAAAATGGTTTGATTTGAAAATGAAAAATCGTGAACGTGCTCAATGGGATCACTCGAAGCATTTTTTTTGTGGGTAAAGCGGACAGTGAGACCAAATTCCACAATCGGTATGATTTCAATGATTTCAAAGACGGGTAGGGAAGCCTCCACTTCGTCGGAAGCTGCAATCGAAGTCAGATTAATATTATTGGTTGCTGTTTTTTCAAAAATTGTCGTATAATCCTGATATTTAAAAATGGCTTTCGAAATTTTAGGAGCAACGATGGCAAGAAAAAAATCTGGTAAAATATAGGCAGCACTCTCAACCTCCGGAATAATTGCCTTTAAACGATTTTTTAAGACGGAAAAGATATGAATAGTCGATGTGTCGTTGTCGATGAAATACCCCCCGAAAATTTCATTCAACGGAAAGGGACTCGAAGATTCCAGGGCCAAAGCAACAATGCTTTCGATGACGGAGAAGCTGACTTTCCCTTCCGGAAAAGGACAGGTGCTCATGAAACAGAGATCCGAAGGTACAATGCAAACATGTTCAGAGCGAGCGAGTTGTCGTTCTTTCTTCCAATTAGAAAAATTTTTAAATAAAGTTCCCATGATTAAAATTCCTCAATTTTGATAATGTTAAACGGTAAACGTTGATTAGGAGTTGGAGCCTCTGCACTACAAAAACAATGAATGCTATAGGAATTACCTACGTCGGTTGCAACGCGGACCTCGAGTTTGAAAAATTGTATTTCTTTGGAACAATAGTTTTCGAGGGAACCGTTTTGTCCAATAAGGGGACCATATGTTTTATCACTGGCTTTCCTTGTATTAGGTATTACGAGATTTCCATTCACATCAGAAATGGCATCCAAAATTTCTTTGGAAGCTGTCAGTAGGTTGATTTTAAACTTTTTATTCTTGTTCATAATGGCATCGATGATATAGGGCTCAATGATAAACCGTTCTTTTAAAAGCTCAATATTGAACGTTAATTTTCCTCCATTGCTTGCCACATGTTGGATTGTTGACCACTTGGTAAAAATCTTATTATTGCTGATGAAATTTTCAATATTATTTTTAACAACACCAGTTATTGCAGAAGATTTTGCACCGCTAGATTTTGCTAATTCGCTCAATATTTTCCTCACTAAGCCCTTGGAAACCGTATCGAATTTTTTGCATAAGGGTATCCGATTATTGAGGTTTTCAAACTTATAATAAATGGTCAAATTATCACGCTTGAATGCATTAGGAATAATATTCCATTTGGCATCTCTAGCTACTTGGGGTCGAGGAAATCCTGCGGGTAAGGGGCAAGCAGACAAACTGGAAATGATTTTTTGAACAATATATTTAGAAATCAATGTATCGGTGGGTGTAGTACCTAAAATATCAGCATCAAAAATGAGTTTTCCTTTATCTTTATTTACGGTACCGCTACCCATCTTCTCAACATTTGCATCTTCCTTATATTTCCCGAGAAAAGATAGTACGCAATCAAGGGAAGAATAGGCTTCGACCTTTAAGTCCACAGGACAGAGCATTTGTTTGCGATATTTTATATCAGCGAGTATATCGCTCATAAACAACTCCAGAATTACCCCACAAAAACCTACTATTGTGAGCACTACTAGCATGACACTTCCCGGTTGTTTCCTAGTCTTAGTAAAACTCCGCTGAAATTCCATTAGGATTCCTTTCTAATAAAAAAATTGAAAAAGTAAACGAAATATTTTTATTTTTTCTAGAAATAATGGGGAAAGATACAAATGAAATTATTTTTTGGAAGATCAAAGAAAATGTTTTATTTCCCTTTGACATTTTTCGAAAAAGTAATATATAATATGACCATATTTAATAATGCGGAATATTTGGTTTAGTTGGCTTGCTTTTTATCTTTTGGGAAATGGGTGTGTATTTGCCGAAGAAGCCGGTGTGTCGCCTAAAGCAGAAGCGATAATTGCGGAGAGCGGAATCCTAAGCTATTTGACCAATTCTCTGCTGACCGGTATACTGATTTCATTGGTCATTGTCTTTGTTGTGCGTTTCGTTGTGCGTCGAGGAATAGGAATAATTCCTCATCCGGGACAAGCTTGCATCGAAGGAGTTATCGAAGGGGTTGGTGGTATTTTTGAACCGATTGTTGGCCATCATCTATTTCCTAAAATTTTGCCCCTGCTCATGGGTTATTTTGTTTTTATCCTCATTCAGAATTTGAGCGGTCTTTTCCCGGGGATCGGCTCCATTGGGTTTGAACACGAAGGCCACTTGCAGGGTATTTTCCGGCCCATGAATGCGGATTTAAACGCCACGCTCGCTTTGGCAATCTTTGCGACGGTGGCTTGGATCTATTACTGCGTGAAAAACGTAGGATTTGGCGGCCTTTACCAGCATGTTTTCGGCAATAGGGCTGATCGAAACGAAGTCAGTGGCGTAGTCTATGGGTTACTATTTCTCATCTTTTTTGGAGTCGGATTGGTGGAATGTCTATCGATTTTGTTTCGCATTATTTCCCTTTCTTTCCGCCTTTTTGGTAATGTTTTTGGGGGAGAAAATCTCTTGCACAATATGTATGAGATGAGCGAATTTTTGACGTCGGGCAGTTTAGTAAGCACGGATTTTTATGCCATGTTGGCATCCTATTCGTCGCGACTCGCTGAAGGAGTCAATGGGGTAATGAGTAAATTAGGGTATCTTTTACCGTTGCCTTTTTATTTTTTAGAATTTTTAGTTAGCTTGGTTCAAGCTTTTGTTTTTACGTTGCTCGTTGCGGTATATATCGGTTTGATTTGCAACCACGGCGAAGAAGAAGAGAAAGTTATTGGAGAAAGTTAACTCAATTTTTAAGGAGATATTATGTTAAGTTTTATTGCAGAAATTACAAACACGGGTCTAGTGGGTGCGATGGGTTGCGCATTTGCAGCACTGGGCGTAGGAATGATCGGTTCGAAAGCCGTTGAAGGTCTTTCCCGAAATCCTGGCGCTTCTGGGAAGATCCTCGTGCAGTCCATTGTAGGTATGGCGCTAGCGGAGGCGGTTGCCTTCTATGCGTTGTTCTTTGCCAAATAATTGAGAATTGTGTTTGAAGTAGAAACAGTTTTTCTGGCTACCATAACGGATGCATTGACCGATGTTCTGAAAAATTTTGGCGTGCACTGGCAGCTTTTACTCATTCAGTCGCTGAACTTTCTCTGTGTTGTTGGAATTCTCTATTATTTTGCCTTCAAGCCCATCCTAAAAACGATGGAGGAGCGGCGGTCAAAAATTGAGAGTGGATTGCGCTATGCTGAGGAGATGCGGCAGCAATTGGTCCAGTCCGATGAAATGATACGGGAGCGATTGGTGCAGGCTCGGGAAGAAGCGCGACAAATCGTCGAAACCGCGAAGCAACAAGCCAAGGATTACGCTGCTCAGCAAAAAATGGAAATCGAACAGCTCACGGAACAGATGATCGCTTCGGCCAAGCAAAATATTGCCGATGAAAAAGCCAAAATGTTGGCTGATCTCAAGGATGAAGTGAAAGTATTGGTTGCGGATGTAGCTGCAAAGGTTCTGGCGAAGGAGCTTTCCGTCGAAGAACGGACGCGCTATTTGAAGGGAGCCGGATTACAGCTGTAGAAATGGTATCGAAAAAAAAAGTCACCGCGCTGGCAAAAAGGTTAGCTCAACTCTCCTTTGAAGGGGCAGAAGTTAATCTATCCCGGGTACAAGCCATTGCCAAATTGATCGCAGAATATGCGGAAAGTGCGCGCGGTTCACTGCGGCGAAAATATCTCCATTTTTTGGAGAGGGAATGCCAGTGGCGCCTATTGCGGATCGAATATGCCGGTGAACGCGATTGGGACTCTACCCAACGTTCCATGGAACACCACGTAGGACGAGAATTAAAGCTCGAAACGGTGGAAAATGTGGCATTAATCGCGGGCTTCAGGATTTCCGTTGGGGATTATATCTGGGAACGCTCCATTCGAAGCGATCTTTCGATACTCTGTAGTTAGACCTATTTTTCTATTTTTGAACACAGATACAAGGCGCGATTGTGGCGGTAAGGGTTGTATTTGGAATTAGACGTCGAATTAGGACGTGGACTATGTCGTTTTTTGAGAAAAGAAACGGGATGGGTTTCGATCCGGTTACGCCGATTTGTATGTTGTCGCTGATTGCCATTGGTATTTTTTCGATCCATTCGGCACAAAACTACCACATGGATACTCAGTGGAGAAGTCAGATTATTTGGGCAACGTTGGGTATATTACTCTATCTCGGGATGGCTTTTATGGACTATAAATTATTTTTAAAAAATGCTCATTGGATCTATTTTTTCAGCATTGCGCTGCTCCTATGCATTTTTACGCCCATTGGATGGCGACGTTTTGGTGCGACCCGCTGGCTAAAAGTAGGAGGCATCGTAGTTCAGCCCTCGGAAATCGCAAAACTGGGAACACTCGTCATGGGCGCTAGTATACTTGCCCGGTCGAAAATCGGAAAACTTAAAGATTCACTCAAAGCCATTGGCAGTGTACTTTTTGCTTTCGGCGTTCCAGTAATTCTCACCGTGCTGCAACCTGATTTGGGGTCTTCACTACCCTTTTTACCCATTGCTTTCGCATTGCTATTTGTCTCCGAAGTGCCCAATAAATTTTTTATCAGCATTCTATCGGTGCTGCTGCTTTTGGGAAGTCTTGTAGCATGGGATGCCTATGCCTACCATTTATTTTTGGATCGGCATCAACTCAATCCGCAAACTTCCATTGGACAATTTGAAAAAATTTCTTTATTACCTATCAAAGATTACCAGAGGAATCGAATTATTTCGTTTGTAGCACCGGATGTTGTCGATCCTCAGGGCGTCGGTATCAGTTGGAATCTGCGGCAATCGTTGATTGCAGTCGGTTCCGGAGGTATGGCGGGAAAGGGACAAGGAAAAGGAACGCAAGCCAAGCTGGGGTATTTGCCACAATCCGTAGCGACGAATGATTTTATTTTCTCGGTCATCGCAGAGGAGTATGGATTCATTGGGGGTATGTGTGTGTTATTGATTTATGCGATCATGATGGCGAGTGGATTACGCATTGCGTGTATGGCACGGGATTGTTTCGGCCTATTATTGGCAGTAGGAATCAGCGTGTTACTCCTCATCCACGTCTGCGTCAATGTGGGGATGACACTCGGCATTATGCCCATTACGGGTATTCCATTGCCGTTTATTAGCTATGGTGGGTCGTTTATGGTAATATGCTGCCTATTATTAGGAATCATACAGAGCATATACCGTTTTAGAAGTGAGTATTAATTATGGATATTTTAAAAAAAGAAGAAGAAATTTTGGAATCGTTAATGGAAATCCCCGTGGAGGAATCTGGAACGACACCCGATAAGTCGGTGCTTAAAAAGTCGTCGAAGGAGCGGGAAAAAGAGCAACCTCTCTTGCAACGTATCCTGAAAAAATTAACCGTTAGAACGAAAACGTTTCGAGAAATTGTCATCAGCGCCAATCCTTTGGAGCGCCGGGTAGCCCTTTTAGAGGATGGGTTATTGAAGGAATTTACGGTGGAATACAACGACCGGGCAAACATGGTAGGTGCCGTTTTCAATGGAAGAATTCAGAACTTCGAAGGTGGACTAAAAGCTGCTTTTGTGGATGTTGGTATGGAGAAAAATGCCTTTTTACACTACTGGGATGCCTTGCCGGCGGCAATGGATTCCGGCATTGAAGTAGTGCGCAGTACCCGCTCCACCAAGACTAAACCCTTGACAGCCGATAAAATTCCAAGTATCTATCCCATCAAATCGGAGATCATGGTCCAAGTCATTAAGGATCAGATTGGCACGAAAGGGCCACGCGTTACGACAAATATCGCATTACCGGGACGCTTCATCGTTCTAATGCCCTATGCGGGTGAATGCGGCGTATCTAAAAAGATTGAGGACAAAAAGGAGCGCCAGCGTTTGAAAAAAATTCTAGAAAAATTAACGATCCCAGAAGGTATGGGCATTATCATTCGCACGGCTGGTGAGGGAAAAAAGATTCGCTATTTTGTCCGCGATTTATACATACTGCTCCAAAAATGGCAGGCAATTATAGAACAACAGAACAAAAATAAGGGTAGGGTAACACTTTTATATCAGGAACCGGATCTGATTGAGTCATCGATCCGAGATTTTCTAACGGAAGAAATCGATCGGGTCATCGTCGACGATGGCGCAACCTATGAGCGGATGTTGAAGTTGGTTGAAAAAATTTCGAAGCGCTCAAAATCAAAGATCCAATACTATTCGGATACAATTCCCGTATTCGAACGATTCAATGTGGATCGCCAAATCGATCAGACCTTTATGCGCCATGTAGCTTTACCGTCCGGCGGAGAAATCATCATCGACGAGGTGGAGGCTTTTACGGCAATCGATGTGAATACGGGCAGTCACCGCAACCGCGATGAGGAAGACCGTGGTAAAAATTTTCTCTACCAAGTCAATATCGAGGCGGCTAAGGAAATCAATCGCCAAATTAAATTGCGCAATTTGGGCGGACTGATTATCGTTGATTTTATCGATATGAAAAATCCACGGGATCGACACAAGCTCTACGATTTGATGTGCGATTTGTTGAAAAATGATGCAGAGAGAACACAAATTTTACCTCTGTCAGCCTTCGGATTAATGCAAATTTCCCGACAACGACACTCCCAAAGTACAGTCCGAGATATGCGAGCCCCCTGTAACTACTGCAATGGACGCAGTTTTGTAAAATCAGCGCGTACGGTTAGTATCGAAGTTTATCGAAAATTGATCAGCATCGTGAGAAAATACGGAAATTGCTTGGGTAAGATACGAATTTATTTGCACCCAAACGTCCTCGAATACTTGCGAAATAATTACGAAAGTCAATTGCTCGCCATAGAAACGGAGCTCAAAATTAAGTTAATTTTTCGAGCGGATCCCGTGTTCCATATCGAAAATTTTAAAATAGTTGATTTCGATACTAATTCGGAGCTAAAGTAGAGGCCATACTCCGCAAGGCTTCTTTTTCCGGTTTGGGTCGGAAGGTTGAGCCCGCGGCGAAGCCGCGGGTAATTAAAAAGGCCCGATCCCGAAGGGATCAGCAACAAAGTTGCTTGCCCGGCGCTTCGCGCCGGGCGGTCCTTTTTAACTCCGGCCCCTACGGGGCCGGTTGAGCTGCTGGATAAGGACTCGGAGCCCTTATCCAATATAATTATCCGAAAATTTGCAACTTTCGCATTGCCATTGAGCGATACCATTCATTATTTTTACAGGAAATGATTTGGATTTATCGATTGCTATTTTTGCCAATTTTTGTTGTATTTTTATTGAAAAATTTACCGAAAATGCTAAAACGGGGAGGCTACGGCATTGATTTACGACATCGACTGGGATTATTTCCGCGGCTACCGAAGAAGAAAAAAAAGCGCTTATGGATTCAAGCAGTGAGCGTGGGAGAAGTAAATGCGATTGCGCATTTACTTGCTCTACTGGATGAACACTACGAAGTCGTACTGACGACAACAACGCCAACGGCAAGAAAAATTATTTCCGAAAAATTTGCAAAAAATGTTATATTTCATGGTTATTTTCCCTGGGATTTTTGGCCATTTAGCTGGTTTGCGTGGCAGCACATCCATCCCGATGGGGCATTTCTTGTGGAGAGTGAACTATGGCCGGAGCACATCTGGCAAGCGAAGCGGCGAAAGATTCCCATTTTTATCATCAATGCGCGGTTATCCCATCATTCTTTTCGACATTACAAAAAATTTTCAAAATTGGCGCGCTGGATTTTCGAAAAAATAGATTTCATTAGCGCTTCATCGGAACAAAATCGCGAAAGAATTGCTGCTTTCTATGGCAAAGTGATTGAGCATTTTGGAAATATGAAATTCGACTTTCCTACGGAATTATTGTCCCATGAGATGCGAAAAAATCTAAAAAAAGAACTCGGATTTTCCGAAAATTCCCTCGTATTAGTGGGATGTTCGACCTGGCCAGGCGAAGAAGCAATGCTATTGGAGGCTTTCCGTGCCACAAAGGTGAGAAAAAATAAAACATCCTATAACCTTTTGCTTGTGCCGCGCCATGCTGAACGCCGCGGAGAATTGGTCCGCTGGTTAGAGGATGAAAATGTTTCTTTCTGGCAACGTTCCAAAGGAATTGCCAAAGATTTATTTGACGTTTGTTTAGCGGATACAACGGGAGAGTTGGCACGATTGGTACAAGTCGCTGATTTGGTTTATGTTGGAAAAAGCCTAGCACCCAATGCTGGCGGCCAAAGCCCGTTGGATGCGGCAATGGTCGGCGTATCCGTGGTTTACGGTAATCGTATGACAAATTTTTACGATATTTGTACCCAATTAGAGCAAGAGAAAGCCGCAGTAAAAGTGGAAAATGAAAAGGAAGCAATCAATACTATCATCGAATTGATGGAAAATGCCGAAAAAAGACGAGTTCTATCAAATAATATTAGTAATTGGTTCGAAAGCCATCGGGAAGCATCGGCAAAGACCTGTGATTTTATTCGCTCCAAGTTATCTGGGAAATAGTATGTGAAGATACTGTTCGGTTCCTGAATTTCTTAGAAATCTGTCTTTTTTTGGAGCCCGCGGCGAAGCCGCGGGCGGGTTAAAAAGGCCCGATCCCAAAGGGATCGGCAACAAAGTTGCCTGCCCGTCGCTTTGCGCCGGGCGGGCCTTTTTTTAATTCTACGAAAATCGATTTCGGGATTGAAATAATTTTTGCTATAAAAAGCATCTTAGAGGATGAAAAAAGTTGCAATTTTAAGTGGCGGTAAAATGACATCGGAGCGAGCGGTTTCACTATGCAGTGGGCGAGCGGTATTCGAAGTGCTCAAAGGGCAGATAGAATGCGAGTTGTTTGAATTAGCGGAGGATTGTTTGCCTAGAAATCTCGATCCCGAGCGATACATTATTTTTCCGCTTATTCACGGAGAATTTGGTGAAGATGGCCAATTGCAGCGGCTACTAGAGGCAGAGAATTTTTCTTTTGCTGGGAGTGATTCGCGGGCAAGTCAGATTTGCATGGATAAAGGAAAAGCCAAGGACATTGCGGAGCAATTGGGTATTTTGACGGCAAAATTTTGTATTTATGATGGGCAAAGTTTTGAGAAATTATGGACATTTGGTGGCGGTCCATTTGTAATAAAGCCGAATGATCGGGGAAGCAGCATCGGTGTGACAAAAATTTACACGATCGATGATTTTTTACGCTATCAAAAAGACTGGGGAAAAGGAAACTGGATCATCGAACCCTGCATTATTGGCCGTGAAATTACGGTTGGTATTCTTAATGGACATGCTTTACCGGTAATCGAAATTCGTCCGCGGGATGGTTTTTACGATTACGCACATAAGTATACCACGGATGCGACGGAATACCTAGTTCCGGCACCGATAACGAAATCTGAGACGCGAAATGTGCAAAATATGTCGGAGCAAATTTTTGAAACCTGTGGTTGTCGTGACTTTGGGCGTTTAGATTTTATTCTCGATGGGCGTAGCAAATTTAATTTTTTAGAAATTAACACAAGTCCTGGAATGACAGCGACGAGTTTACTTCCTAAAGCGGCGGCGGCATTGGGCATTGATTTTGCTACGCTTTGCCGACGGATGATTAATTCCGCATTTGCAAGAGACCAAGCTAACAAAGTATCCGAAGCGGTTGTAGCTACATCGGTTTCTTGTTAAAATTTTTTGCGACGAAAAATCCGCCTTTAGTTTGGAATGCATGGGAAAATATTTATTGAATACTTGCAGCCAAACTTTTGAACGCGCTGGGGATAATCGCAATCGTTCCCTTCCTACTGTTTGAAATCTTCCGCTGTATTGTCCATAGAAATTTATTGAAAAGGGAATGTGTTTAGCACATAATGTTCTAGGGCATTATGTGGATTTTTCGTAAAAAGTCGAATCCAAGGGTAAAACAGATTGTACTCAAAGGTCAGCGTAAACGGGAAGTATTTGCGCGAAAGGTATCCTTTGCGCGTGGGTTTTTGAAATTTTTTTTATTCTTTGTATTATTGAGCGGCTTGATTTACCTTTATTTCGTAAATTTCCCACGGATCGAAGAATATGTAAAATCGATTTTTAGACAACCGGTTGGCCGAATTAAATTCCAGACCAATGGCACTTTGAATGCGCAATGGCTTCGATCTTTTTTCACATTTCAGCGCGGTGTGGATATCATGGATGTCGATATTTTCGCGATAAAACACAGAATAGAGCAATGTTCACAGGTCAAAGAAGTCCACGTCGAACGGCAATTTCCGGATACAATCAAGGTGACGCTCCAAGAACGTATTCCCATTTTGCGGATTTTAATGCGCGAAGGACACCTGCATCGGGAAATGTTTGTCGATGGAGAAGGCGTCGTGTTTTCCTGTGAAAGTATTGCGGAAATTGAACGACAAATGATGCCATTTTTGAGCGGTACGACCCTAAAACGTATGGGTAATGGTCAATACGAAAAGGTGGAAGCTCTGGAAAAAGTATGCGAGCTTTTGACTTTGGCCAAAACAAAATATTGGCCAATTTATGCCCAAATGGAAGTGATTTCGGTTGAAAAATTACGCAAAAAAAATGTTCCTTGGTCAAAAATTAACGTGCGCTGCCATTGCGCTTCAGCAGTAATTTTCAAGGATAGTGACTTCGATGAACAATTGAAACGGTTAAGCTTTATCCTGAGTACCCAAAAAATTAGAAATAATTTGCCCGTGGAACGCATTGATCTGAGTTTCGGTAAGGATGCGGTCATTAACTTTCGAAAGTAGATAGGGAAAATGCCCTACCGTCGGAATATATAACCTACCTAACATTCCTAGCCGTAACTTTTTCCATCCATTTGACGGCAATCAAGTGTTTAAATTTGTAAAATTATGATGATCGTGGTCGGGAAAAATAATTCTCCATCGACGAGATTTGACCTCACTAGGAATTTTGTTAGGAAATGAATATGCGTGCAAATAATTTTTTCGATTTCCCTGCAAGTTTAAAACAGTTTTTATATTTTTTTCCAATGGACGATATGCCTTGGACCTGGATACCTAACATCGAAAAAGCACTGTTGATTTACGAAAATTTTTCTATCAAGGAAAGAAAAGATACTTTTTTGAAAAAAATTAAAAAATTATTCTCCCAATCGACGGCAATTGCCATCGGAAATAACGTGTACATTGGAAAAAATGTAAAATTGCCAATCACGTGTACGATCGAAGATAATGTGTATATCGGCGATGGCACGGAAATTCGTAGTGGAGCATTAATTCGTAAAAATGTTGTTATTGGTAAAAATTGCCTAATCGGTAATTCCTGCGAAATTAAAAATTCACTTCTCATGGATCACGTCCAAATGGCACATTTCAATTACGTCGGTGATTCTATTCTCGGTTCCCATGTCCACCTTGCTGCCGGTGCAATCCTGTCCAATTTGCGCTTTGATCAAAAATCGGTTGCCATAAAAGTAGGGGATAAAAAAATTCCAACGGAACTTAAAAAGTTCGGCGCAATTTTAGGAGAATATGCCCAAGTCGGTTGCAATTCAGTCCTCCTCCCCGGAACACTCCTGGAAAAAAATTCTATCGTTTCTGCAGGAATAACATTCGGCGGATGCCTGGAAGCGAATAAAATTGCCTACCTTGAAACGAAAACAACGGTCGCGGGACGAAAGTAAAAAAATCATTTAACAATTTGGAGAAGCTGGAAGGCGAGGGAGGGAGCAAGCGGTACATCTGAACTAAAAATTTGCCAATAATCTATGGCAACAAAAATTTCTATGCTCGACCGAGATACTTTCCCGTTTCCGTACTAACACGTATAACATCGCCCTCTTTGATGAATAATGGAACTTGAAGCATTAAACCACTCTCCGTTTTTGCAGGCTTTTGCACATTGGATGCCGAGTCGCCCTTTACACCCTCCGGAGATTCCGTAATTTTCATCTCAATCGAAGCCGGTAGCCGTACTTCAACCGGTTTTTCATCGACAAATAAAAGATCGTATTCATGGTTCGGAACGAGATATTGTCGTTGATCGGCGACGAGATCAGTGGAAAATAGGATGTCCTCAAATGTCTCCGGATTCATGAAATGTATTCCTCGATCGTCTTCAAAGGAATATTCGAGGGTTTCCGTGGAAACATGGCAAAATTCAACGCTTTCCGTACTTCGAAATTTTACGGCTGTTGAAGTTCCCGTTTCCAGATTGCGTAGGGTCGTCTGAATGAATCCTGCCTGCCGTCCCTGTGTGCGGTGTAACATTTCCATTACCAAATGCGGAACTCCTTGATATATCATTACCCGCCCTTTTCGAATATCCGTTGGCGATGCCATAGGATGTATTCACGAAAATTTTTTTGAAAAATCAAGCTCGAAATCATGATATTCCGATTGGCATTTTTATGAGTTTCTGTGCTTTCTACGCTCCCCCCCCCCCAAGGAGTCGTAGACTCCTTGGGCTCCTTGCAGGAGCCCCGCGGCGACGCCGCGGGGGGGGAGGCCGGAGGTCTCTCCGGCCCCAGGGAATAATATTTCCTGGGAAGGGGTTTACAAGGGGAAGAATTCCCCTTGCGTAAACTCAAATAAAAATAAATTGATAATACAAAAAGGGCATAAATCGATGGAAATATTGAAAAATTTACTGGAGCGCATTGTGAAATTGAAAATACTTGTAATTGGAGATTTGATGCTTGATCGCTATATTTTTGGTGATGTGAGTCGCATTTCTCCGGAAGCTCCGGTTCCCGTAGTCGAAGTGGAGCGGGAGAAAGAAACGCTTGGGGCGGCAGCCAATGTTGCTTTAAACCTACGTTCCGTTGGGGTTGAGGTGGAAGTTTTAGGGACTTTTGGCTTTGATATTCCCGGTGAACACTTAAAAGATCTTCTTTTTGCGCACGCTATTAAATTTAATTCCAATTGCCAACAAAAGGACGTACGGACGATTCTCAAAACACGTATAATTGTTCGCAACCAACAGCTATGCCGCCTCGATATTGAAGATTTACCCGAAAGATATGCTTTGGAACAAAACATATATTTTGAGGAACTACTGACAAAAATCGATCGCTACGACGGAATTATTTTTTCAAATTATGCCAAGGGAACCATTACGCAGCGCATTGCCGACCAAGTCATTGCGGTGGCGCAGCGGCATGGAATTATTACGGCGGCTGATCCGAAGCCAAAAAGTGGTATTCAATTTACAGAAATTGACCTTCTGAAACCCAATCGATCAGAAGCACTCGAAATGGTAGGAGCAAAGGATTTGCATTTCAATGGTAGCGAAATTTGCCGCAGTATTTTTGCTAAACATCGACCGAAGCATCTGGTGATTACGCTGGGGCATGAAGGAATGTTGATCGCAAAAGATGGTAAAATTGTAGAACAAATTGGAAGTAATGCGCGGGAAATCTTTGATGTTTCTGGAGCGGGGGACACGGCAATTGCATTTTTGACGGCAGCTCTAGCCGCCCGCGAATCGATTGTAACTGCAGCCAAGTTAGCAAATCTCGCTTCTGGAATCGTCGTCGGGAAAGTCGGAACTGCGACCGTTATTGCCGAAGAAATTTTGCAAGCTGGCCTTTTGTCGGCTTAAAAAATATTATTTTTAAGAAATCTTCACAAACACTTGACAAATTGAAAATAATTTGTACTATAGGAGATTAAATGATGAAAAGTAGAAATATTCATAAAAAAGAGTTAATAAAGGGCATTATACTAGGGAGTTATTTCTTAGGAAATTTTCCAGCGATATCGTTATGGGCTTCTGCTCCTCGATCTACTATGGAAAGGGATCCAGAATACGTTGTTAGAGAGTTATGTTATCTAGTAAACGAGATCATATCGTGCGAGCAAGCGCAACGATCTGACCTTATGCCCCGAGCTAGGGCTCGTAATTTGATCAATCAGGGAGCAGACATAGAAATAGCACGTCGGCAGTTCAATGCTACGGGTAATTCGCGAGCAATAGCAGTTCTAAATGAATTGATAAATAATATCGACATGGGTAGAGGTACAACAATTTTTCCAGAACGGCCAATGCCGTATGAATTTAGAAATGAGCAATTGCTAGAACCACCGCCAATACGGCTGGAATGGGTTCCCCAGGAACAAGCAAGGTTGCCTCCATTTCAGTTGCCACCAGAGCAGAGGTCTCTGGAAGAATTACTAAATGATCCAGTGGAACGTAGAAATTTAAACGCCCAAAATAATAGTGGAGCAACACCGCTATTGCTAGCTGTACGTTCTGGCAGTGAAAGAAATGTACAGTTATTTCTTAGATGTCCGGAAATTAATGTAAACATTCCGAATCATGATCGTTTAACACCACTACGCATTGCTGTCGAAAATAGGAACGCGGATATAATGACTCAATTACTTTTTAATGAGCATATCGATGTAAATTTTAAGGATAATAATGAAGAAACACCACTTCATCTGGCTGCGAGATTAGGCTATCATGATATGGTAGAAATATTGCTTCAGCATCCCCGAATGCAGGTAAATCTTGGAGATAGAAATGGAGAAACGTCCCTACATCTAGCTGTACGATTTAACCACCCACATATCGTACGAACATTGCTTCAGCATCCGCAAATAGATACAAATCTCCCCAATCAACAGGGCGAATTACCTGTAGAGTTGGCCTTAGAAATGGGAAACGAGGAAATTATAGGAATGTTTTAGGGAGTAGGGGAGGAGATTTAAAAATAAATTTGAATAAGCGAAAAAACTCCCTAGGAAATAGGGCATGATTATAAGCCCTAAAGTTCGCGGATTTATTTGCGTGACGGCACATCCCGATGGATGTAAAAAAAATGTCCTAGAACAGATCAGTTATGTAAATTCACAGAAAAAAATTACTGATTCTCCTAGAAAGGTGCTTATCATTGGATCGTCTACCGGTTATGGCTTAGCGAGTCGCATTGTGGCATCGTTTGGGTCTGAAGCGGATACGATTGGTATTTATTTCGAGCGACCGGAGATGGATGGTAAATTAGCTTCGGCGGGATTTTACAACGCGCGAGCCTTGGATGAATTTTCCAGGACGGAAGGACGTCTATCGGAAAGCATTAATGGCGATGCCTTTTCCGATGCGGTCAAGGGGGAAACAATTGCATTAATTCGTGAAAAATGTGGCAAAATAGATTGTATTATATATAGTTTGGCATCGCCGCGACGAACAGATCCTGTTTCGGGGGAGACATACAAGTCTGTTTTGAAGCCGATTGGAGCATCTTTTTCGGGAAAGACGGTCAATACAGATACGGAACAGATTTTAGAGATTTCGATTGATCCAGCGACAGAATTGGAAATCGAAGCGACGTGCAAGGTTATGGGCGGCGAGGATTGGGAACGCTGGGTCGACCAGTTATTGGCGGCGGATGTTTTAGCGGAAGGGCTAAAAACCTGCGCCTATTCTTATATTGGTCCTGAAGTGACGTGGCCGATTTATGCCAACGGAACCATCGGTAAGGCCAAGGAGCACCTGGAACAATCTGCAAAAAACATTCAAAATAAATTAAAAAAACTACAAGGAGAGGCGATAATTTCGGTAAATAAGGCGGTGGTGACACAGGCAAGTTCTGCCATACCGGTGGTGCCGCTTTACAATTCAATTTTATTCAAAATCATGAAACAAAAAGGGATTCATGAGGGTTGCATTGAGCAGATGTACCGTTTATTTTCTTCACATTTTGATGCTAATCGCGATGAATTAGGGCGAAATCGCCTCGATAATTTGGAAATGCGCGACGATGTGCAGCGAGAAGTAAAGGAAATTTGGCCGAGGATTTCGACGGAAAATTTACGGGAACTCTCCGATTTTGAAGGGTATCGCCAGGATTTTTTACGATTGTTTGGATTTGAAGTGGCCGGTGTAGATTATGGGAAGGATATGGAAATTGCATAAAATTTAAAACAATTAGCATATATTTTGCAAGTAAAAAGGAAAATGGTATGAATTCTGCAGAATTAAGACAAAGTTTTTTGGATTTTTTTGAACAAAAAGGACACAAAATCATTCCTTCGGCATCGTTATTGCCGGAGTCGCCCAATTTATTATTTACAAATGCAGGCATGAATCAGTTCGTTCCAATTTTACTTGGAGAGCGAGCAATTCAATTTTCGCGAGTTGCTGATACGCAAAAATGTATTCGCGCCGGCGGCAAACACAATGATTTGGAAGACGTCGGATTTGACACTTATCATCACACTTTTTTCGAAATGCTCGGTAATTGGTCCTTTGGAGACTATTTCAAACAAGAAGCGATCGAATTTGCCTGGGAACTTTTGACAAAAATTTGGCATTTTCCCAAAGAACGTCTATACGTCACCGTCTATTCACCAGGCACAGACGAACCCGCGGAATTTGACCAGGAAGCATACAATTATTGGGCACATATTTTCGAAGAAGAGGGGCTAAATCCAACGGAACATATTTTTAAATTTGGTAAAAAAGAGAATTTTTGGATGATGGGCGATACGGGACCCTGTGGACCATGCTCGGAAATTCACATCGATTTGACGAAAAACGGAGATAGTAAAGGACATCTCATCAATCGCAATTCGCCACTTTGCATGGAAATTTGGAATCTCGTTTTCATGCAGTTCGATGCTCAGGCTGATGGCACTTTTGTTCCGCTTAAACACAAACACGTAGACACGGGAATGGGCCTGGAACGAGTGGCCGGAATTGCGAAAGCGACAAATAATTTCTCTGATTTTTCACAACCTCCTTCCAATTACAATAGCGATTTATTTATTTATATTTTTGACAAAATCGCTTCCCTATGCGGGAAATTTTATCGTGGTACCGTTGCAACAAGCCGCGAAGTCATGGAAGAACAGGAGAAAATCGATTTTGCCTTTAGAGTCATTGCAGATCATGTCCGGACCCTAACTTTTGCAATTGGAGATGGAATTTTGCCGGGCAACGAAGGTCGTCACTATGTTTTACGACGGATTTTACGACGCGCAATTATTTTCGCTAAACGATTACAATTCCCCGTTGGAGGATTTACAAAGTTGACGATGGCAGTCATCGAACAAATGGCATCAAATTTTCCAGAATTGCAACTCAATTATGAAATTATTCTTGAAACCATTGCTGCAGAAGAATCCATGTTTGACAAAACGTTGAACCGTGGAATTGTATTGTTAGAAAATATTTTTTCACAAACTGAAAATGGTGAAATTAGTGGCCATGACGCGTTTACACTTTACGATACTTATGGCCTTCCCATTGATTTAACACAACTAGTCGCGAAGGAGCGCGGGTTAAAAATTGATGAAAAAGGGTTCCAAGACGAACTGGACAAACAACGGAAACGGGCACGCAATGCGCAAAAAAAATTACAAATTACCATTGCCGATGAAATAGAAAGTGGAACGACAGAATTCGTAGGCTATGAAACGCTTGAGAACATTGAAGCGAAAGTTTTACAAATTATTCCAACGGAAGATGCGACTTTTTTCGTGGTCGATCGAACACCATTTTACGGCAAAATGGGCGGCCAAGTAGGGGACTCTGGAACACTCCTTTCTCGCGATCGAAGGGTTGCCATAGAAAATACACTGCGCAATGAACAGGGCGTATGTTTACATGAAATTAGTAAACATATAGGATTAAATGTTGGTGAAAAAGTTATTTTAAACGTTGACGTCGCGCGGCGGAAAGAAATTCAACGCCATCACACGGCAACTCATATTATGCATGCGGCACTGCGAAGGTCTTTAGGCACTCACATTAAACAATGCGGTTCTCACGTTAGCGATTACGGCTTGCGATTTGATTTTAACCATTTTTCAGGACTTACATATGACGAACTGGATGATGTTGAAGATTTTGTCAATGCTATAATTTTAGAAAATTTACCTATTACGGCTCAAGAAATGCCTTTCAAAGAAGTTCCGGCAACGTGTATCGCGCACTTTAACGAAAAATATGGCGAAATAGTACGTGTTTTGTCTATCGGTGATATTTCCATGGAACTTTGTGGGGGGTGTCATGCCGCTTTTACCGGAGAACTTGGATTTTTTAGAATTGTAAAAGAAAGTGCCATCGCTGCCGGTGTGCGCCGTGTCGAAGCCGTCGTTGGCCGCTCCGCGTGGAAATATACGCATCACCATACTATACTCGTAAATGAATTAGAACGGCGGTTTTCCGTAGAAAGTGATGAAATTTTAGCAAAAATTCAACAATTGGAAGAAACTAAAAGCGCAATGGAATATCGTTTGCGTACACTTTTAAGAAAAAACAATCAACACAATTTTGCTGAAATTTGTCGCTACCCAATTTATGAAAATGACATAAAAAAAATATGCGGTGCTTTTGAAGTTGAAACTCCCAATGATTTACGTTCGCTGAGCACACTCGCCATAGAACGGGAAGGGTGTGATGTGGTGATTTTGGCTGGGAATCTACCAAAGAATTCAGTGATTATGATAAGTTGCTCGCCGAAAGGAGTGAAGAAAAATTACGATGCATCGCGCATAGCTCAAGAAATTGCAGAAAAATTTGGAGGTAAAGGCGGTGGTAATCCTACTTTCGGCAGAGTAAATATTCCTAAAAGATTAGAAAATTCCACTTTTAATTTTTCTGGACTTGTTTGACATTTCCTGGGAAATAATGGCGAAAAATTCAAAAGATATACGTTAAAAAATCAGGCGAAATACTTCATTAAATCGTCGAGGTTTTTCATTTTTTTTATTTCCACAAAATTTTTCGAAGGATATCTCTCCCTTAATCCTCGGATAAAAGGCGCAAAGGATGTTTCACAATTCCATGTAAATTTTACGAGAGACCAACTAATAGACTCTCGACAATTTTCAGCGCGATCATCAATTTTTTTGTCTCTAAAAAAACGCCGTTTCAAAATGCGAAAAAGACATAGCCATCGCGAAAAATTGAAGAAAATAACGAGATCGGCGAGAATAAAACGCTGTTCAAAAGTATCGAGACAACTAATGCAGTTGCCATCAATGATCCAGCGCGGTTGATGAATAAAAGATTGCTGAATTTGGAAACATTTTTCAGGGGATTTCATCTTCCAATTGGCTTCAAAAAAGTATTTGTCTCCATAAAAAATAGGAATTTGTGTCTTTTGATGAAGTTTGTGGGCAAAAGTCGATTTTCCGCTTCCCGGACGTCCAAAGATCATAATTTTTTGAGGAAAATCCATGGAAAGCAATCTAAAATGACAAATAAAAAGTAAATTATATTTTGTTGATGAAGGCAAAAGCCAAGGAGTTTTCACTCCTTTAGACGGAGGGACTTTGTCCCACTGTCTACACGCTTTGCGTGTGGCTTTTGCCTTCAAACATATGATCGAATTAGATAAAAGTAAAATCTTGGTTTAGATATTGTTTAATTCCATTCCAATAATGAATTAATCTTTTAAAATCATAGCTCGCATTGGCAGAACTCGTTGAAGGTAATTTGCTCACGGCAATGGAAATATTAAAAAAATATTGATTATATAATTCATAAGCTCTACTACCGTTAATAAATATGTGCTTTAAGTTGAAATTTCTTAAAATCAAAGACAAATCGACGAGAATGATATTGGTGATATTATGATCATTCGATCCTTCGATATCGCAACTTTGAATCACATCCCATAGGGCAATTTTATGAGTAAATAGCATGAATTTTTTCCCTTCGCTATCAGGCGGAATGGGATTAGTTTCGGTAAGATAGGATATTATTTTCCAGAATCGATTTTGAGGATGGGCGTAGTAAAAATTTTGTTTGCGAGAGACGACGGAAGGGAAGGATCCCAAAATGAGTATTACAGATTTTTCATCAAAAACAGGCAAAAAAGGATGTTCGTAGCGGACCATTTTAAAGATTATTTTTAAATATTTAATTCGCATTTTCTAATTATATTTTTACCGTTTCTCCTAACAAATGCAAATTTAAATCCACATTTTTCATGAAATTTGACAGTTTCCTGAAAATGATTAGTATAAAGACTAATACTATCGCATTGATTCATTTCTTTTTCGACAATTTCCTTTTGCAGGCAGAGTTTGTCCTCATAAATTTCGCCAAAAATTCGCCAGTCACGAATACCTTCGACAATTTTTCTATTATCGTTTTTTGCCGCGTAGGCGAAGGGCTGGAAACCTGTTTCCAGGATATTTTTCTCTCTATTTGCCTCTTCCTCAAAGCCTTTCACAGAGCTTTTTAAAATGTCTTCGTCGGCTATTTTTTCTATTTCCATGATAAATCCATAAGCCTTTATGATCAACATCAAAGAAAATGCGAGATAATTTTGTTTTACAATTACAGGTGTTTTTATTATTTACTTTTTAATTAAAATTCTACCATTAAAATATCTATGGAAATATTTTTAAATATATTGTCTAATTTTTTTATATACATATTTCAAATTTTCCACTGTTGTACAATAGGGAGGCATGAAGTAAATCGTCCTTCCAATTGGACGCAAGATGATGCTATTTTGAAGTGCTTTTTTCGCAATTATTCTCGCTTTTTCCGTCGATTCAACTTCGAAAGCGGCAATCGTTCCGCACTGTCTCTTGTGAAATATATGGTCCAATTTTTGTAAATTTATTTCATGTCCTCGTATAATTTTTCCAATATTTTGTTGAATTTCTTCCCGCTGTAAAATTTCTATGGTTTGAATTGCTGCCGCACAGGCAATCGGATTGGCAGTGTAGGAATGGCCATGCAGAAAAGCTCTTCTCCAATCGTCGGATAAAAACGCATTATAAATTTTACAATTAGCAACCGTTAGAGCAAGTGGTAAAAATCCTCCCGTAAGCCCTTTGGATAGACAAATAATATCCGGTTTTTCAACGCATTGATCTATCGCAAACATTGTTCCAAGTCGAAAAAATCCTGTCATGACTTCATCAAAAATAACAATTATTTCATATTTCCTAGCTTCGCATACAATTTGATCCAAAAATTCATGGCGATACATTTTCATTCCGGAAGCACCTTGAACGAGCGGCTCAACGATCAGCGCGCAAACCCGTTCGTTATTTTGTTTTAAAAATATTTTTAATTTTTCAATTGCTACCGCCTCATCTTGCGAAGAATGCGGAAAATCAATAGAAAACGTTTCAAAGAAAAATTCGGAAAATGTGGCATGATATCGCGAATGATTTCCGGCAGCACTCATTGCGCCTAGTGTATCGCCGTGGTATCCACCGGCTAAATTTATATAAATATTTCGCTTTTGTTTGTTTAAATTCACAAAATATTGATAAGCCATCTTGATGGCAATTTCGACGGCCGTCGACCCATCGTCTGAAAAGAAAAAACATTCGAGATTTTTAGGTAAAAATTTCGCTAATTCATGGCATAACTTTTCTGCAGGACTATGGGTAAACCCAGCAAATATCACGTGTTCAAGTATACGCGCCTGCCGATAGATGGCTTCGGCAACTTCCCCGTTGCCATGTCCCAAAATATTCGTCCACCAACTGGAAATCATATCCAAATATCTTTTTCCCCGCTCATCAAACAAATACACCCCCTCTCCACGAACAATTTTGAGCGGAGTGGCTGTCGTTTTTTCCTGGGTAAATGGCTGCCAAATTTTCATATCATTAAATATTTCCGAATATAAAATTAACTAAAAAATTTAAAAATATAACCTCAAACAAAATGCAATCCTTACTCCCTCCCTATACTTCCTAGTCCTGATCGATTTTTTAATGTTGTCAAGTTTTTTATACTATTCATAGCGATCCGTTATAAATTCTTAAAAAATATTAATTTTTCGACTTTTTTAAGGAGCTATGAGGGGATATATTTTATTAGTCCAGGTCCAAAGAATGAATTCCCTAGCAAAAATCTTAGAAATAAATAACCTTCAGGAACCTGGCATGAGTACTCTTTGCATTTCGTCGGGAATACCTTCAATGGTAATTATTTTATGAATATTTTCAGAGAAGGGGAGGATTTTTAAGACTTTTTCACCTGAAAATTGTTCTACTGTTTTGACTAAAAATTTATCGATTTCACCGTTGATTACAATACCAGCAATGGGAATAACTCTACGCCTTAAAACTTCGACGGTCAAAAAAATGTGATTAAGAATCCCCAATCTTGATCGGGCGACAATCAGAACCTTGGCATTCATTTTGGCAACGAGATCAATCATTTGGAAGTTTTCAGCAATCGGAACTAATATGCCGCCCACCCCCTCGATGACAGTCCTATCTGGTATTTTTTGTGAAATTTTATCAATATTAATAAAGTTTTTTTCACTATTGGCAGCATCGTACGGCGATAGGGGCGCCTTTAGACGATATACTTCGTCAATAATAGGCGTATTGGGAGAAAATTTCCTGATCGTTTCGCTATCAATGTCGCTGCCGGTCTGAATCGGCTTCCAGTAGGAGGCTCCCGTTTGGCGACAAATCCACGAAGAAACAATGGTTTTTCCGACATTAGTATCGGTTCCTGTTACAAAAATATTCATCTCATTTACTTTCTAATACCATAAAAAATATGTCGTAATTCAGATTTATTTTAATCGGATTTCTTAAAAGTCTCGCCGCTATTTGGGCCTGCCTTTGCGGAGTCGTCATTCTCCAAGCTCCTATGGATTTAAAATGCTTCGCGGCTCCAAGGACATTTTCGAAGAATAAATCATAGCGCTTGAAATCCGATCGAACGACGTCGCCATTTCTCTCTCCTAGAGAAAAGAGCGCATCGATACCCCAATGGTGATACGTCAGAATCGGAATATTTTTCGCGGCAAATAAATTTTTATATGCGGCAAAACTCCCTTCGACCGGAATTGAAAAAGCAAAATACTTGCATTTTAATAGGATTTTCGCCAAAAAGGATTCAATGTCTTCGAACCATTGGAGCGCTAAATTGGAAATTCCAAGGTCGTAGTTTTCTTCAAATGCACAGCGTTCGCCATCGCCAACGATGTAATTTTGATTCGGTATCTTATTTTTAGCGACGTGAATCATATTTTCTGAGAGGTCGCATAATGTATAGACCCCATCGCTGCAATATTTTTGAAAGGCAAGGGTAGTCAGTCCCGTTCCACAACCGATATCGAGAATTTTTTGGGGCTTCTCGAGAAGGGGAGCGCAAAGAAATGCCAAATGCTCGGACGCCATCTTCTGCACAGAAGCATGGCAATCATAGGTTACTGCGGCCTTGTCAAAGCCGTTAGATAAGCGATTCGATTTCATGGACAACGATTTTTTCATATAGTTTCAATTCAATGATTTTTTTCGCACATTGTAATCACTACGAAAATTTAAAAAGCCTTGCAGCCCAATCAAATAGAAAAATCGAACGATCGAACGGTTTAAATGTAAAAAAACTAATGAATAGCCAATCGATATATTCCAATTTTAGGTCAATTGCACTATCGCAAAAGCAGTAAACTTTTTTGCTCGACAATGGAACTAAATGTGCCCAATGACCATTCGTAAATCCAAAGTCATCTGCAAAATTTTTCATGAAATTAGGGCTTGAATTAGTTTTTCCACGTCCTTCGATGTATGGTGAGCGCAGAGAGCGATGCGAATCCTCGGTGTCGGTGAGGTGGGACGCGTAATACCAGAAACAATTATACCGTTTTTCATACATTTATCTTTTATTTTTAACATTGATTCCACTCCTTCGCAGGGAATAAGCACAATATTGGTTCCCATTCCTTTTACCCCGATTCCGCAACGCTGCAAATCATTTCTAAGATCTTGCGTTCTCCGAAGTAAGTTTACTCGCACGTTAGCCAGTGAAGGGATCAAATCCCAGGAACACATTGCTGCACCGATACAGAATGGCGAAAGGACTGTGGAATAGATAAAACTTTTGCATTTTTGAATGAGATAATTCTGCATAAAACATGAAGAAGCAATATAGGCGCCGGAAGATCCAATTGCCTTACTCAGCGTCCCCATGATGAGCGTCGTTTCCGGATTTAGGGCGTAATTCGTCGACAATCCATAGCCATTTTCTCCATAAAGTCCGGTGGCGTGAGCTTCATCGAGGTATAATAAAGTATCGTATCGCTGGGATAAATCGGATAGGGTCTGGAGATCGGCGCTGTCACCATCCATACCAAAAACGGTTTCCGATACAATCAAACAACGATTTGTATTTTCCTTTTTGAGGATTGCTTCGAGGTGATCGTAATCCAGGTGGTTAAATCGGAATAAGTTGGCACCGCTTGCAAAAATGCCATGGTACATACTTGCGTGATTCAATTTATCGAAAATAACGGTTGTATTTTTATCGCTCAGGCATTCGAGAACGCCGGAATTGGCTTGAAAGCCAGAGTTAAAGATTAAAGCCGCCTCTGTTTTTTTGTCCCTCGCAATCATCGCCTCGAATTCGATGAAGAGTGATTTATTGCCGGAAAGTAATCGCGATCCCGTACTTCCAGCGCCATATGCTTGAGCGGCGGCGCAACCAGCTTCGATAACCGCATTATTCCTAGCAAGCCCCAGATAGTCGTTGCTCGAAAAATCGATATACGTTTCAGGACAGTTTACTAGCTTTCGGATACTTTTCGTTTCCGCGATAAGATTTTCATATTGCGTGAGTAATTCAGCCATGGCATAGGGATATGCCTGCTAGGATTTAATTTTTTGTCAATCGCATTATAATTCGTCCGAATCGATGCACTTTTTCTTTTATTCTCGATGAAAAATTTTGGAATTTTCAAACTTAGTACTTGACATTTATAAAAATCCACAAAGAAATACCCGCATTGGTATTATGAATATGAGTAAACTTATAAAATATTTGACCATAGCGTCCATGTCTATGGTTATGTGTAGTAATGTGCACACTGTGTTTGGATACAGAGTATCTAAAGATCTGCAACAGAATGGTGTCGGACATCAGAGTTTTCAGGGCAAAACCCTGGGCTTAAATCCTGTGGCCCCAGGAAATTTACCCCAAAACCCTATCCCTCGAGGAACAGTTACAAGCGCACCTGGAATTTTTCAGTCGGGCAGGCCCTTTTCGCCGGACAAGATCTTGGCATTGTTTTTCAGCGAAAAAAGTCCGATCCCAACCCCTGTTCCTCAAGGAGCGGTTGCAAGCGTATCTGTGAAAGCTAAACTAGGTTTGATCCCAAGCCATGTCTCCCAAGGAACAGTTGCAAGCGCACCTGTGGAGGCCAATAATGCCGGTCGACAAAATTCTTCTCATGACTGGAATCCAAGCCCAAAATCTACGCCTCAATGGACATCTGCAAATGTATCTACAAATCTCAATCAAAATCTACAACAGAGCGGGTCTCAAACAGGGAGCATATCTCAAAACATTGCTATAGCATTTCTCACAGATTTGCACTGCAATGAGAGTCAATATCCAATGATACTAAAGGCTATAGAAGATTTATGTCGGCAACATGGTACAGTTGTGGTATGCATTAACGGAGATTTTGTTACCCAGATAACCAAAGAGGGAAATTTCTGGAATGTCGTTCCCACAAACGGGAATATCAGTATCCATCGGAATCGAGCAAATCTATTTCTGAATTTTTGCTTTAGTCTTCTTACAAACAAGGGGGTACAGCTTGTAATTAACCTAGGAAATCATGAGTTTATGCATCCGGAAGAAGCGATATTTGTTCTAGGGGAATTGATCAAAGGAGGGCGGACATATGTGGTGAGTAATGCCCCTTTGGGACGAGGTCCTGAAGGAAAGAAGTCTTTCGCGGAATTAGTAAAGCCTTCCGTTGTAATCGGAGACATAACATTTGTTGGATATTGTACAAATGACATTATCCACGGAAAATCTAATGATTTGAGGAATTATGTTTTGGCTAAAAAACAGGGATATTTAGTTGACGATTCTAGCCATGGTTGGTGGCAAAGGCATAATACGCGATTTGAGAGAAGTATTCAGAATGTAAAAACTTCCATTTTGGTCGTTTTATCTCACGAAACTCGAGAAATATCCGATAAGTTTGTTTGGCCAATGATATCAAAATGTTGCCCGCATTCGGTGCGTAATAAATTTATCGCAATTGGCCATGATCACTTTGATTTTCGTCCAAAGACAAATTCCTCAAGATCGTTTGGAGATTTTGCAGGTGGTAGCGTACCGAATACAAATAACAGCCATTTCAAAGGTGCAGATAGAGTATTTTGTATTCCGCCATTTGGTTGTGGCATAGGAATACTGGAGCTACCAAGTAAATCCTGCACGACTAAACGCCTTACTCCTTTATGAAATCACTTTTTGGCGGAGAGAGAGGGATTCGAACCCTCGAGCCCCGTTTTGCAGGGCTACCTTCTTAGCAGGAAGGGGCTTTCGACCGCTCAGCCATCTCTCCTTTCGCCCTACAGCTAATGAACAAATGATTGGGGTCAAGGAAAAGTTCTTTTTGGTTATTTTAAATTTTAACAGGGAGAATTTCAGCGGAATCATTTCGAAGACGACTAGAATTTATTCCCACCTTTATAAGAAATTATAGACTTTCCTTTCTGTCGATTTTATTTTTCAGCCCAGCGGCGAAGCCGATGGTCTGAAAAATAAGGCCAAATCCTTTTTCACAATTTGGGTAGCTGGATGTGCCGTGTTTTATACTAATTTATCACCTTTGCCATCAGACAACATACGCAAGTGACGGCATTTTTGTCTTTCGGATTTTCGACATGACAGCCACACCGTACACCTTGCTAACTTCAAAAAAAGAGTAAGGAATAAATTCAATCATAAAAATCACGCTCACTCCAGCGGTTCCATATGGTAGAAGAATTTATAAGAAATCCAGAAAAAAATGCAGAAATTAAAAATTTTTCTGCAAAACGGATAAGATCGCAAAAAATAATTTTTTTATTGGCAGAAAAAAAATGGATAGTTTAATATGGTTACGGGATGAATAGTTTTTATGACTTTGTAAAAGATTGGGGATATTGGGCCGTATTTTTCGGAGCAATAGTGGAAGGAGAAGTTGTAATTTTGACGGCTAGCGCTTTGGCTTTCTATAAGTATTTATCAATTTATTACGTATTTTTGATATCATTTCTGACAACCGTTATCGTCGATCAAGGGCTATTTTGGATAGGATACAAAATGGGAACGGAATGGATTACGAAAAAATTTAAAAAAGTCACTAAAGTTAGAGATAAAGTTTTTAATCTTTTATATAAAATGGATGCGCTGTTTATTTTTTCCTTCCGCTTTATCTATGGCATTCGAATGACAAGTCCTCTCATCATTGGTTCAGCTCGCGTTAATCCTTACCGTTTCGCGTTCTATAATACCCTGTCGGGATTGACCTGGGCGTTTATTACTTGCTTTGTTGGATACGTCGTTGCAGATGTGGTCATAGATGGTCGTCTCGATTCCATGCCCTACGTAAACCTCATTGTGATCCTCTTTATTATCATTGCTCTAGCCATCGGAATAGGAATAAAATTTAAAAAAGCCAATCGCTCCACTCCCGATACTCCTGATAAATAAATGTGCCGATAAGGTTTTAATAATTTCAATAATTTATTTCATTGGCAAAGTGCAATAAATTATTTAGTCTCTCTTCCCAGAGACTAAAGGAGTCGAGGTAAAGAATGATTGGAAAATTTTTAAAATTGTTTTCGGGGCGTCATTACAAAAAGTTTCTTAGAAAATGTCAGCCCAAAGTTAAGGCCATCTACAGCTATGAAGTGGAATACAAAAAATTGGAGGAATCACAGCTGTGTGAAAAAACAATGGAATTTATGGGGCGTTACCAGCGGGGCGAGTCTCTGGATAGCCTATTGCCAGAAGCCTTCTCTCTTGTTAAAGAGGGTGCACGCCGCCTATTTGGCCGGACCATCGAGGTCTGTGGTCACGAAATCGAGTGGAATATGATTCACTACGACGTCCAACTCATCGGCGGCATCGCGCTCCACGAAAACCGTATCGCGGAAATGGCTACCGGTGAAGGGAAAACCCTCGTCGCTACTCTGCCACTTTACCTCAATGCTCTCACCGGCCGCAATTGCCAATTGGCTACGGTAAACGATTACCTCGCCCGTCGCGATTCCGAATGGATGGGGTACTTATATAACTTACTAGGCCTCTCCGTGGGCTGTATCCAGAGTGGTATGGATTCCGAAGAACGCCATGAACAGTACTCTTGCAACATTACCTACGGCACTTCCTCCGAATTTGGATTCGATTACCTCCGCGATAATGGCCTCGCTTCCTCTCTGGAAGAACAGGTGCAAAAGGATCACTATTTCTGCATCGTCGACGAAATCGATTCGATCTTGATTGATGAGGCGCGAACCCCATTGATTATTTCCGGTCCCAGTTTTGAAGAATCCGAAGCGCCCTATCTTGAAATTAAAGCCCTAGTGGAAAAGGTCGTTGTTTTGCAGCAGGCAATGTGCAATAAATTGATCGACGAGGCAAGGGATCTCCTCGGAACGGATTCGCAAAACGAAGACGCCTACAAAAAACTGTGGAAAGTCAAGCAGGGGATGCCGAAAAATCGCCAGTTCATGCGCCTCTTGGAAAATGGTGCATATGCGAAAAAACTCGATAAATTTGATCTGGAAATCGGCGCCGATATCAACCGCGAAATGCGTACGGAACTCAAGGAAGAGCTCTATTTCACCATCGATGAAAAAGGTCACCAGGTCGATTTATCCGAAATCGGCCGAACGGCACTTTACCCCAAAGATCCCGATGCCTTCGTTTTACCCGATTTACCGGCAATTTACTCAGAAATTGATGGCAATTACGGCATGAACCCGGAAGAAAAATTATCTAAAAAGCAGGCCGCCGAAGCCATATTCATCGAAAAAAGTGAAAAAATTCACTGTCTACATCAGCTGTTGCGCGCCTATAGTTTATACAATCGCGACGAAGAGTACGTTATCCAGGACGGAAAGGTGATCATTGTAGATGAAAATACGGGACGAGCCATGCCGGGACGTCGTTGGAGCGAGGGTCTCCACCAAGCAGTGGAGGCGAAGGAGGGCGTAAAAGTAGAAAAAGAATCGAAGACCTACGCAACTATTACGATTCAAAATTATTTCCGTATGTACGAAAAATTGGCCGGAATGACCGGTACCGCCGAGACGGAAGCCCAGGAATTTTATGATATTTACAAACTAAACGTAATGGCGATTCCGACCAATCGTCCCTGTTGCCGCATCGACCACAACGATGTCATCTACAAGACGCGACGGGAAAAATACGCAGCGGTTCTGGAAACTATTAAGGAAGCTCATCAAAAACAGCAACCCGTACTTGTAGGAACGGCCTCCGTAGAAGCTTCGGAGCTCCTCAGTCGCATGCTCCGGCTGGAAAAAATTCAGCACACCGTTTTGAATGCCAAATTTCACGAAAAGGAGGCAGAAATCGTCGCCAATGCGGGGCAATTAGGAGCGGTAACTATTTCGACCAATATGGCAGGGCGCGGTACGGATATTCGTTTGGACGAGGGAGTTGCGGAACTCGGCGGTCTATTTGTCATCGGAACGGAGCGCCACGAGTCTCGACGCGTCGATCGGCAGTTGCGAGGGCGTTGTGCACGTCAAGGCGATCCAGGTGTTTCCCGTTTTTTTATTTCACTGGAAGACAATTTGATGCGTCTATTTGCGGGCTCTGGACCGATGGCAGCGATTTTGGATCGCAATTTCCAGGAAGGCGATGTGTTGGAACACCCTCTACTCAACCGCTCCATCGAATCGGCACAGAAGAAGGTCGAAGCATATAATTATTCCGTACGTCGCCGACTTTTACAATATGACGATGTTTTGAACAAACAGCGCGAAATTATTTACAACATGCGCAACCAGGTTCTAGCCGCAGAAAATATCAGAGCGCTACTATTTTCCCTGATCGAAGACGAAATTACCGCCCAACTTTCTGCTTGTTTGTTGACGAAAAAGGACCGCTTTGGAGATAGTCCGGGGTTCGACGGAGTCATCAGTTCTTTCAATAT
>JAISXO010000023.1 GCA_031270475.1 Puniceicoccales bacterium | reverse complement strand
CTACGGCTGGCGTCGTCTCCTCGGCTTCCAAGCCTGATACGCCTTCCGTCTCACCTGACTCGACTTTTTTTCCTGGACCTGATACCTCACCGAACTTCACATCTATCCGAGGTGTATCTGATTTTACAAATGTCGGTGTGACTGTTACACGTCCTGGCTCGACCAAATTGATACCCAAATTGATATTTTCTAGTGATTCAATGATACTATTAAGATTTTCCGTCATTTCCCGGACATTGGATTTCCACTCAGCTTCCGTTTGTGTTAGGCGAGATGTCCCGGGTGGTGTCCCGAGCAATGTTTCTCCTAAACTCGTTATCATTGCATTGAGATCTTCACTTAATATTGGTAATAACTCGGTTGGCTTCAGATCGATACTCTTCATGGGATCCGGTTTGATGATCGTTGTGTTTGCGACTAGCTGCTCCGTTTGAGATTCTAGAGAAAGCGTCGGAATAGTTCCCGCGGTTAGCAGTGGCGACACTGCGACTTTCAATGGAAGAATTGTTGGTTCGGGTAACTTTACCTCAGGTTGTTCCGCGGCTGGCACTGAAACTGGCTCCAATGTTATAAAAACAGGCGGCGTGACTGTATCAGCTGGTATAACTGGCGACTCCACAACTTCCAAGCCTGCCTCGTCTTCCAGGTCTAATACTTCTGGCTCAACTGGCACTTCTACCTCTAGTATCTCTTCCTCTTGCTTTACCTCTTTTTCCGATTCCCTCCCATCTATCTCGTATATCTCGGCTGCCTCGGTTGCCGGCGGCTCGACTGGCTCGTCTGGTACAGTTGGCTTATCTACCTTTTCCTCTTCTATATCGCCTGATTCGAGCGACTTAGGCGGCTCGTTTACTACTGCAGCTGACGGCTTCTCGGTTTCCTCGGTTAGTATAGCTGTGGATACCGAGTCTGTCACGCTTCTCGACAACATTTCGGCTGGCACCTCGCCTCCCAGACCTAATCCTTCTGCCTCGACCTGCGCCTCCTTGACTTCTGTAGCCGGTGGCAACTCTTCAGCTGTTTCCGGTGTCGGCGTTTCGGTTGCCTCACCTTTCTCGACTGATACAGTTGGCGTATCTTCGGGTACCAAGCTTGCCACGTCTGCCAGGTCTGATCCTTCTGACTCGGCCTGCGCCTCCCCGGCTTTCTCACCTTCCTTGGCTGGCGTGGATACCGAGCCTACCAGGTCTAATACGTTCGATTCAGACGACGTTTCGTCTGGCTTGGTTGTCAGCGTTTCGGCTGGTACCCCGCCTCCCAGGTCTGATACGCCCTCTTCGACTGACTCGGCTGTTTCGGCTGCCTTACGTTGTTTGGCTGCTTCTACTTCTGCTGCTACTTTTGTGTTTTGCATCAGGGTCGCGATCCGATTAGTTAAATTAGCTAACACTGGACTTTTTGCATTTGTTGGTTCCGCTGCAGAATCGGTCGGTGATTGTTCTTCACTTTTTTCATGTCTTTCAACTAGCGAATTTGCATCTAGTATGAGATTTGCCCTTACTGAAGTTGTATCTTCTCCTCGAGTGACTGCTTGCTGATATCGTTCGAGATTTTCTATAAAATTTTTAAATGTTTTTAAATCATGGACATGCGTACCCAATGATTTTTGGTTTATACTCTTGTTTCCACGGCCTATCTTTTCGTCGTAGTAGGATGTTATTTCACCAGCAACAGAATCCATCAAATTTTTTATTTGGATCATTTCATCACGTTTTTTTTCCAGCGCTGTATATTCTGAAGTTCCTGACGATAAGGAATCCAGACTAGATTGCATTTTATCGAGCTCTCCGTTTATTACAGCCTTTCCTTTTTCCACATATCCATTAAAGCATTCCCCACATGTATCACGAACGCTATTATCAAGCTCACATAGTTTTGTTGCAAATTTTCCCGTTAGCTCTTCGAGCTCAAACCGGTTACTTGGATTAGCATTTGACATCTCTTCTGTCATTTCCCTTGCGACGTTTTGGAGTTCTGATAGGGCATTGCAGAGTCTGTTTTTAGTTTCTCCGGCCTCGATAAAGCTTGACGCTTCCCCTATCATTGCTCCCATCTGGCGAAATTTAAAATCAAGATGTTCACTCATCATGGACAAATACTGATTTTTAGTCCTTTCGGAAATGGGAGTTTTTTCTAGCAAGTTGCATATTTCGTTATTTAATGTTTTCGCTTTCTTTTCTAACTCTGCTCTTTTCTCTGGACTTTGTTCCGTTCTTATTTGCTGTCGCAAGCTTATTAGTTCATCTTTTTTGGGATCGCAGAGTTTGTGAAATCTTGCATCTAATTCCTGCCAATTTTTATCTAGCTGGTGCTGTTTAGTAGTTATTTCTCCTTTTTTAGTCGCTATGTTCTTTTTTTTGGCCTCTAAGGTATCATGTTTAGATATCGCTGATTTTGAAAGAGAATTACATTCCTCTTCCTTCGATTTAGAAGCTTCTTTCTTTTGCTTTAGTTCTTCTTGCAAGGTTCGTTGCTTTTGCTCAAGTTGTTTTATATCTGCTTCTAGAGTTTTTTTCGTTTGCTCGAGCTTTTTTTTCTCTTCTTCTTCTTTTGGGGTGTATGTTTTAAAAAAACCTGTCCCCATTCCTCCAATTCTCTCATCAATATCAGAAATGTTTTTTTTGATTTGTTCTATCTCATTATTTACGCCTTGTAATTCTTCTTCTATTTTTCTCTCTTCTTTACATAATCTGGCCAATGCTACTGTGGGAGCTTTTCCCTTGGCGATTAATTCTTTGCGTTCATTTTCTAAGGGGCCTATTTCGCTTTCTAATTTTGCTACTTCTTGATTTAATTTTGCAATGTCTGTTTCGATCTGTGTGTCACTTTTTTGTAATAGATCAATTTCACAGTCTTCGGAGCCTATCCATCGCCTTTTTGTAAGCTGAGCGTCGTTCCTATTGGTTTGAAATGAATAATTGTCAGCCAGTTCGTCCCGTACCTCCTGAAATGCGGGGGGCTTATATGTCTTCCTATCGACTCCTGGAGGCACATCCTCTAAACAATTAGCAAATTTTCGAGTTTGCTCACTATTTTTTTTGGTAAGTGCTTGCATGCTTCCTGATAGCTCATTCATTCTCGTTGTCGTGGTATCGTTAGAAGCGGATTCCAGTTTTGTTGTTGGCGGAGCGACAGTTAATGAGCTATCCATTGATAGGGTTGAATCGGTTTTTGGTTCTCCTTTTAAATGTTTAATAAGTCCTTCCCGAGCTGAATCATCCCCCACTAAGGCCTTCTGAAGGTTATCGGGACCATATTTCATGAATGCCGTGAAAACACGGGCACGATCTTCATCACTTCCGTTAAGAAGTTGTTCAATGTCCGCATTATTCCCGCATGCGTTTTTTATTATGTTATTCAGTTCTGAGGCGGATTTATCTTGAAGTGGACTTGTCGTAACTTCAGATCCTGTACCCATTTTTACCTGGATTTTGCCATCAGCGATCCATATCTCAGCTTTTCCGATGAGCTTCATCAAGCCTTCAACGCTTGTTTCCTCCTTTGCTCCTTTGATGTTTAAATCTGTAGCAAAGCTTTGGAGCCCTCTAAAATAATCATCCTTGCCTATAGCGCCCATAAAACCATCCCCATTAGGTTATAGTAAAATTGCAAAAAACATCAAATAAATTTTAATAAAATTTTCACCTCATCGTCGCTTGCCAAAATAAAGTCCTTGAAAATGGAAAAAAGAAAAAATTTAATTTTTAAGAAATCCCCATTTTGGAGGGGAAAATATGCGTTGCTTTAACGCTAGATAAAATAAAAGACTAGGCGATCTACGGCGCACCCGATGCCTGACGACCGTTGCTTCCTTCCGGACCTGGCGGAGTTAGCCGGCTCTAAGTCGCATAGTACCTAGTCCAGAGATCATTCTAAATCATTATACACACTGTCAACTCAAAATAATCTCGACCTATTTTTAAATCTTTTTAGAAAATGGCTGCTTGCTCTCTCTATTCGGTGGAAGCCGATTCTTGGAGTGAATTGATTTTTTCTAAAATCTCTTCAATCGATAAACCGAAAAACTTGCCTAGTTCTTGTACTAAAATAACAAGAACGGAAGAGTTAACTCCATTTAGAACCGGACCTTCTTTTCCAAACTTTAATGAATAATCGCCAACTATTCCATTTTTTTCCAGCGTAGCTTTTAAATCGTTAAAATTTTCGATAGTAATCGTTAAATTTTCAAGAACATCTAGGTCGAGATTCTTATCTTGTTCCGTTAATGCTCTTACAACTGTACGTTTTAATGATGTATCGTGAATGCAAAAAATTTTTTTACCGAAACATATACCACTGCAATCCGGCTCAGGTTCCCCATTGATTGGGCACGGCGGACGCTTCAGAGACATGGCGTAAGATACGCGCTCTATATCCTTTGAAGACAATTTTTTAGAAGAATTTTCTAACCAAATGGAACTCGCATGCGCACCATAGGAGCTAATTAACAAAACAAATATTGACGATAATTTTATATTTTTCATATCAGCTCTTATATTTTTTAAATATTTTATTACGTCAAGCATTTTTTTTAAAAATAATTTAATTTCCACAATGAATGTCTCTTTTTAGACTTTTAATTTCCAATTTTTTAAATATCAAGCTTTTTTAATATGATCGAAGTCTCTTATTCTCCCGGTGATTTGGAACGGAAATGGTATGCAAAATGGCTCGAGAATGACCTCTTTAAGCGGAAGATTGCCCCGGATAAAATTGCCTATACCGTCCATATGCCACCGCCTAATGTGACGGGAATTCTCCACATGGGCCATATCCTCAATAATACGATCCAGGACGTCCTAATCCGTCGCGCAAGACAAAAAAATCAATCCGTATTCTGGGTTCCCGGTATCGATCACGCCGGAATTTCTCTCCAAATTAAAATCGAAAAAGAACTCGCCAAAGAGAATAAGACGCGGCATGACGTCGGCCGCGAAGCCTTCCTCGATCTCGCTCGCAAGTGGCGCGAAAAACATGGTAATATTATCCTCGACCAACTCAAAAAACTAGGTGTCTCCTGTGACTGGTCCGCTCTAAAATATACTCTCGATCCCGATTACTACCGCACCGTACTTGCAATGTTTGTGGAATGGTATCGGCGAGGCTACATTTACAAGGGTTCGCGGCTTGTGAATTGGTGTCCGGTAAGTATGACTGCGCTCAGTGACGAAGAAGTCATCATGCGTCAGCAAAATTCAATTCTCTATTACGTCCAATACGAAATCGTCGAAAAACCCGGTACGTTTATTACCGTTGCTACGACGCGGCCAGAAACAATTATGGGCGACGTAGCGGTTGCCGTACATCCCAACGATGAACGCTACCAAGAGTTCATAGGACTCCATTGCTGGCGTCCTGTTCTGTGCGAATCCATCCCGATCATCGCCGACGAAGCGATATTGAAAGACTTCGGAACGGGAGTGCTAAAAATAACACCAGCCCACGATATGGTAGACTTCGAGATCGGCCAACGCCATGGATTAGCAGCCATCGGTGTAATCGATAAAAATGGAAAATTAAATCACCTTGCAGGACCGGAATTTGCCGAAATGGATCGTTTCGAAGCCCGTAAAAGGGTAGGGGAGTATTTGAAAGAAAACGGTTTCCTGCTGAAGGAAGAGAGCTATGTCAACAACGTTGGATTTTCGGAGCGAGCTGGAGTACCCGTGGAACCCATGCTTTCGGAGCAATGGTTTTTGCGCTATCCGTGTGTGGAGGAAGCTAAATTGGCGGTCCAAAAGGGATTTATCCACTTTCGACCGGAGCGTTGGGAGAAAACTTATACTCATTGGCTCGATAACATCAAGGATTGGTGTATCAGTCGGCAACTCTGGTGGGGGCATCGCATTCCGGTGTGGTACCGGAAAGGAAAGGATCGCAATGATCCGCAAAATTGGCACGTATCGGTCGATGGGCCGGAAGATCCTGAAAATTGGGAGCAGGACGAAGATGTATTGGATACATGGTTTTCCTCGGCGATTTGGCCGTCAGCGACCCTAGGTTGGCCCGATGAAGGAACGATGGCGGAGATGGGTTTCAACTATTTCTATCCCACGGAGGATCTCGTTACAGGACCCGATATCATCTTTTTCTGGGTGGCGCGGATGATTATGTCGGGATTAAGTTTGCTCGGCGACGAAGAAAAAAGGCTATCCGATGACGAAATCCGTCGACGCATTCCGTTTAAAAACGTTTATTTCACGGGTATTATTCGCGATCACATAGGGCGAAAGATGTCGAAGAGTCTGGGTAATTCGCCGGATCCCCTGGATCTCATCGAACAATACGGAGCGGACGGCGTGCGTATGGGGTTGCTATCAATGGCGCCTAATGGCCAGGATATTTTATTTTCGGAAGACCGCGTTGCCCAGGGGAAAAAACTTTGTACGAAGCTATGGAATTCCTTTCGTTTTCGCCAACAGGGCAGTATGGAAGGCGATCGCAGTTCCATTGAAGCGATTGTCACACGCATTGACGGCGATAGCTTAGAAACGGACGATATCACCATTTTGGGCAAGCTATTGGAAATAATGGATACGTTCGAACGTACGATGGCAGATTACGAATTCAGTCGCGCCCTACAAATTTTGCATACTTTCTTTTGGAGTAACTACTGCGACTGGTATATCGAAATTTCAAAAATGCGTACCGGTGAAACCATTTGGGCGGTACACGACCTTATCCTACGCCAGCTGCTACTTTTATTTCATCCCTTTATCCCATTTGTTACGGAAGAGCTTTGGCAGGATCACGGTTATGGGACAAAATTTTTAAATGAAGAACCTTTGGAGAGTAGCGATGAATTGCGTCAAAAATTATCTCAGATCGATTTTGGGAAGGCAGCGACATTGATCGAAGAAATCGAGCATATTCGGGAACTAGTAGTTGCGGCACGGGCATTAAAAGCGCAATTTGGCCTTGCATCTCGTCGGGATGTAAAATTTTATTTTAAGGCGGATTCGGCAGCGAATGAGGTAATCGAACGTCATCGACAGGACATAAAATACTTATTATTGACGCAATTTTTTGAGGAAACGGTGGAGGCATTACAGTTACCGACAACCATTGTTACATTAGGTTCTATCCACATAGATACGGCGGACAGTCTCGATATTGAAGCGGAAAAGGAGCGTCTCAGTCATGAGCTAAAGGAACTCGACCGACTCATCGAAATCAATCAAAAAAAGTTACAAAATGAAGATTTTTTAGCACACGCACCCCAAAATATCGTTGGTGGAGCAAGGGATCTATTGGCCGAAAATATGGCTAAAAAAAAGGAATTAGAAGCGGTATTGTTGAAGCTTTCGTCGATACAATGAAGCGATCGTAAAAAAGTATTGCAACGCTAGCAACGATTAATAGAGAAGGAAAAAAAGATGAAAAAATCTGGCATAACGCCGTCGCGTTTAGAAAATTTTCCCGAATGGTATCAGCAGGTGATCAAGGAGGCGGATTTGGCCGAGAATAGCGATGTTCGCGGATGTATGGTCATCAAGCCTTGGGGATACGCGATTTGGGAAAATATGCAACGCATTTTAGACGGCATGTTCAAAAAAACGGGCCACCAGAATGCTTATTTCCCCCTATTCATTCCTCTAAGATACTTAGAAAGCGAGGCGACACACGTTGAGGGATTCGCAAAAGAATGTGCCATTGTAACACATACGCGATTGCAAGCAAATGACCAGGGCAAATTGATCCCTGCTTCGCCCTTAGAAGAACCATTGATCGTCCGTCCCACTTCGGAAACGATTATCGGCGAATCCTTTGCCCGCTGGGTTCATTCTTACCGCGATTTACCTATTCTCATCAACCAATGGGCAAACGTCGTGCGCTGGGAAATGCGGACGCGCCTATTTTTGCGAACCTCGGAATTCTTGTGGCAGGAAGGCCATACGGTCCATGAAACAAGTGCGGAAGCGCTAGAAGAAGCGGAAAAGATGCTCGAGTGTTATCGCGAATTTGCTGAGAATTACATGGCAATGCCAGTTCTTTGTGGCGAAAAAACGGAAATGGAGCGCTTTCCCGGTGCCGTAAAAACACTGTGTATCGAGGCAATGATGCAAGATCGAAAGTCGTTACAGGCCGGAACATCGCATTTCCTGGGACAAAATTTCGCAAAATCTTCTAATATTCAATTTGTAGGGCGTAATGGTGAAAATCAATATGCGTGGACATCGTCCTGGGGGGCTTCGACGCGGCTTATCGGTGGATTGATTATGACCCATTCCGATGACGATGGTTTAATTTTGCCGCCACGTTTAGCTTCACAGCACGTCGTCATTTTACCTATTATCCATCACGAAAAAGATAAAAGTGCCGTCCAAGAATACTGTGCACAAATTAAAGCGCAGGTCGAAAAAGTTTATTATGACGATCGTCCCGTAGGAGTCCACATCGACGGACGCGAATACCTCAATGGTGGTGTAAAGAAATGGGAATGGATCAAAAAAGGTGTGCCTCTGATCATAGAAATAGGTCCCCGCGACTGGGAGAAAAATTCTGTTTCCATTCTCCGCCGCTGTACTATGGAAAGATATACCCTATCGGTCGATGAATTTATTCAAAATCTGGGACAGGAGCTGACGCAGATTCAACGCATAATGTTTGAGCGGGCGCATACCTTTCGCAAACAAAATACGCAACAAATAACTTCAGAAAAGGAATTTGTGGAATTTTTTGAAGGACAGGGAGGGTATGCGGTGACATTTTTCGCAGGAGATCGGATGATCGAAGAGGCGATGAAGGAAAAATTTAGTGTGACGATTCGCTGTATTTTATCGAATAAAACAGACGAAAATCCATTGGGAACCTGCATATTTACGGGCCGACTAACCCAACAAAAAGCTGTCTGGGCGAAATCTTACTAAATTATTATTTAAAAAAATCACTTGACAGATCTAATTTTTCTTCCAAGCTCAAAAAAAGGCTATAACTCGATTTTTTGATAGATCGAAATAGATATAAAAATATAAATAAAGTTGCAAAAAGAAATTTTTTTCATGTTTTCATCCCATGAATATTCTCTTGGTTAGCGGAGGATCGGGAGGACATATGGCTCCCGCAATCGCAATCGCAGAACGCTTGACCGAACATCGATGCATTTTTATCACCAGCAACCGGAAAGTTGATGAGATTTTTTCAAAAAAATACACTCAATTTTCATTTGTCAAAACGAATGCCAAACCCTTAAGATTCTCCCCAATTGCCTTTTTCAAGTGCATAACTTCACAAGTTTCGTCTCTCCATTTCGCCTTGAAATTTTTAAAAAAACATAAAATTGACCTCATTATTTCCTTTGGCGGATTTACTTCCTTCGTTTTCGTACTAGCTGCAAAAATCAAAAAAATTCCCTCTATTCTTTACGAACCCAATGTCATCCCTGGGAAAGCGTTTCGTTTGGCCGCTCAATTTGCCAACAAAATCCTTCTTCCTGACTATGTTTCAGTAGGGTACCGGCGAAAAAAGATCGAACGAGTTGGGTTTCCGATTCGTAAAGAATTCGTAGAGAAATCGAAGGCTAATGCGCGCGCACAGCTCGGTTGGCCGCCATCGAAAAGAATCATCCTCATCATTGGTGGTAGTGCGGGAGCGACGGCGCTCAATCGATGGGCCCAGCAAAATTTTATGCGTTTTGCGCATCATAACATTGATCTCTACTGCATTGCTGGGACCGAACTTAAGGAGGAGCGGAGCATCAATTTTGAGGATTGTACGCTTCACATGTTACCTTTTTGTGAAAATATGAATGCTATGTTACGGGCATGTGATCTCGTCATTGCACGTGCGGGAGCCGGTACTATTGCGGAGTGTCAGTTTTGTAAAAAGCCGATGATCCTCGTTCCCCATGGAGGCGATGCCTATATCCATCAGCTTGCCAATGGAAGGCGAGCGGAGCAGCAAGGAACGGCGATTGTCATTGAGCAAGACAATTTGGATGTTTTAGCCAATCGAGCCATTGAAATGATTTCCAATCCAACTATTTTATTAATGATGCATCGTTATCTCGAGAAGGCATTTATACCAAATGCCGCCGAGCAAATTGCTAATATTGTTGAAAAATTTCTACAAAAAAGAAAAACTCGTCCTAGCATTTCAATTTAAACGCACCCTTTGCTCCTATCCTCTATTCTCCAGCCTTGGAAGAAAAATTAGGTTTGTCAAGTTTTTTTTAAACGTTTTCAGAAAACATTTTTCAAAAATATTTTTTAGAATTTATGAAATTGCGATAATTTTTCTATGTTTAAACAAAGCAACAAAGCATAAAAACGTAAAAAGTAAAAGTAAGGCATTTACGCTGGGTTGAGATTTTTTACGTGTCGCTCGTTCCCACCCTCTACTCTCCAGCTTTGAAAAGAAATCGACAGCTGTCAAGTAATTTTAAAATAATTCACATCGCCTCCAGCATTTCCGATAATTGTAACCATTCCAGCTCCTTCTGTGCCAATTCTTGCGCAACAGATGTGAAATTTCTGAAAATATTTTCATCGTAGGATAAATTTATTTTAACTTCCAGTTGCTGTTTTTTCTGGCTTAGTTCTTCAATTTGTCGCCCTAATTCTTCGAGCTGCTTCAAAAGCTGCTTCTTCTTTTTTTCGTCCTGCAATGACAAGTGATTTCTTTCCATATTTTTTACTGCATTTTCCGATTTTTTCATCTCCCGTTTTTCGGCGAGAACCGCTTCGACATAATCTTCCAAATCTCCTGAAAAAGGCTGACAATGACCATCTTTTACCAGTAAAAGCTGGTCGCAAACCGACTCGATAAAGTAAAAATCGTGCGAAACAAGGACGACAGCCCCCTCGTATTCGTTGAGCGCATCGATGAGCGCGTCTTTCGCATCGATATCGAGGTGATTCGTGGGTTCATCGAGAATCAAAATATGCGGTGCCTGACGGGTAATAATAGCCAATAGCAGTCTTGTTTTTTCGCCCCCAGAAAGATTTTTTACCCGCGTGTCAGACTTCTGCTGCATGAGCCCAAATCGCGCCAATTGTGCCCGTACCTGCGTTTCGTTGCGATCGGTCAAAATCGCCGATAGAATCTCAAATGGCGTCTTCTCAACCGTTAATTCATCCGTCAGTTGCTGCGAAAAATAGGCAGTTTGCAACTTTTTAGCAAATTCAATACTCCCCTCAAAAAGCGCCAATCGATCCGAAAGAACCTTTACCAAGGTCGATTTTCCATTACCATTTGCCCCCAATAGAGCGATGCGATCGCCCGCATCAATTTTGAGATTAAGATCCTTCAAAACGACGTGTTCGCCGTAACCCGCCACACCTTTTTTAACATTAATTAACAGACGATCGATCGGCCTCGGATTAGGAAATGAAAAACTAACCGTATGATCGCGGTCCAGTTTCGGCAAATTTTCCATCCTTTCGAGCATCTTTATTCGACTCTGTGCCTGTTTCGCCTTCGAAGCCTTATAGCGAAAGCGATCGACAAAAGATTGTAAATGTTTGCGCGTCACCTCTTGTTTTTCGATCCGCCGAGCAAGCGCCTGCTGCTGATTGGCCCGCGTCTCAACGAAAATGTCGTAGTTCCCCGAATACAAATTGCCCGAGGGAAGATGGAGAATTTTGTCGCACAACGTATTTAAAAAATCGCGTTCATGGCTGATCATGAGAATCGTTTTCTGTTCATGAATTTTCTGTAAATAATTTTTCAGCCAGAGCGATGTCTCAAAATCGAGATGATTACTCGGTTCGTCCAGCAATAGAATGTCAGATGGCGCAAATAGGGTTGAGGCAAGGGCAGCACGAATTTGCCAACCACCCGAAAAATCACGCAGCGGCTTTTGTAAATCTTCATTTAAAAATCCTAGTCCGGAAAGGATGGTTGCGGCACGAATTTCGGCATTAAATCCGTCGATTGCCTCGATTTTTTCAAAAATTTCCGCCAATTTCATCCCATCGTTTTCCTCCTCGGAAGCGCGGCGCAAAGTCGTTAGATCGTCATCGGCCTGCAAGACGAAATCGATTAATCTTGCGGAATCGTCACTAACTTCCTGACGAACGGTTACGACTTTCGCTCCATTTGGACGTACGATCGTCCCTTGATCCGAGGTTAAATCACCCAAAATCAGCCGAAAGAGCGTGCTCTTTCCGCAACCGTTAGCCCCTACGATGCCGACGGTTGTGTTGGTCGGGATGTAAAAAGAAAGATCGTCGAGTAAAACTCGCCCCCCAATCGAATAACTCAAATTCTGGACCTCTATCACGGCGAACTTACTATTCGATCGCAAAAATTTTATTCAAGAATTATTTGAATTTTGTTGTATGTTTTGTTATTTTTCCTGTACTTTCTGCTATGCTACTGCTTGTCCAAATTGTAAAATATTGCAACGAACGCCTAAATGTTTATGCTATTACAGATGCCGAAAAAGCCTACAATGGGCTTCAGTTTCAGAATAGTGGAAAGATTTCGAAAATAGCGATGGCCGTAGACGCTTCCTTGGAAACCATTGAAAAAGCTGCTGCCATTGGGGCCAATCTACTAGTCGTCCACCATGGCCTCTTCTGGGGAAAAACGGTACCAATCACAGAAAATACTTATAAAAAATATAAGTTACTCATAGACCACGATATTGCGGTTTATTCCTGCCATTTACCCTTGGATGCACACCCTGAAATCGGAAATAATGCGTGTTTGGCAAAGCTGCTCGACCTGACAAGTTGGGCGCCAGCCTTCGAATACCATGGCGAAAAAATTGGCGTCATAGGCAGTCGATCGATCGATCGTCATCGACTAAAAATGTTCCTGGAAACTAACTTTCCCCATGTCGTTTCAATGGAATTTGGGCCGAAAAGAATCGAAATAATCGGTATTATTTCCGGTGGTAGCGGCGATTTGATCATTCAAGCTAAAAATTATGGCGCCGGTGCAGTTATCGTAGGAGAATGTCAGCAATATCATTATAATATTGTTCGGGAAAATGGCATCAATGCCTACGTTTGTGGCCATTACATGACGGAGACCTTCGGCGTCGATGCCCTCGGAAAAGAAATCGCTCAAAAATTTTCCATTCCCTTCGAATTTATTCATAGCAATTGTCCTCTATGATTTGCAGTATCAAGGCATTTTGTGGGGCTTTGCTGTGGAAATGAATCAGCCCCCGCGGCTTCGCCGCGGAGGAAAAAGATTCGATCCAGGAGAGGGCTCTCCTGGCGGAGGATTCTAAGGGAGCGACAACCCCTAGTTATTTTTCTCCAACGCGGCTTGAGCGGCGGCGATTTTGGCAATGGGAATGCGATTGGGCGCACAACTCACATAATTCAAATTTAGTTTGTGACAAAACTTTATGGAATCGGGATCGCCGCCATGTTCTCCGCAAATTCCAATTTTCACACCGAGTTTTGTCGTACGCGCCTTATCGACGCCAATTTTCATAAGTTGCCCAACGCCTTCCACATCGATGGATGCAAACGGATTGCGTTTAACAACTTCTTGGGCGATATATTCCGGCAAAAATGATCCCGAATCGTCCCGGCTCATACCGAGCGTTGTCTGTGTTAGATCATTTGTTCCGAAGCTAAAAAACTCCGCTGTTTCTGCGATTTTGTCTGCAACCAAGGCTGCCCTTGGGAGTTCCAACATCGTTCCCACCGCGTAACTAAAATTTTTACCAGTTATTTCCATTGCCTCACTGGCAGCTTTTCGGATCAACGCGACCTGATTTTCCAATTCCCCTTCGAATCCAACGAGTGGTACCATTACTTCAACTTTAACGTCGATTCCCTCCGAAACGACTTGAGCAACGGCTTCAAAAATCGCTGTCGCCTGCATAGTTGTAATCTCCGGATAAGTCATTCCCAACCGACAACCGCGGTGGCCGAGCATCGGATTTTGTTCATGCAGTGCTTGTACGCGCGCTTTTATATGTTCCACAGGAATATTAAATTTTTTAGATAAAGCATCCAAGGCATCGTCCGAGTTTGGAAGAAATTCATGTAATGGTGGATCTAGCAGGCGGATAGTGACAGGGAATCCCTTCATTTCGCGGAAAAGTCCTTCAAAATCCCCGCGTTGGAGCGGCTTCAAATGGTCCAAAGCGTCGATACGATTTTCCGTTGTCGTCGCGAGAATCATTTCGCGCATGAAATCGATGCGATCTTCTTCGAAGAACATATGTTCCGTACGGCATAAACCAATTCCTTCAGCTCCCAATTGAAAGGCCTGTTTGGCTTGTTTTGGAGTATCCGCATTGGTACGGATACCGAGTTTACGAAATCCATCAGCCCACTCCATTACCGTAGCAAATAGGCGATACGTATCGCTATTTTCCTCCTTCATATCACCGGCTAGTACGCGGTTGACTTCGGAGGGAACGGTTGCTACTTTTCCGGAAAAAACTTCTCCCGTTGTCCCATCGATGGAAAGGTAATCCCCCTCTTTTATGGTTGTTCCATCGACCTGAATAGTTTTTGTTGCGTAGTCGATGTGTAGCGCTCCTGCTCCGCAGACGCAAACTTTACCCATTTGTCTCGCTACCAACGCCGCATGGGAACTGACACCGCCGCGGCTCGTCAGGATGCCCTCCGAAGTCAACATGCCGCGGATATCTTCCGGTGAAGTCTCGATGCGGCAGAGGATGACTTTTTCGCCTTTGGCATGGATTTCTTCCGCTTTTTTCGCAGAAAAATATACCTTTCCGCAGGCTGCGCCTGGTCCCGCCGGTAATCCGATGGCTAATTTTTTCAAATTCTTTTTCTCCTTCTCATCGAATACGGGGACAAGTAGAGAAGAAATTGAGTCCGCGGGAATACGCTTAACCGCTTCTTCCCGGGAAATGCGCTTTTCGTCGACCATCTCTACCGCAATGCGTACCGCCGCTAGTCCTGTCCGTTTTCCGTTACGCGTCTGTAACATGTAGAGCTTATCCTGTTCAATGGTGAATTCAAAATCCTGCATATCGCGGAAATGATCCTCCAATGTTTTGCAGACGGATACCAATTGATCAAAAACTTTGGGCATATCATTTTTGAGGGCAGCGATGGGTTGGGGCGTACGAATGCCGGCGACGACGTCTTCACCCTGGGCATTAATCAGATATTCGCCATAAAATTCGTGTATACCATTGGCGGGATTACGCGTAAAAGCGACACCGGTCGCACAATTATTACCCATGTTTCCGAATACCATCGATTGCACATTTACCGCCGTTCCCCATTCCGACGGAATATTATATTTCTGGCGATAGATAACCGCTCGCTCGTTATTCCAGGACTTGAAAACAGCGCCGATCGCGCCTTTTAGCTGGACATAGACATCTTGAGGGAATTCTGTTCCGACGAATTTTTTGATCAAATCCTTGTAGCGTCGGATTAATTCCTGGAGTTGCTCCGCAGTCAGATCCACATCGTTTTGAGCGCCGACCTCCCGCTTGAGTTCTCCCAATACGGCATCGAAGGGCTCCTCCTCATGGTCATCAGTAGCCTGGACACCCATGACCACATCGCCGTACATCTGGATAAATCGGCGATAACAATCGTAGGCAAAGCGCGGATTATTCGTATGTTTTGCAAAGCCTTGAACACTTTGATCGTTAAGTCCGAGATTGAGAATCGTATCCATCATACCGGGCATCGATTCGCGCGCTCCAGAACGTACGGAAAATAATAGCGGATCTTCAAGATCGCCAAATGTTTTTCCCTGCTGAGCTTCGACATTCTTGATCGCCGCTTTGACCTGATCGAAGAGGTAGACGGGCAACCTTTCGCCATTTGTCTTAAATTCGGCGCAAACTTCCGTCGTAATCGTAAATCCTGGAGGAACCGGTAATCCAATACGTGCCATTTCGGCTAAATTCGCCCCCTTACCGCCGAGTAAAGGACGCATTGCCGCATCGCCATCCGTTTTCCGACCAAATTCATATATTTTGCTTTGACTGGACATGGGTCAATTAAATTGTCTTAGTGGCATAACGTCAACTTTTTTTAAACAAACTTGGTCATAAAAAATAGGTCCCTTGCAGAAGCCACTATTTTTTCGATAATAATTATTGATAGTTACTAAAAATTCATTCTCTTCAAATCGAAATAGGATTTTATATGTTGAAAAAAATAGATCATTTCAGTTATATTTTGGTTTGTAGCGTTATGCTTGGAGATACGCTTTTAGAGGCGAATCCCAAGAGAAAAGTGGAACAAAAGCCCTCTTTGGAAGTGTCATCGGCTACGGGTAACATCATCCGGAGACTGCCTGTAATGAATTTTCATACAAATCCTCAAACGGGAGCTAACTATAAGATGGATCCCACGACAGGAATCCGATACATGGAATTTAAAAAAATTCCAAGCAAAACTCCAAATTTACCTCAAAAAACTATTGTTGAGACGATGTATCCCAATGGAGAAACTCTTACCTGGGAAAAAAACTTCTTCGATGCAAGGACCGTTTTTTCGAGCGAATCCCTGACAAAACGCTTCAATGAAGAAGACTTCTTCGCCTCAGTGAAAACGTCTATCCGGAAAGCCATTGTAAAGCAATCCGTGAAAGAAGTTAAGGAAATTTTAGAAACTTTTCCCAATCCACAAGATTTATTGAAAGAAATCCGCTATTATCTTGCTGAAACAAACGCCTCTGGAGAGTTTCGCAAAGCAATCATGAATATGTTAGTAAAATTGGGTTGCTCTTCCTAAATAGACTAAAAAAATTTACCCGTTTCCGATGGTTGCAGGTATTGTAAAAATCAAACCACAATCCTTTGGGAACGGTAGATTATGTTTTCTCAAAAATTCTTCGGTGAATGCGTTGCCATTGGAAATTTTTGTGAGCTTCGTGAATTTTTAGTGCTATGACGACAACAATTGCGAAAAACCATAGGCCAATGCCATTCGGCTTTGTCAAAAACTCAATATGCCAAGGAATGTATTGTTCCGAGAGGAATAATAGCAAATCAATTGAGGATACACCCGCACGCGCGAGCAAAAATAATATGTTTCCGACAAACCATTCTAAATGTAAAATACCGAGTAATAAAAATAAAAAACCACAGACAACGGTAGGAAGTGCCATTTGTATGACAATCGGATTAAGAAGAATCCCCGTTAAACTAAACATGTTGAAGTATTCGAAAGTCAAAGGTGCACTCGCTAGGGTCGCTGCCATCGAAATGGATAGCAACTCCGCCGTCTTCCATGATAATCGCTGTATTTTACTGGATCTTATCATCGGGAATATATTGCGACGTAATTTACGAAAAAACCATAAAATAATTTGTCGAAGCGGCGTTGCGAGAAGAAGTAACATGGCTACGACACCGTAGGAAAGTTGAAATCCAATGTCGAAGAGGAGTATGGGATCATAGAGCAGTGTCAAAATTGCAGCCAATAGAAGCGAAGATAGGCCCGACGATTTTCGCAGACAAAACCCAGCGCTCCAAAAACAAGATAACATGAGCCATGCCCGAACCGCCGACGGTGGAAATCCAATGGCTCCGACGTAAAATAATAAAATCCCAATGATTGGCCAGCGTCGCCATGATTTTTTCAGAAAAAAACAGCGCAATAATAGGTCCAAAGCGAAACCGATCATACCGATATGCAACCCACTAACCGCCAGTAAATGTGCCGCACTTGTATTATGAAAATTGGCTTTTTGTTTTTTCGAAAGTTCTTTTTTATCGCTGAGTAAAATGCCGTAAAGAATACCATCGGAAGAATGGCTGCCGTATCTCTGAGTATAACCCATAATTTGATCACGTAGCATCCGATTGATTCTAGCGAAAAAACCTTGAAAAACATTTTCCGCCTCAATGAGTTTTAAAATTTTTCCGCGATAACCGTAAAGGTAGATATTTTTCTGGGTTAAATAGGAAAAAAATGTTTCCGATGTGGCTGGTTTTAGCAGACGAATTCCCGAAGATAACTTCAAAATTTGCGAAGAAATGTAATCTTCATCTCCATTCAAATAGAAATAAATGCGATGGCCTTCCAGGGGGTGGTATTTTTGGTCATATACTTTTACGATTTTTCCATAGCCGTACACCTTAGCGCGTTCCAATTTGCGGTCAATTTTCTCAATTTTGACATCATAGGTCAGGTTCCAGATTTGATTCCGATCAATGGTGATCGTTGTTTCAAAGCGACAAAAGGCATAGATAGCTGCAAAACTGATTAAAAAACAGTGTCTCAAAAATCGTTTTTGCCCAGAGAAAAAATAGCAAAAACAAGTACCACCGAACAAAGTCCCCGCAATGGTTATCCACTCGACGTGACCGATAAATTTTGCCAATAATATTCCAGTTGCCAGCGGAAGAAAGCAAGCCATTAGCGGAATTTTGAAACGACTATTTACGGAAATAACCAAGAGTTTGTGTCCTAGTACAATGTCAAAACAAAGTCAAGAAAAATTTTTGAGTTTGTTTGTTTTTTCGATAATTTTAAGAAATAATTTGACAAACACCAATTTTTTTTCAAGGCTGGAGAGTAGAGGGTGGGAGCGAGCGGCATGTAAAAATTCAGGCCCAGCTTGGCAAAAAAATTTCTCCGTCAAATAATAAAATTTACTAGAAATGTATTTTAATGCTTGCTTAATTCTATTTTTTGAAATCCTAAAACTCCGAAATAATATTACGGTAATATTATCTTTAACCTCTTAACCCTCCCTTGTGGAGCACCTATAAATGTCAAATATAATGGAAAAATTACTGGAAGCGACTCCGGTCAAGGAACTACTTCCAGGGACGGTTGTTTCCGGTATTATTACGGAAATCGGCGATAATGTGGTGGTAGTCGATATTGGTACGAAGACGGAAGGAAAAATTCCTGCCATTGAATTCAATGATATCAATGAATTTTCTGTGGGCCAAAGCATCGATATTTTTCTCGAAAAACTTGAAGATCGAGAAGGGAATCCCATCGTTTCCTTCGATAAGGCGGAACAGAAAAAAAATTGGGCTCGCATTGTTGAAACTTGTCCGGAAGGCTCGATTGTTCACGGTAAAGTTAAATCGAAAACGAAGGGCGGCCTTATCGTCAATATCGGTGTTGACGCTTTTCTTCCCGGATCGCAAATCGATACCCAATCTTCTAAAAATCTCGATCAATATCTCGGCCAAACCTATGACTTTAAAATCGTTAAAATTAACCTAGAACGCAAAAATATTGTCATTTCTCGGCGCGAACTCATCGAAGAAGAGCGTAAAGGCAAACGACAAAAGGCTATGTCAAACATCCAAGTCGGTGCGATATGTCATGGTATTGTTAAAAATATTACCGATTACGGTGTATTTGTCGATCTTGATGGCATGGATGGCCTCCTTCATATTACCGACATGTCCTGGGGAAGAATTTCCCATCCCCATGAATTGGTCCGTGTAGGTGAAGAAATTGAAGTCATGGTCCTCGAAATCGATCCCGAAAAGGAACGGGTCGCCCTTGGTATGAAACAGACTAAAAATAATCCATGGGATAATATCGAATTTCGCTATCCCATTGGCAGTAAAATTCAGGGAAAGGTGGTCAATCTTGTACCCTATGGCGCCTTTATCGAAATTGAACCGGGAGTGGAAGGTCTCATCCATGTGGCGGAAATGTCTTGGACAAAACGTATTAATAAACCCAGCGAATTATTAAAAGTCGGCAGTGAGATCGAAGCCGTCGTGATTGGCATTGAAAAAAGTAGTCAAAAAATTGCACTCGGTATCAAACAGCTCGAGGAAAATCCTTGGGAAATGGTGAAGCATAATTATCCCATAGGTGCCCATATCCATGGAGCCATCCGAAATATTACCAATTACGGTGCTTTTGTGGAGCTGGAAGATGGCATTGACGGTATGATTCATGTTTCAGATATTAGTTGGACGAAAAAAATTAATCATCCCAATGAGGTCCTGAAGAAAGGTGACATCGTCGACGCCATTGTCATTGATATCGATCCCACGCAACAACGCATTGCTCTCGGTATGAAACAATTGACCAATGATCCATGGGAAAATATCGATGCGCTCTTTCAAATTAGTAGTTTGGTGACGGGAAAAGTGGTCAAAATTACTTCCTATGGCGCATTTGTCGAGCTACAGCATGGCATCGACGGCATGATCCATATCAGTCAAATTTCGGAAAATCATGTCGAGAAAATTAAGGACGTATTGGCCATTGGCAACGAAGTTACGGCTCGTGTGATTAAAATCGATCGCAATGAACGCCGCATCGGCCTATCCATAAAGGTTGCTAATTACGATACCAGTGCGCTCGAAGCCGAAATCAAGGCCTATGATAAATTAAAGAGCGACCAAGAATTGACCAGCTTGGGCGATATCTTCGACAAAATAGATATTGACCGCACGGAACACTCTTAATCTTTCTTTTTTTAAAAAATATTTTCCCCGAACCCCGCGGGCGAAGCCGCGGGGCTTTTTTCGCCTCATCCTCGTCGCTTCGCGACGAGGATGAGGCACATAGTTAGGCGTTAATAGGCCAAGAAATTTGCAATTCCTCGTAGGAAATGGGACTATTTTAATATTTCTCCAAAATTTTTCCGCTAAACGCAAGTAAAACTTGCTTTGTTGGATATTTTTGATAATAAAAAAGTGTTGACTAGTGGGAAATTGTGGGAAACTATGGGACAGTAGGATTGGTTGGGGGAAACAGGAAGTCGTGAATTCATTGGTAAAAAGTTTCTATGTTGGTGAATATGTTCGCTCGATGGACGAAAAAATGCGTATCGCTATGCCCGCCAAATGGAGGCCCGACACGGAAACGGATACTTTTCTAGCGCTACCAAATCCCGTCGGCTGCATTACCGTTTATCCTCCGAAAATGATTGCGCGTCTGGAAGAAAAAGTTGCAGAAGTTAGTTTCGGCGACACGCAAGGGCAAATGGTCCTTGCGAGACTGTTTTCCAAAGCTGATACTTTGTCCTGCGATAATAAAGGGCGTATAAAGATTGAAGAGCGGTTACTGAAACATGCCCAAATTCAATCGGAAGTGATATTTGTCGGTGGAGGAAGTACGTTTAGTGTGTGGGAACCGGGAATTTTCAATGATTACTTAGCAAAAGAGTCGCAGGAAGATGTCGCTTCTGTGCTCAGGGGATTAGGCCTATGATCGGAACAAAAGAGACAACTCATATTCCGATTATGCTCCATGAAACGGCACGGTTTCTCAATTTGCAGCGCGGTGGAAATTTTTTGGATTGTACCTTTGGAGGCGGTGGGCATAGTCGATATTTCCTCGAAAATTATCCTAATATTACCCTATTCGCCATTGATCGAGATCCGACAGTCACTGTTCATGCCGAGCGATTAAGGGCAGAATTTGGGAATCGATTTCAATTTTTTAATGGTCCATTTTCAACGATTGATCGACTTTCGCTGCCACTTTTGCGGGGTATTTTTTTCGATTTTGGAATCTCTACGCTCCAACTCGACGACGAAGTTCGAGGTTTTTCATTTCGTTACCACACGCCATTGGATATGCGCATGGATCCCCAAAATGGCTTAACAGCTCACGAATTTTTAGCAACGGCCGATCGCGGACAACTCATCGAAGCCATTCGAGATTTTGGTGAGGAACATCATTGGCGAAAAATTGTTGATTCAATTTTGGCCCAGCGTGGAAGTGAAATGATAAAATATGCGGATACATTCGCCGAATGCATTGCAAAAATTGTCCAAAAAAAATTCCACGAAAAAATTCACCCGGCAACACGTACCTTCCAAGGATTGCGCATTGCCGTTAATAGGGAATTGGAAGAAATTCGTACCGTTCTGCCCAAAGCTTTCGAACAATTGGAACATAATGGACGATTGGTGGCGCTCAGTTTTCATTCCCTAGAAGATCGAATCGTAAAGCAATTTTTTAATGAAAAAGCAGGAAAAGCAATCGATTGCCACGAAAAATGGAATGATCGCTCTTCCATTGCAAGAATTTTAACCAAAAAACCCATGGCGCCGACGGACGCGGAAATTACCCATAACCATCGCAGCCGATCGGCAAAACTTAGAGCATTGGAGAAATTTTAAAATGAAAAGACAGTTTATTAACAATCAACTCATCCTATCGTTGGGCGTAAGTTCGACATTTATCGCGTTTATGTCAACATTTGGGACGCTATATTTTCGCCAAGAAGCTTTCATACATGCTAATAATTTGCGGAAAATTGAAGCCCAATGCGCGGAACTTGAAAATGAAAATCTTATTCTATCGGCGCGAATCGCTCAAATCCAAGCCCCATGTTATTTAAAAGAAAAAATATTTACATTGGCCGTGTGGATGCCCAGGGAACAAGTTTTACGCGTGCGAAATTGGAAGGAATATAAAGAGCTCTTCCTCGCACACAACGCATTGGCTATGAATACTTCGCCCATGTCCCATTTTAAGGCTCAATAAGAATATGGAGGATTTATATCCCATAAAGAGTCATGAATTCATTGATCTCTTCACAAGCCCCCCGCGGCGAAGCCGCGGGGAATTAAAAAGGCCCGATCCCTACTGGGATCGGGCGACAAGTCGCCTTGCCCTCGGCGCTTCGCGCCGATGGCGGGCCTTTTTAAAATAGCTCCGGGCCTTTGTACATAGACTGGTCTGAAATACCGGTCCAGAGGATGGATCCTTTGGCGGAAATTCTAAAGGGCGTGCAGCCTTTAGTTTGATTCAAATTTGCCCAAGAGAGCGGCAATAGAACTCGGACACATTTCCCGACCATCGTCAATAAAAATAGCTTGTCGTTTCTGCCGTGTCAAAGCAACGTAAAGCAAGCGTTGTAAATTATTTACATAAGCGCAATGGTCTGACCATTCTTCATATTGCCGTTTATTAATGGCAATTTTTTGATTTACTATGCAAGGGAAAGTATGTACAACGGGCATTTGCTTGCGATTAATAAATGGAATAATAACAATTGGCCATTCGAGTCCCTTCGCTTTGTGAAAGGTGTATAATTGAATAGCATCCCGTTCAATCCATTCCGATTGGTAAATTTCCTGAGATTTTTTTTTCAATCGGAATAGAAAATCTGCGTTACAAATGGATTCTGCGGCAATTAATTGTAATTCCTTATGAATTTTATCACAAAAATTTCCATGAATGCTAATAATACGTGCAATCAAATCAAATTTGTCAAAAAGTAAATTGAGTATTTGTAATGGGGATAATGTCACGCATTTTAGTCTAATTTCCGCAAAAAAATCTTCAATGGCAACAACTTCCTCCACAGCACCCGACCGGAAATGGCGCGCAATGATTGCATCGGGAAATCCGAAAATTTCATGTAAAATTCCAGAAAATTCGAATCGATTTTGCGGACTAAATAGCACCGTTATTATGGCATAAAACCAAGAAAATTCAGGAAATTCGCCATAGGTTTGCGTAGCAGAATGGAGCTGTAATTTGGGCATGTCCGCCATCAGAAAAAATGCATTTTGAATTTCGTGTAACCAATTTTTTCGCGGACAAAGGATCGCCATTTCGCTCCATGAAGAAAGGTTAAAATCTTGAGGATTTTTTTTACGAAAAAAATGACAAAGGAAGGACAATTCATCTTCAAATGGCACAGTATCTAGGCATAACCACCCGGAAACATGACCGAAAAATGTATTCTCTACCCCAAAGAATTGATTGATGGCAGAAGTGAGCGGCGAAAAAGAAACCTGACCATTTTTTCCATTTAAAATGTTGGGAAAAATTTGGTTAATTTGATGAATAATATTTTCCCCGAAACGCAAAGTTGCCGAAAAATGAAGCGCTTCTAAAGTACCGTTTGCAATAAATGTTTCATGAATTTTTTGATAAAATGCAACGTCTGCACGATCGGCATAAATCGACTGTTGCGGATCACCAACCATGCAAAAATGGCCAGGAAGGGGAGGGTTGTGAAAAAAATCTACATTCATAATCGACGGTGGCTGCGCAATTCCAAGGAGTAACTCAAATTGTTGCGGATCCGTATCCTGGGCTTCATCGAGTATAACAAAAAAATCACATAATATTTTTTTAGCATTTTCGTGACGTACTAAATAGAGAGAAAATTTTATTAAATCGTAAAATGTAAAACGGCCCTCGCGAAAACGAAATTGCTCAAATTTTTGAACTAAATCATTGAAGTAATCCCCACAAATTTGAGAACATTCATCCTCGGAAGGCCCCAACAAATATTCGTACAATGCAATAAATTCCTTGGAATTTGTGCCGATTTTAGGAAAAGGTAACTCCTGATTTTGTAACCAATAGCGAAGATTTTCCTGAAAGTGAACGATATTCATATTACTTTTAGCCGGATATTCGAGCAACGGACCAAGACAGCTTGATAAGGAAGTTTTTGAGTTAGTTGTAAAATTCGCAATTTCTTGATGATAATGATCCCTAACAAGCGAGTATAAGGCTTCCCGTGGAACGAATTTACCGATGATGGGCGGAATGAAACTTCCCCCTTTGAGATTTTGTAAAAAATCATCCCACAACAAATGCCCGTCTTTTTCAACTTCAAAATCCGGATTAATATCAATAAAATGCCCGTATTTCCTCAGTAATTGGTCGGCAAAAGCATGGATCGTTCCAAAGAAAATTTTGTTATAATAATTTAAATTTCCATCTATTTTTTGAACCTCCAGTAGTGTCCGCTGCTGCAATTCCCCCGCCGCCTTATTGGTATAGGTCACCACAATCAGCTTCTCCAAAGGAATCGATTGGCGCGCAACAATGTCAACAATGCGCCGAGTTATGGCCGTCGTCTTGCCAGTCCCCGCCGGAGCAACAACCGAAAAACTGCGGTCGTGCTCGCGGATAAAACGTTCGCGAATAACCCGATCTGGCAAATCCATCTCCCATTAGTATGCATTTTTTAAGAATCCGACAAGAATGAATCAATGAACTTTTATGCCAAAATAGCCGGTTCCAATTTTTTATAGGAAACAACACCCAGCGCAGAAGGAGAAATTTTTAAATTAAATTGCCAATTTTCAACACCAAGTGCGTTCGCCTCTCCAATAATATCAACAATTTTGGCATTCCACTTATTCCTCTCCGGCGAAGAAAAAGGAACCGCGTCATAAATGAAACATAGCGCGACAATAGCGCGATGCCCAGCTTGGGAAAGACGGGCTAATGTTTGAAAATGACGTAACCCACGGTCAAAAAATGTGCTCGATGACGGTCGCGAAAAACGATCGCCCGGTAAAAGCAGGAGATCATGGATCGGCGTCTTGAGTTCTAAAAATGTACACTTTCCACCGTTTTCAACGACAAGGTCAATGCGCGAATCGTCGATTTTAACCTCGTGGCGCACGAAACATCCCTCCGTATCGACCATTTCTGGAAAAGCATTTTTTCGTAAAAGATACTCGATCCAACCATTGATTCGATTTTGATTGATCCCAATCCAATCTGTTCCAGAATTTAAGGAAATTGCCTCGACGGTCCCCTGGGTCGTACGCTTTCCATTGTTGGCCGTTGGAGTAAAAAGACAAGGAATTCCACGGAATTTTTCAATGAGCCCAATCTTGCCCGTTGCCGGACAATGCCACCGTTGAACTTTTCCATCCGCTATTCCCTCAAAAATAAAACGATTGGGTCGTCCTATGAGTTCCCCGAGGCATAGATTTAATGGAATCTCCATAGGCTGGTCATAGTATTTTTTATTTCGTAAGCAAGCTACTTGCTGTGGAGATTTGCTCACATCCCATAAGGAATCAGACCCCTTGACCTCACTTCTGCGGCCCAGCCAAGCACAATTTGTGCTAGCTGGGCCGCAGAAAATTTGCCCCCGCGGCTTCGCCGCGGGGATTAAAAAGGCCCGATCCTAGTAAGGATCGGACGACGAAGTCGTCTTGCCCTCGTCGCGAAGCGACGAGGGCAGGGCCTTTTTACCCGCCCCGGGCAAGCCCGGGGGCGGGCAAAGATAAATTTTTTCGGTAAAGGAGATGGATTTCTATGGCGAGAATCCTAGGGATGCGCAGTCCTTAGACAACAATCAATGACACTCAAAAGGTAAAGCGCAGCAGTTTCTGCGCGAAGGACATATCGCCCGAGGTGGATAAAATGAAAATTACTTTGCTCGAAATACTGATATTCCCGTTCTGAAAAATCACCCTCGGGACCAACTAAAATGGCAATGGGATTGTTTTTAATTTCCGACTGGTAATGAAAAATATTTTTTGGATTTCCCCGCAATGCAGAGACAAATACTGGCATGGAACATGCTAAGTCTTTTAATTTTCTAGGCATTTCAATAAATGGCAAGTACGGATTTCCCGATTGTTTACAAGCCTCACGGGCAATGTGATTCCAATGCATTTGTTTTTCAGCGACGTTTTGAATTTTGACCTCTGAATTTTGGGTATAAATGGGAATAATTTTTGCAACACCGATCGCCGTCGCCTCACGAATGAGAAAGTCCATGGCTTTATTTTTTAAAAGGGCAGGACACAATGTAATTTTACTGCTCTCTGCAAAATGAACGCCATCGATTACAATTCCCTGTGTTTCATGGATATGCCCTTCGGCATAGTAGCCGTGACCATTGAGAAGAATGACTTTTTCGCCTCTAGTCGCTCGCAAAACGTGAAAGAGATGGTGCGTTTCCTCCCGATCTAAATGGACAAGCGATCTCTCTTCCAAAGGTCCTGGGTAAAAAGCTTTCAGCACGAGGTCAATCTAAAAAATACTTTACATTTTTGCAATCAATCCAACCGTTTTGTCCATTTTTCAGATCAACATACAAAAAATTTCCTTGTTTGGCCGCCACTGTCAGGGGAGTTCCCGAAGAAAGACTTCCAAGAACATCCGATTGGGATGTCGGCGAAATATGGAGCGAAGCCTCATCACGGATTACAACACATTTTTGAAAAATACGGCTGGACGCATATAAAAAACCGCCGCATCCCAAACATCCCGCACAACTCAAATAAAGCGCTCCCTTAGAAATTAATTTTTTCATTCGGCGACGAACCCATAATAGGACCGTTAACCAAAAGAAAAAACATAGTAATAGGGTTAAAACATTCATGGCAAAGGACGTTTGATAGAAGGGAATAAATCTTTTTTGTTCTCGGATCAACGGAAGCGTTTGGAAAGCATATCGAATATTTTTGTCATAGGGGTTGATTTGTCTTGCCCTTTCGAAGGCAATCCAGGCATTGCTCATATCATTATTTTTTTGATAGGCACAGCCCAAATTAAAATACCGGGCAAAGGAATGCGTAGGCGCTGACTCCAATAATTCGATGGCCTTCCCATACTCCTGGCTACCGTATGCCTCATTGGCTGCATAAAAGGAATGATCGGCGTTCAATGCCAAGGTATGGAAAAACAGAAAAAAATAAATCGATAATTTTCTCATAATTTTAAAATTATTTTCATGATTGTCTCAGGAACATGAGCAATTTTTCCAATTGCTGATCAATATGCTTCTTATTGACATGAGATTGGCCAAAAGCAATCGCATCCGCCTCGTCCAAAAATGATTCGAGCCATTTTAAATGTTTGACATCTCGTTCTTGAAGTTGTCTGATTTGTTCTGAACGCTGTTTGCTGCCAATAGAATAGATCGCTAATTTTTGGCCAATATATTGGGTAGCTAGCCTATAAAATTGCGCGACATCCTCTCCGTTAGCGGATTGCTTAAGATATTTTTCTATTTTTTTCATGTTCCATTTCAGCGTTTTCTCTTTTCGAGATGGCGTACGAGTTCTAATCAAAAACAACAAAGCGATCATCGCTAAACAGCTCTGAAGAATCCAAAACCAGGAACGGAAGCAAATCGGCAGTAATGTTTCCTGAGGTGGCGTATCTTTGGAGAGAATATGGAGCGTTGAAACGGTATTTTCAGGACTGTTTTTACCTTTGGGGTTCTTCTCGGTGCTATCGGTGTAATCCGCTTCTCCGGATCGGGATATAAGAACTACTCTCTTAGAATTATCAATGGTTGAAGTTTCAAAGCGTTTCGTTCCAGGATTGAAATAGGTGTATGCAATGTCGGGAATGGCAATTTCCCCTGCTTTTTGCGGCAAAATGACATAATCTACCGTTTTTGTTCCCTTGAAATCATATTCATCATGGGGAGTAAATGTCACCTTTGGCGAAAAGCTTTTCCACAGCTCATTGCTTGCAATTTCCGGAGGCTGAAGACGGGAAAAATTACCTTCTCCGACGATATCAATGGATAGCGTAATCGGTTCTCCAACCAATGCACGATCCGATGATAGGCGGAGATTTTGGAGTGAAAATTGTCCAATGCCTCCATGGAAATCCGCCGGAGCTTCAGGCAATGACTGAATTTCAAGGGCAATAGATCGCGAAACTAGACGAATCAATTCTTCCTCCGCAAGGGAAAAGAATCCCACCGAATGAATAACTTGAATGGGACAGGATGCTTCGAAGAAAATTTGCTGATTGCCGCCTTTGAGTGGAGTAATAAAAGTATCCCAAGAATAAATTTCACACTCACCATCTGACTGTACCCTGGGCTGCTTTGCGAGGGGAGACAGAATAAAGGCATCGTTTAAAATTTTTGGTTTAATGGTTCCCGATAGTTGCGCGTATTCATTGACTCGGACAAAGAGTGTAATGGGAATATGCTGACCGACATAGGCTTCGGTACTACCAATCGAAACATCAAAGGCGATTCCTTGTTCCCGTTGGGGTGCCATTGCATTCGAATTATTGGAAACTTTCACTTTAGCCTGCATGACGGGATAATATTCTCCATTAATTTCGATGGCATACTTTGGCATTTCGATAACGCCCATTTGTTCAGCAATGTAGGAAAATATAAACGTCACTTTTTGTGTACTGACGCCATTAATCATGGTTGACGATTGATAGACACTTTCGCTGCGTTTGCGCAAACCGGGAATAGAAGGAGGCGTAAATCCACGAGGAAAAGCATTAGTAATATCGACGATATATCGCACTTCTTTATGAAGAGTTGCTTCTGATGGCTCAAATCGCGCATTAATACCGATACTTGGTGCTCGTGCATTGAGTGTTATAATTTGCAAAAATGCCACTAATACTATAAAAAATCGAGTTTTCATTTTACCAAAACTTTTCAGGATTGCGGTTTCTAATATTACCATAAATCATTTTTAAAGGCAATTTTTTTTCTTCATTTTCCAAAGAATCGAGTAATTGAAGGGCATCACCCTGGGACATTTTTTGGTCGTGTGGGATGTCGTTTGGTGTATTTGCCGATTCCGGGATCATTTTGGGTTGATTTTTATCATTATTTTTACTTTGCGATTCGTTGCGTTTATCGGAAGGTTGTTCGGGGTGTTGATTTTCTGAATTTTCCGGCTTTTCAGGGGCATCCGATTGCCGTTGGGGTTGAGGTTTCTGTAGTTTATCGGTTTTTTTTGGGTCTGAATTTTTCTGCCGCTCATCTCGATTTTTCTGGTCATCGGATTTCTGTTGGTCTGAGTTTTCTGTTGGTCGTTTTGATCCTGCCGTTGATCTTGGTTTTGATGATCCGGTTTCTGTTGATCATCTTGATTTTTCTGGTCATCGGATTTCTGTTGATCTGAGTTTTTCTGTTGGTCGTTTTGATCCTGCTGTTGATCTTGGTTTTGATGATCCGGTTTCTGTTGATCATCTCGATTTTTTTGGTCGTCGGATTTCTGTTGGTCTGAGTTTTTCTGTTGATCGTTTTGATCCTGCTGTTGATCTTGGTTTTGCTGATCTTTCTGCTTGTCGGATTCCTGTTGATTTTGGGATTTTTGCTGTTCTTCTAGCTTTTTAATCTGCTCTTCAACGTATTTTGCATTTTTTTTAGCTTCCTCGAACTGTCCATCTAGGTCTACGGCTGATTGAAAATAACGTAAACTTTCCTTCCATTTTTCCAATGTTTTTTGCGATTCAGGTAAGCTTTGTCCTTGCTCGAAAAACGTATTCCCCAGGTTATAAAATGCTTTTTTTTGTAACGCTAGGGGCGCATTGGGAATTGATTTCTTGAGACAATCGATTGCTTCTTCGTATCGTTTGAGGGAAAGAGAGGTCGTCCCTTTATTGTAGAATAGCTCCTGATCGTCCGGTTTTTTGGCCAACTGTTGATCATAAAATTCCAATGCTTTTTCAAATTCTCCATTTTTATAGCAGGTTTCTCCCTTACTCTCTTTTGCTGATAGGCTACTCAATGAAAAAAGAAAAATAAAAATGAGTGACGAAAGTTGATAGTAAATTGAAATTGAATATTTTTCCGATTTTTTATAATTACTCAGAAGCATTTCCAGTAGCAGTAAAAGAAATCCTAGGAGTAAAAATAGCTGGTAGCGTTCCTGATAAACCTTTTCGATATACTTATTTCCTTTGGAATTTTCTTTGAGAAATGGAAAATGCGTGAGAATATCCCTTTGCAAATGCGATAGGGCAGCGGGCGATAGGTGGTAGTATTGGCCACCGGTTATTTCAGCAATTTCTTGGAGCGTCTTTTCGTCGAGGGAAGTTTTTACGATTTGTCCTTTTCTATCGCATAGGGGACTTACTTTTCCCGTTCGATAGTCCGTAATGGGAATCGTAACGCCTTCCGTTGATCCGATGCCGATCGTATAAATGCAGACATTTTGTTCCTTTGCCCGTTTAGCACCTTCGATGGCGCCGTCGGCCAATTCTTCACCGTCGGAAAAGAGAAAGAGTAATTTCTGATTTTGTGTTTGATCGTAGACCTTTTCGGCTAACTCAATCGCTCCATTGATGGCCGTCCCCGGCAGAGGAATGGTATCCGTATCGATGGCATTCAAACTCTGGATAAAGGCGTTATGATCGAGGGTAAGGGGACATTGCAAAAAAGAATCCCCAGCAAAGGCGATGAGGCCGGCACGATGCCCCACAAAAGATTTAATGAGATCTAAAATGGCCAATTTCGTACGTTCAAGGCGATTGGGTTTTATATCTTCCGCGAGCATACTTTTGGAAACATCTACCGCAATCAATAAATCGACCCCTTTCACATAGCGCTCTTCCTGCCTATGGCCCCATTTTGGCGCGGCTAGGGCGAATCCAATGAGTGCGATTGCGCATAGGAAGAGCAAATTTTTTAGATTTTGTCTCCCGGCACTATAGTTCGAAAGTAACAGAGGAAAGAGCCGTTGGGCAACCATTTGTTTGAGCCGACACGATCGACGTTTTTGTCCACCTCCGATTATGAATAGCACCAGAGCAACCCACAGGGGCAACAGAAACAAAAATAACATATTTCCGAATTTCATGGTATCTTTTGGAATTTTAAATAACGTAAAAAACACTCCAAGAGTAGGAGTAGAAGGGCGCATCCGATGAGCCAGATGAAAAAGTCCTCCGCGGTGGCAAATTGTTTAACTTTTATATCGGTTTTTTCCAATTGATCAATCTTCGTATAAATATCGCTCAATTGCTTTTTATTTTCCGCACGGAAAAATTGTCCATCCGTCTTTTGGGCAATGGCTTCGAGTAAAGTTTCGTCGAGATCGGCCTGCGCTTGAATGACAACCGGTTGGCCAAAAGGATCCATAGCGATATTCCCCTGCTCATCGGGACATGCAAATAGAATAACACCTTTTTTACCAATACCGATGGTGTAAATCTTAATATTCAAGGCCGCTGCCATTTCCGTAGCAATTAGGGGAGCTATATTACCTGCCGTATTACCACCATCGGTTAGCAAGACAATAAGTTTCGTCTTAGACTCCGAATTTTTGAGACGATTCGCACACATGGCGATGGCATTCCCAATCGCCGTCCCATCTTCTACCAGGCCAACATGTAAGCGTTTTAAATTACTTTCCAGCCAATCGTGATTCATCGTAACGGGACTGATCAAGTAAGCATCTCCTGCAAAAGCACACATGCCGATGCGATCATTGGGGCGATTTTGAATGAATTCATCGGTCACCTGTTTGGCGATATCTAGACGCGTGATCAACTTTCGTTCATTTCTCTCCTGGAAATCGAGCCCCATCATCGAAGAGGAAATGTCTACCGCGAGCATAATATCGACACCGCTGGAATTGGATTCCGTAAAACGATGGACAAGCTGGGGACGCGCCAGAGCAAAAATCAATAGGGTAAGGGCTGAAAAGCGTAGAAAATTTAAAAAGCGCTGGGATTGTGGACGATGAAAATCCGTCGCTTTTTTCAAAAATTCCGTGTGGGGAAAAGAAAGCGTGGCTTGCCTTTTGCAGCGCTTACCAACGTAGGCAATAACTGGTAAAAGAAGCAATAACCATAAAAATTCCTTACTATGAAACTCAAAGGCGTTTATCATTTTCGAACAGGTTTAATTGTGGATTTAGCCGAACGGCGAATGCGTTTCACTTCGCGAACGAAACGGCAGGCTTTGAGAAATAAATCCTTGTGGAAATCGTTTTGAAACTTCATTCCCGCAAATTTAGCCTGGTCGGAATAGAGCAAGATATCCGTCAAATCACTCGATACTTCCCAGGAAAATTTGGATGAATTCTGGACAATTTTTAAAAATTCCTCCGTCGTACGACAGGTGATAGGGAGTTGATATTCCCGCTGTACATAGGATTTTAACGCAAAACAAAGAGCAGAACAAAATTCTTTCGTATCTTTCGTATCAGCGTGCAATTTGGCTCGGTGGAGATCCCGAAGCAATTGCTGAAAAGCAGAAAGAGGCTTACGGGTTAAAGTAGAGCGTCGATGGCGAAAAAATACCCACCAAAGACCTCCTAAAAGAATGATCGTCGATAGCAAAAATAGTAATATTTCCCAATAATTCCCGGTTTCGACGGGCGCAAGTGGCGGCAATAGGGCCGTTGGAATATCATTATCGCCCGGGTCCGACACAGGTATTTCGGTTGCTAAAACGGGAAGCAACGAAAAAATTCGAACAACAACAATGATGAACCCTCTACGCATCGCATGTTCCATAAAACATTTAGAGGGAACTGATTATCCATATGTAATTTATTTTTTCAAGAAAAAATAAATGCTTTCATTTTTTTCGACAGGTCTTGCTTGAGTTTTCTTAAAAATATCTATGAGTACTGTGAAGTATGCCGCCATTGAATGACTATTTAATCGAGGAAGTTAGTGGAAAAATTGCAGCCATTGAATCATTTGCTGCAATGGAAGAATTAAAGGCCGCCTATCTCGGCCCCAACGGTACCCTGCGCAATGCGATGAAAGGTATGAAAGATTTTCCTCCTGAAGAACGGGCAGAATTTGGGAAAAAAATTAATTACCTCAAAAACGAAATTGAAACTTTATTCGCAACCAAATCGGAAGAACTCGAAGCCAAGACATTGCGACAAAAAATGGGCGATCCCTTTGATATTTCTTTGGATGCACGGGAACGTTTCCCGGGCAATCTCCATCCTCTCACGAAAACGCGTCAACGGGTGGAAGAGATTTTCAATCAAATGGGATTTTGTACCGTCGATGGCACCGAAATCGAAACCGAATGGTACTGCTTCGACGCCCTAAATACTCCGCTAAGTCACCCAGCTCGAGACGTGATGGATACTTTTTTCATGCCTCAGAATATTCGGATGGCGACAACTTCTAAACACGAAACGGAATGCTACCTTTTGCGCTCCCATACCTCGACCGTCCAAATTCGAACCATGCTCAAACAACAGCCTCCTATTCGGATTATTTCTCCGGGACGAACGTTTCGCCGCGATACAACCGACGCAACCCATAGCGCCAATTTTCACCAATTCGAAGCCCTCTATGTTGATGAAAATGTAACCGTTTGCGCTTTGAAAGCGACGCTTGATCATTTTTTAAAAGCTTTATTCGGTTCCCAAACGGAAATGCGCCTGCGGCCGAGTTTTTTCCCATTTACGGAACCTAGCTTTGAGGTCGACTTTCGATCGACGGGTCTCGGCAAATTGAGTAACCAATGGATAGAAATTTTGGGTTGCGGTATGGTCGATCCCAATGTTTTTGAATCGGTTGGGATTGATTCGGAGAAATATTCGGGTTTTGCGGCTGGTCTGGGCTTGGAGCGGCTGGCAATGCTGCTCTACGGCATCGATGATGTGCGCCTGTTTTATCAAAATGATCTGCGTTTTTTAGAACAATTTTAAAGCTATTTAAGGACTGCGCGTCCTTAGAATCCTCCCCAAGAGATCCATCCCCTAGATCCGGAATCTTGGAAAAGAATTTTTTCGCCCAGCTCTTTGCGCCGTCGCTGGCTCGCAGAAGAAGGTCAAGGAATTTTACGACTCATTGCGAAGTGTGAAGTAGGGATCCACAGCAATTTCCTTGCTTTTAGGAAGCTCGGATTCTAAAATTAATGGAATTATAATCCCGGAGAGTTTTTTCTATGACCTGGGAGAGCGTTTGGGAGAGTAAATCGATTTGTTTTGCTTTTCGCTGGGGAAGTGGCGTTGTCTCGACGAATAGGTCGAGATTTTTTTTTGAAAGCTTTTTTATGGTCGTAATTTTCTGTATTCGAATATTTTTGCTTTTAAGTTTACTTCCGGCGGCAACCTTTCGGGAAGAAAGCAAAGTATGGGGAACGATTGCCCAAGGATCACCTATTATTTTTTTAGCGGCATCAACTTGGTGAATTTTTTTCTTATGTTTGGTATTCAGATTTTCTTCTTCGAGTTCCCAATTTCCATCGAACGCTGCGGTCAAATCTTTTGTGCTGCGGGGTTTTCTTTTTTGGGAAATTTTCGAGATATTTTTTTCCGGTTCTCGATCTTTATCCGTTGTTTCCGTTATTTTTTCCATATTTTCTCCTAATATTTCCATGATCCATATTTTTTTTCCGTTTTTTCTACCTTCAAATTTGTTTCTAATAACATTTCAGCTTCGGTACAAATATCGTCAATCCTTTTCATCCATGCTTCCACCACATCGACGAAAATTCCTAAATCATCCTGAAAACTTTCCGGTTTTTCCATGGGAAGAGGGAATTTTTGTTCTAAGATGAGAGTCTGAGTTTGTTTATCGATTGCAAAAGTTGCACCGTGGGAAATTCTCCAAAAGAAATTTGCTTCCAATAAAATTTCTAGAATCAATTCTTTTCCGGCAAATGGTACAACACTGATATAAGCATAGACGATTAGGGCACCTTTTTCCTCTTGAAGTTCTAGATTGAGGACGATTTTATCGTCGAATAGGATGAGACAATGATTATTTATATCGAGTTCAAGCGACGACAAATCTAGTACCTTTCCTAGTTCCCCAAGTAAGTTATTTACTTCTTTTTTGTAATCCATATTCATCCCAAATTTGCCAGAAAAATCACAAGAAAATTCTTTGCGTCTCCTATGGAAATGATTTTACAGATTTTTGCAACACAAAAAAAGCGCAAATATAAAAATTTAGCGCTTAATCATTTAAAATCGTGAAAAATACAACCCTAATTTGTCGAAACGGTAAGTGTTGGAACGAATGTCATTGGATTTCCCGATTGCAAATTAAATAGGTAATCGAGGAACATAAAAGTCGACTTACTATTCAGATCACTATCGGCGATAAAGAACCATTTCCCTCGATAAAAGACACTAACAAAAGCATTTTTGGGGCGATTTCGACCTTCGCTACAATTGATTGCGATCCATTCTCCTGAAAGATATTGGCTCCAATCAAATACTTCCCCATTATGATCTCTTGTTTCCGTGACCAGTCCTTCAGCGGTGTCCTTTTGTGGAACGTTAACCGCGTGAGAAAGGTAGAACAAAACTTCCATAACCGAACGCGTTCGTACTGTTAAATTCGTATTGCTCGCATCGAGAAAATTAGAATTAAAATGGAATTCGGAGCTATTCGGATCGAGTTTCAAAATAGATTTCAATTGCTGACTTTGGGAATCGGAATCCGTAAATCGTAGGACAAGATTCTTTTTCTGATCATCGGAGCTGAGACCGATAATTAAGCGTTTTTGGTTATATAATGCATCCATCTGAGCAACTGCCTTGGCAAACGATTCATACTCCGGCTTTCGCATGGGAGTGGGACCGGAAGCCGTGGAAGCATTATCCAAATGATTAATACACTCGACGCATAGATTGAAAACGCGCTTGATATCCCAGCCCGCTTGACTTAATCCCAATACGGCCGCAATGGGTAAGGGAGAAAGCATCCTTTTCGTAAAATCTTCACCCTTAAGTGGATAATAGCGAACCGTAGGGTTTTGAAAAACTTCGGTATAAGCGGTTACACCCAATGTATGCTTACCTGAATTACCAACGAGTCCAAATGAAGAACCATTGGGACCGATTCGCGTCGTCCATTTGCGATTTTCATTAATTTCGCCTACTTCGAGAAAATTTAACCTATCGCGGTATTTTAAACGAACAATGTTGAGCAAAAGCTGTTCGTCATTTGCTTTACCGAGGGCATTATTGTATTCATCATGCACCTTCCGAGCAAAATTTGGGCCGATCGATTCACATCCCCCCACCAACAATAGTGCTCCAAGGACACCACCACACAAAACAGAATTTTGAAGACTAATCACCATAGATGTGGTAGTAAGCTAAGGAGAGAATAATACTCTGTCAATTTTATAAATAAATTAAAATTTAAATTCGTTCCGATGGCGTTGCATATAAATGAGAGATGCCATCATTTGGAAATGCTGCATAGTCTCTTCGCGTCTTTCCGTAACTCCTATTTCATCGAGAATCATTTCGAGGATGTAATCGTTGAAACCTTCCTTATTTTTCTTCTCCAAAATCGTTACCATTTGCTCCAAATTGGCTGAATCGATATTTGAAGGGATTTCTCTTTTGGTGAGAAATATAATTTCTGCTTCCATTTTTTTCGTGAAAATTGCCTTGGAGGTAGTTCCAACGCGAAGGGATAATAGTACTTCCTGTTCCTGGGGAGCGATGCCTTCATTGAGAGTCTTTCTATCAAGCTTTGCAAACGTACCCCTTTTGTTGGTGACAATTTTTGCAAATACTTCCGGAGATAGGTGATCTATTTCGGCCAATGTTTTTTGAATTTCATCAATTTGTTGTGAGAAGATTTCCTCTTTTTTCCACACCATAAAATCTCGAATAACTTGTTCGCGAACGATGTCCAGCGGCGGATAAATCGATGGAATGAGGTCCTGATATAATAGGAGACACGGATTACCGTTCTTCGCCCATACGGGATCCGAAAAATAGCGGTCCCCATTTAACTTACTTGCCTGGGCTAAGGATTCATCGGAAAAGTGTTCGTTTTCAGAAAATTGTCCCAATGTTACGGGATCCAGTGGAGATACTTTTAGTTTTCTCTCTTCGATGAGTTGTTTAAATTGTTCAGAACCGTGGATAATATTTTTTTCATAAAGATCATAGGCAAACTGGGTAGCGGCTTCCATGGCTAGGCGATCGATCATATTATGTTGATAGGTCTCGATGAGGGCAGTTTCCAACTCTTTGGATCCTTCGAGCAGGTTCTGGAATTGATTTTTGTGAGCCCTATAAATTTGCTGCAAATCCGAAAGTGACGGTTCGGGGATTTTTTCGGCAAACGATTCCAAAGGAAATTCGATATAATTTAGGACAATCTGTTCTCCTATTTGGTAGGCGTCCTGATGCATGTCAAAATATTGCTGAAGTTCATCTTCCGCGTATTGGGGCTCATTCGTTAGGAGCGAAGCGTCAAACTTAGCCGTTAAAAAGGAGTATTCTGTCTTTCCCCGTACAATCTCTGATTTTGCCTGGCTATCTAAAGCATATCCTTGGCCCAAGAGCAATTTTTCCATTGTAGCAATTTTGGAATCATTGGCAATCGTCCGTTCGAATACTCCCAACTGGGTAGAATCCTTCTTCATCCGTTCCAGAAAATCATTATATTTATTGGCGTCGAATTTTTTATTATCGTCTTGGAAAATTGGGTAATTTTCGATGAAGCGGTTGAGCGACTTTTTATTGGACTTAGGAATGCCAAAATCGTTGGCAAGTTTCAGTATTGCGAGTCGGGAAAATAGGGCATAATTTTGCAATGCTTCCGTCCCGATAAAGATTTGTTGCAACTGGGCGTTCAACTCGACTTCCTTCATCAACTGACTAACGCTTTTTGGGGAAGATAACTCGTAGCCAAAGATCTTTTTTTCCTGTCTCTGCATATTGCGACCGATACCGGGAGAGGACCCTACGGTGAAAACAAAGCTGATCGTAACAACAGCCAATAAAATTGAAAACAACCACTTATGGTGTTTTTGCAAAACTTTTTGTAGAAGAGAAATCATAATACTCCGGCAATGAGTAATAAAAAATTCAAAGGATTTTCAAGCTATTCTTGATGATAGAAGGATCAAAATAAAAATTAAGGAATATGACGGAAAATATGATATTCTTTTTCCTCAGGGGATGCGATTTTATTTCCATTGAAATCCTCGATTTGGGCAACTTTGATATCACAAGCAAACAATTTAGGAAAAGTGCCTCCAACTAGATATTGGCTTCCCGGTGCTATTTTTAGCCGCCATTTTTCTTTGCCAAAATGCATCTCAATCTCGCTTCTGATAGTGGTAGGTGCATTAGGTGCATTAGGTGCATTATTAGAAGTTGGCATACGATTAATACGATTAATCAGCATCGTTGTGACAACTGCTTCATTGCGATTGGTATCTGCTTTTTCACGCAACCGAAGCCCAATTAAAAATCCATTTGTCACGACACCCGCAGTCACTCCAAAAAGTGCAAGTGCAAAAATAATTTCAATTAACAGATATCCTTTTCGATCCATCAGGCTGAAAGATATTTATTTTTCTATTTATAGCAAATATTAAAATTCCATTTGTAAACAATTTCAAAAACAAGTTTAATAATACGGAAAAACAGACTAATTACGATCGATCATACTGCAACGCATATGCTTTTAGGGTAGGGGCCATCCTTTCCAATTCCGTGAATTGAGCATCTGTCATACGCCATTGCCAGTTATTGTTCTGGGTCCCGGGCGTATTAAATCGCGCTTCGGAATCTAAGGTGAGCAAATCTTGAACACAAATAACCCCCAAAAAACAGGTAGATCGGTAAATTTCTGTCAAAAATTTCCAGGTAACATCGTGATCGCTGACACCAAAATAACGACGGATTTGATCTTTGGCGCTTTCATTAAGGTTAGCATACCATCCCCGCAACGTATCATTGTCGTGAGTCCCCAGGTATAGGAGGGCATTTTTGTCATGATGGTGTGGCAAATAAATATTTTTAGGGTCTCCGGAGAAGGCAAATTGCAGAACTTTCATGCCAGGGAAATGTAAATCTTGCTGTAATTGGCGGGTATTGTCGTCGATATCGCCCAAATCTTCGGCGATAAACTTATATTTTTTTAGATATTTAAACAATTTTTTCCCGGGTCCCATTTCCCATGTTCCGTTGACGGCATTTTCGGCATTAGCGGGGACAGTCCAGAAGTGGTCGAACCCGCGAAAATGGTCAAGGCGAAGGACATCAAACAATTCTCCATTGCGTTGGATTCGTCGCTGCCACCAGTCATATTGGTTTTGTTGTAAAAATTCCCAATCGTAGACCGGATTTCCCCAGAGTTGGCCTTCCGGGGAAAAATAATCAGGGGGGACACCGGCAAGTTTTTTAGGATTTAATTGTTTATCGAGCTGAAAAATTTCCGGTTCGCTCCAGACATCTGCGCTATCAAACCCGGGGTAGATCGGGATATCGCCAATAATTTTGACGTGATGTTGATTGGCATAGCGTTTGATTTTCTGCCACTGAACATGTAAAATATACTGCAAAACTTCATAATATTCACAATATTTGACGACATCATCTGGTAATTTTGAGCTATCAATTTTTTTATAAAATTTATATTCTTTGGGCCATTCGAACCAGGGCTTTCCACTAAAAAAGTATTTCAGTGACGTAAAAAGTGCATAGGGTTTCAGCCAATGGGCATGAATTTGTTTGAATTTAAAAAAAATTACACTATTTCCAAATTTTTTAACCAGAGTGGGGCCGAAATTTCTTAATAAATTATTAAAATATTCATAAATTTCACCAAAGGGCACTCGATTGGGTTGTACAGATAAATGGATAGGAATGCTATCTATTCCAAAGGGTTCTAGGTCAAGGAAGTAAGGATTAATTGCGAAGGCGGAGGTTCCCTGGTAAGGGGAATCGCCGTAGCTCGTCGGACTCATGGGGCAAATTTGCCAATAGCCAACGGTTGAATTTGTTAAAAAATCGATAAAACGAAAAGCTATTTTGTTGAAGCATCCGATGCCCTGTTGACTTGGCAAGCAGGAAATGTGCATCATAACCCCCATCGACCGTTTTTCCATCCATTTTGAATTTTCACAATAAACCACGCAATAAATATATTAAAATTAAAATAGATTGCAAATTTTTTATATAACATCCCATTATATATTTAATTTTTCATAAAAAATTCTTGCAAATGAATATTAATGAAGTAATTGCTGCAACTGTAATGGGCAAAATGATTCGTAAAATTAATCGAAAAACTTAATAAAAAATTATGTCGTCGTTCTTAGGGGCTTTATGTTCAATGCTCAGCATTATGTGGCGATTCGAATGGTGCTCGATGTTTGTTCGCTTGAAAGTTTTCTTGAAGAAGAATCAGAGCAACGTAAAAAGGAGCATTGCAAAAAAAACGAAACAAGTTGTGAGGAAACTAAATGCGTGTGGAATTTGGCATAAAGATTTGTTCAATCTGAGTAATTACTGATCGTTTTGGAGAGTCCGTTTTGGAGAGTCGTGTGAGTATACCATCGATTTCGGTGGGCCAGAATAGCACTATGGAAGCGGCATCCTTTAATGACATTTCAGACTTAAATCGAGCATTTCAAGGTAAGGTTGCGAAAATGAAAAAACATAAAAAAGTAAAGAAGCGAAAAATATTTAGAAATATGTTTTAAAAATTTCCGATGCAAATAAAATTTCCCGTTCAAGAAAGATTCCGTGTTGTTCAAAAACTTTTTGACGAACTAAATTGATGAGTTGCTTAACGTCATTAGCTGTCGCCTGGCCGTCTGCATTGATGATAAAATTAGCATGTTTTTCAGAAATTTTTGCCCCGCCGATTTGAGTCCCCTTTAAATTTGCTTGGTCGATTAATATTCCTGCAGGCGAATTTTGTGGATTTTTAAAAATACTACCGACATTAGGCTGTTGGGGCTGAAATTCCCGGCGCCATAACATTTTTTTATGAATTTTTTCCAAAAGGATTTCCGGAGCTTGTCTATCTATAAATTGAAATTTTGCCCTCAAAATAATGCCTCCGCGAAAACCTTTCCTGTATGTAAAATTAATTTGCGATTTGCTAATAGTTTGACGGTCGCCCGATGAATTTATTACATCAATAGATACAAGTTTGTCCGAAATCGTTTGTCGAGATGTCCCCGCATTCATATATAATGCGCCACCAATTGTTCCAGGAATACCTGCCAATTCTTCGCTTCCTTGGAGCCCAAGTTTTGCAATTTGCTTGCAAAAAATCGGTAAAGGAAAGCCCGCAGAAACTTCAATCAAATTTCCTTTAAATGTAAAAACTGAAGGCATTTTTTGAAGTGAAATCCAAACGCCGCATAAATCATCGATCAAAAGATTTGAGCCATAACCAACGACTAAAAAAGGTATTTTTATCCTTGTAAGTTCCTGTAAAACAACGGCAAGCATTTCGATATTTTCCGCCTCAACCATGAGTGCAATGATTCCGCCAATGCGGAGAGTGTTGTATTTTTTAGCGGAAATATTTTCAGAAAAAGGAATTCCTTGCTTTGTAAAAAAAATCTTCAATAATTGAATTTGTTGTTTAAAAAACCACGCTTGCGCTTGACGGAAAATATCGCCAGCCCCAGTGAATATAATTTTGTCAGGAAATATATTTTTATTTAAATTTTGCAATTTATTACCATTATTTTTTATGAAAAAATCATTTAGAGATGTGATAAAATTAAACTTATTATCCTTAGGGGAATGTTTTAAAATTGTCTCCGTTGTACCATCGGCCAGAAATTTTTCGCCGGCTGAATATACGGGCAAAAAAGTGCAATTTTTATCGGCAAAAGCCTTCGCAAAAGCCTGGGCATATTGCTGTGTGCGCGTGTAGCGATGTGGCTGAAAAACGAAATCAATCCTTTTTCCTTCCTCATTAAAACGTGCAATACATTGAGTAATTTCCGTTGGATGATGAGCGTAATCGGCCCAAATTTCAATACCCTCTCCCCAATCAAGTCTTCCTAAAAATTGGTTGCGACGAAATAAGGGAGAAAACTTTGTGAGGGCATCCATTTTAAGTCCATCCGCTTTAAGTGCCCCAAGAAGTGCCCCAAGAATACCTTGCAACATTAATAAATTTTCATCAAATCCATGTAAATTATTGGCAATTTTTACCTTTATAATTCCCGCTGTAACATTAGCATTTTTTATAATATTTTCCAATCGCATATCTCCGTCGGGAAGAACAATGAGCCGTTGAGTATTTTTGAAAAATTTTTCAAATGCTAAATCTAAATTTTCGGAACTACCATATTGAGCTAAATGGTCGTCTTCCAGGTTGAGTGCCACCGCCACATGGGGAGAAAAATGTTCGATTGTGTGATCGCTTTCATCCACTTCACAAATAAAAAAATCGGTTTTCGACGCATATTTGGCGGGTAACTTTTTTTCGTCTCGAAAAAATCCTCCTAAAATATAGTCACAGTTATGTAAACAATCGATAAGCATTCCCGTCACTGTCGTTTTTCCATGGGAACCTGTTATGGCAATCATTTTCTTTCCATTACAAGATTTCGCTAAAAATTTACCGCGAAGACACGTTTCAATGCCGTGCTTTTTCGCCTCAATTAACCATGGATGACCACTGGAAATCGCACTAGAATAAACAACATAGTCAATATTTTCAGGGAAAACTTTACAAATAATAATTTTTTGCTGCTCTAAAAAATGCTCTAAAAAAGTCGGCAAAGCGTCGTCATAGCCATAAACATCATGGTTTTGTTGGCGTAAATAGAGCGCAAGAGGAGCCATTCCCATGCCGCCAATTCCAATCAATAAAAATCGCTTACCCATTTTTTACCTAAAACAGAAAAAAATTTTTTTAGAAAAAAAGCGAGTATAATCGATGGCAAATTATTGTTTTTTTCTTTTTCTTCCTGGCAAGAATATCACATAGTAAACAAAAAGCGAAAATAAAAAAAATATCATAAAATATCATTAAATATTCCACAATAATCTTTACGTAAAATTGACCGACAAAAACACTGAAAAACTGGAAAAATTTCCCACGAAAATGCAAAAAAACAAACAAATTTGAAAAAATAACAACAGCAGGAGTTGCAATATAAAAAAAAAATATACTCTCGAATAATAAACACGATGCTTGTTGCCGAAGTTTTGATTTTTGCTCCTATCGATCGCGCGTTATTTTATGCGGTTCCCGATGCTTTACATGGGATGGTCCAAGTCGGTTCACTCGCCAATATCATCGTCGGCCAATCTAAAAAAATAGGACTCGTAATTGCGCTCGATGAAAAAAATCCCGCAACGCTCTCTTATCCTTTGAAACCCATTTTGAGCACAGTTTACGACATTCCGATTGCCGATGCAACACTCATTAAGCTCTATTTTTGGATTGCGAAGTATTATCTTTGCGATTTATTCTCTGTGATTGATACGGCGATTCCATCGGTAATTCGTAAAAATATTCCCTTTAAATTAATTTCTTGTTTGCAATTTGCATCCCAAAATGAACCCGCAATTGATAAAAAAAAATTTCCTAAACAATACGAAGCTTTACAATTTTTGCGGCGAAATCCATCTATTGCAAAAAGCGAATTTTTAGAAAAATTTTCACGGAATATTTTAGAGGCTTTACTACGAAAAAATATTATCTACGAAACTTTTCAGCGACAGGAACGAATCGCCTACGGCGCGCTTGATTTGTTAAATAAATGCAGTGAAAATATAACGCTAACGCCGGAGCAGACACAAATTGTGGCATCAGTTACAAGGAGTTTGGCGAGCAAAATTTTCAATGTACACCTGCTGCATGGCGTGACTGGATCGGGAAAAACGGAGGTTTATATCGAGTTGATTCGTCACGTTTTGAACAGAGGTGGTTCAGTTTTATACCTGTTGCCGGAGCTTGCTCTGACGGCTCAAGTTGTGGAAAAATTGCGTTCCCGTTTCGAGGGACTACCGGTCTTGGTTTGGCATAGCGGCCTATCGGACGGAGAGCGACGCGATGCCTGGCAAGGGGCTTTAAACGCGGCTTCGACGGTTGCCGTCGGGGCTCGCTCGGCAGTTTTTCTGCCCCTCAATAATTTACAATTAATTATCGTCGACGAGGAGCACGAATCGGCTTACAAGCAGGGTGAACACCCCCGCTATCATGGCCGCGATGTGGCGATTTACCGCGCGAAATTGTATGATGCCGTTTGTTTATTAGGCTCTGCGACTCCTTCGATCGAATCTTATTTTAACACAAGATTTAAAAATTATAAACTTGAAATGCTTCCTCGCCGCATCGATCGTTGTCAACTACCGTTGGTACATGTCGTCGATATGCGTTATGAAAAAAATGTTTTTTCCCGATTGCTTATAAAAAAAATGGAAGAACGCCTCGAGAAAAAGGAGCAAATCATACTTTTTCTTAATCGCCGAGGATATGCGCCAAGCGTTTTGTGTAAATGTTGTGATTTTATTGCGACTTGCCCTCATTGTAGTATTCCATTGACCTATCATAAAACAAAAAATTTACTAATTTGTCACTTTTGTAGTTATCGGGAAGCATTACACAGTAAGTGTCCAAAGTGTGGGACTATAGAAATTCTTTACAATGGTATCGGAACGCAGCGCGTTGAACAGATGGTGAACGAGCTTTTTCCTCAAGCGCGTGCCGCACGCATCGATTCGGATATTATGGGAAAAAAACATGAATTTATTTATTTTTTATCGGATTTTCGCAGAAAAAAAATAGATATTTTACTCGGAACGCAGATGATTGCGAAGGGATTAGATTTCCCGAATGTGACACTTGTAGGGTTATTAAATGCGGATGGCTCTCTTAATCAGCAAGATTTTCGAGCAAATGAGCGGACTTTTCAACTGTTGGTGCAAGTAGCTGGCAGGGCTGGACGCGGAGAAATTTCTGGAGAAGTCGTCATTCAAACGCACATTCCCGGGAACGAGATTATATTCCTTTCCAAAAATGCGGATTACGCGGAATTTTCCGTGAGCGAATTAAAAATGCGAGAAATGTTTGGTTACCCGCCTTATCGGCACATTATTAATGTAAATTTATCGGGAGAAAATTTGGAATTGTTAAAGCTGTTTTCTGAAAATTTTTCTAAAAAATTGGTTGATTTTCTTATAAATGATTCGGTTGAAATTCGAGGACCAATGGTTTCCCCTTTAGAGAAGTTGCAAAATCGCTATCGCTATTCCATTTTAATTTTTGTACGGAGCGTAAGTAAAATCGTCGAAAAATTACAATTTTTTCGCAGTCAACTCACTATTCCGTCGGGTATTTATCTAGCCTTTGACGTTGATGCTTTAGATTTTTTGTAAAACTATGGACCTATTTTTCCGTGAAATATTAATAATTTCACATTTCCATGGATAATAAAATAATATTTCCGAAAATATAACCCTAAATAATTTACATTTTATTTAATAAGCAAACGGAGTGGCAGGCGATGCCCCTCTGCTCGCCTATGGCATCGAGACCTTCGTTCGTCGTCGCCTTAATACCGATTTGCTCCATCGAAAGCTGTAATAATTGAGTTAATTTTTGACGCATCTGATCGATGTATGGCGCTAATCTTGGTTCCTGCGCGATAATCGTAGAATCAATATTTACAATTTTATAACCTCGATGAAGAATTTCATTCCTGTAAATATTTTGCAATATTTCTGTCGAATTTATGTTCATCGTTCTTTCATCCGTATTCGGATACGATTGACCAATATCGGGAAGTGCCAGCGCACCGAGAAGCGCATCGGTGATCGCATGGCAAAGGCAATCCGCATCGGAATGGCCAAATAAGCCATACTTGAATGGAATTTTAATACCTCCTAAAATTAAAGCTCGCCCCTTAATAAGCCGATGAATGTCATAACCATGGCCGATTTTTAGTTCCATTTTTTTATAATTTTTAACATTGATGCAAATTTGCTAGGCAGTGGCGACCTTATTTTTATATCGCTTCCCCCATAGAAAAAGTTAATTTCAGGTAAACAAACACAAGTCGCCGAATATAATGGCATTGCAAGTCTCTTGCGATTTGATTTTACGTTCGATTTAAAATCCGAAAGAAAGGGTGTTGGAATTTTATCGTAAATATCTTCGCCCAAAATCTTGATCCCCATTTCGTGTGCGTGAAGGCGAATTTGATGTTTTCGTAAAAATTTCGTCTCTGCTGACCAAAGAGTAAATTGTTCTAATGTTGCAATTTTTTTAAAAATAGTTCGCGCCTTCTTTCCCGTTGTATGGGAAATAATCATGCAGTCCCGCTCGCGATGTTGCGCAATCGGTAAATCACAAACAATTTCTTCTAATAAATTGACATCATTTTGGGCGAGGATTGTAAAATGAAACGTCATCGCTTCTGAACCATATCCATTTCTTAATTCATTGTAAAAATTCTTATTCTTGGCACATAAAATAATACCGCTCAATTCTGAATCAAGACGATAAATCGGCGAAAATAAAGAAAGTTTCATCGCTAATAAAACTTCCATGTCAATGCCAATTGGCTTTTCAAATACACACCAATCTTCCGCATCTGCAACCGTTTTTAATGTAAAGTGAAAATCCAATGTCATCCCTAAATATAAACTCCGTACCGTAATGACAATAATATTTGTGCCCATAACATTTCACTTCATAGTCCGAAAGGAATCACGACTTTTTAACCTCACTGGGGAAGGTCCCGCGCCTTCGCCGCGGGGCCTCCGGCCGTTCCCGGATCAGTCGGGCTGTGCCCGGCGAGCCGGGAATCCCGGTCCAGGGAATGGTATTCCCTGGCGGGGTCTGGGGCAGCGCCCCAGTAAACACACAATTAACATTTGCCAAACTATAGAATGTTTTCATTATACGACCCGGTGGGGAGGAAAATCAATAGTTTTACATTGATCGAGCTAATAACGGTGATCACATTGGTATCGATATTCCTATTTTTCCTAGTGCAACTAAATGTCACGGGAAATAATGAAAATCAGCAAATTAAGACAGCGATAGCACTTCTTGCGTCAAGTTTTGACAATGCACGCGAACAGGCCATCGCAGGCAATATTTATGCGAAAATTTTCATCGACACCTCATCGGATTTAAAATTTCGGCGCATAGCAATCATAAAACAAACGAAAAATGGCTGGATAACGGAACGTGAAATCTTACTGCCCGAACACACATTTATTATACCCTTAGATAATCTTTCGAAACATCTTGATAACAAAGATCTCTCGGGGTACACCTATCTCGATGAGGAAGCCGTTTTACAGGGAGAATCTGTCAGCGGTTATGATTTTACATTCACGCCGGAAGGCCGCCTATTTTCCGGAGCCGCGACTATTATAGCCATTGGTTACGGTGCAAAGGTCGGAAATGGAATAAAATTAAAAAAAGACACGAATATTAGCGGATTGATGGTTACGGTGATGGGCAGTAGAGTGATATTGGAGTCAAAAGATGCAATAAAAGGAGCAATATGAAACGGGGATTTTCGTTATTGGAAATTGTATTAGCGGTTGGGATTCTAGGATTTTCGCTACCGATACTTTTGACGCACATGGCGGAAAGCACGGGTAAAACGGAAAAGCGGATACAGGAAATGCTCCTGACCAATACGGCGAAAAACGTGCAAAATGTTTTGAGTGTATTCCCCAAAGCGCCGGAACTGGATACTAGTAATCAGGCTTACTGCGGATACAGGAATGGAATTTTTGTGATCGCGGATACGGCAAGCGGGTTCGATGGGGCTATTTTTGTATTGGAACGTAAAGAGGTTGAAGCCGGAGCAAATGAAAGTGTCACAGAAACGATTTATGAACTTTATCCCTGGGATAGCAAAAATCAAGTTCCGCGCCTCACGCTGCCGCATGTCGAGATAAAACAATCCGTTGTCGCGAATAGTTTAGGGATCAGTGTATGAGTGAGAGAGAGGATTTTGAATAGAATTTTGGGGATGCAAAAAGACCACGCAAAACATAGAGCATCCTGGGTCTATGCAAGTTTCGCCTCTGGAAGTAGTAAGACATATGTTGGCAATGATACCGTTGCCAAAAACGATGACCAAGTATTCTATAATGAATTGACGTCAAGAGGCCATAACAAACTTTCCAATTGGAATAGCCTAAAACAGGACTCCGTTCCTAGGGACCGCCATGACTAAAGCCATGGATGCGTAATTTATGGTTGTTGAGACCCCTAAAATGAGGGAGGAGCAACCCATGGTGAAGCTTAAGTAGGTTAAGTAGCACTCGAGGAGTGCCATGGATGTTAATGGCAACGAACGGTATAAAAGAGACTACGAAAATATCATCAACGCTTACCAAGCGATCAATGATTACTTTATCGCCTATCCGAAAGCAGCGAAGGTCCCACGATTTTTAACAATAACTTAAATGGGACCGTTGCGAATTCCTATGGCACCATGGTTGCGGCCATTCTCATGTTCCTCAGCTCCACAAAAAAAGGGCAAGGCAACTTCGTTGCCCGATCCCTATTGGGATCGGGCCTTCCCCCCGGCAGCCCCGGGCGTTGCCCGGAGCTGCCGGGCCGGACTCCTGTTCCAGGGGCTGGATCTCCAGGCAAGGATTCTAGGGGCGAGGAGTTCTTAGGAAGTGACTTACCACAAATTGCTTGCTTTTAACAATTACTTATTACATTAGGAGTATGTGGGAAGTCATTCTTTTCGCGATTTTAGGCTTTTCCTTTTTAGCCTACGGTGGTGATTTTATGTGTCGCGGGGTGAGTGCCATGGCCATTCGTTTTGGCATTAGTCAATTTGTCATTGGCATGACCGTCGTTGCAATTTCGACCTCCGCTCCGGAACTGATTACCTCACTCATCGCCACGGTGGATCATCATCCCGAAATCGTCGCTGGAAATGTCATTGGCAGTAACCTCGTCAATATAGGTCTAGCGGGTGGTCTCGTTGCTCTCATAAAGCCCTTTACCATTACTTCTCGTATCGTTGAAGTCGAAATACCTTTTCTTTGCATCATTACCGGTTGTTTTGGTATTTGTGCAATTTTTGTTCCCATAGGATTTATTCTGGGAATAATTTTTATTCTCCTGGATATTGTATATCTCTATTTCGTTTGCAAAAACGATCGCTGGGCAAAGGAGGAAGAAGACGCAAATCCAACGGTCGTTCAGGAAATTGACCTGGAAAAAGCATTGGGGCTCTCTATTCTTGGACTTTTACTATTATTTATGGGAGCCAAACTTGTCATCGACAGCAGTGTGAAAATTGCCCATACATTGGGCTGGTCAGACGCATTGATTGGATTTACCATTGTTGCCATTGGGACGAGTATTCCAGAAATTGTTATTTCGCTAGTTGCTGCATTGCGTGGTTACGGTGCGATCTGTACCGGTAATATTATCGGTTCCAATATTTTTAATAGTTTGATGATCACGGGTATTTGCGCGCTCATTCACCCTGTACCGGTTAATTTAACCCTATGCCACATTGGCATTCCTTTCTTGGTCTTTTTAACGGCCCTGATGGGACGCTTTTTTATGACGAAACGCGAGATTGACCGCATCGAAGGTCTTATTCTCCTTCTTGCATTTGTCGGTATATTCTTCCTTTCAGTTTACTTTCAACTGTAATTTTTAGGAGAATTTTTTCGTAAATAAACGTTCTAGAAGATCTGGAACGTTTATATGGATAAAAAAATTTATAGGTCGCGTTTGCTTTGGCTTCCGATAATACCTCGTCCCCGTTCTTCGCGGGCACGTTCGTTAAAAGCTTCCAATGCGGGGATTAACACGTTGTTAATGATTATGTCAGTTATTGCTGTCATTTCGGATCCGTGTTGATCCATAAGTTTTGTTTCTGACTTACTGCAGCGCAACCTTTGAAATTCCGATGTGTTTTGATTTTGGGGGAGAAATAAACGTATATGATTCAGAAGGTTTCTCGCAGAATTTCTAAATTCCTGAATAGCGTCCTGTACTTCCCTCAGATCTTTTATGACGTTGACGAGCAAGCTACAATTCCCTTGAGGTTCATGTTTCAATTCCTTGGAGCAAATTTGGTAACTGTCACTCAATTTTTTTTGCTTTTCATTCAGATTATCGAGAATAGCTCGCATTTCGAGGTTATTTTCGTAGGTTTCCCTAATCCTCTCGATTAGATCATTGATCCAATCGATATTATTTTTTACTAACAGGAGTTTTTCTTCAACCATTCCCGTAAGTATGGCATAGGTATTGAGTGTTCCTTCGGTTCTTAATAAATTTTTAATGACCTGTGGCGACAGTTTAGCATCTTGTGGCAACAATGGTACCTTTGATACAAAAGGTACTTCGAGCATAATCCTTGTTCCATATACAACATTTCCCATAAAAAAAGAGGACAGCCCAAACAATAAATAATACTTTGACTTCATAGTGAATGGGATCTTAGTGGGTTTTTCATATTTTGCAAGTTTTTTTACGAATAATTTTTCAAAAAAATATTTTCGCCGTTGACCCAGGTCGGAGTAAATTCGTATAATCCGTGCATGTCGAAAAATTTCGTCCATTTGCACGTTCATACCGATTACAGTTTACTTGATGGGGCCTGCCGTATGGATCGCCTCTTCGCACGGACGAAGGAATTGGGCATGCACGCTCTCGCAATGACCGACCACGGCAATCTATTCGGTGTCCCCGATTTCTTTAAATATGCCAAAACATTCGGCATTAAACCCATCGTCGGCTGTGAACTCTATACCACTTTCGACCGGGATTATACCCAAAAAGAAAAATTCCCACTTTACCACATGGGCCTCCTGGTCATGAACGAAACGGGATATAAAAATTTATCGAAACTCGTTTCCATCTCCCACAGGAAAGGTTTCTATTACCGACCACGCGTGAATTGGCAGACCATCGCAGCCTACGGAGAAGGTCTGATTTGTTTGACGGGATGTTACCAAGGGTATCTTTCGGCGATGGCGTTGCAAAATGACCTCGAATCCGCTCAAAAAGGTCTCGATTGGCTCATGGAAATCTTTGGCAAAGATCGCCTATTCATCGAAGTCCAAAATCACGGCATGCCCGAATCACAGACTATTCTCCCCATTCTTTTTAATTTGGCCGAAAAAAATGGCGTGAAACCTGTCGCAACTAACGATTCTCACTACGTCTTTCAGGAAGATTGGGAGGCTCATGACCAGTTGCTCTGTATTCAGACCGTCGCCAAAGTGACCGATATCAATCGCTTCCGTATGAATACACACCAGCTCTATATCAAATCCCGGGAAGAAATGGAACAGTTGTTTGGCGACCATCCCGAATGCCTCGATCATACCCAATTCATCGCCGATATGTGTGATTTTACCTTGCGCTACGGCGAAAATCATTTCCCCGTTTTCCGTCGGTTGCCTTCCGGGGCACTGGCCCAGACCCTTCCAGGGGATCCAGTCCCTGAATCAAAGGTCGGCCACGGCCTTGAGCCGTGGCCAGCAGGCCAAAAGGCCTGCCCGGCACAAAGTGCCGGGCCAGCAACTTCGTTG
>JAISXO010000014.1 GCA_031270475.1 Puniceicoccales bacterium | reverse complement strand
TCTCCTGAGGGTCAACAAGAGTGGCAACAAATGGGGCCACTCGATCGTACTATCTATCTCCAAATGAGTGCCGATATTCTTTGCAAAATCGGTACCTCGAAAGAGATACTCTCAGATTTGAAAAATCAGATTCTCAATGAAATGGAATCTCCTGCAGGTATGGCAGCCTTCGCCCAACTTCCCCATGATAAACGTGCAGAGGTTTATGAACAGCAAGGAAGACTTTTGGAAGCTCTTGGAGAGGATCCAGAGACAATTAATTGGTACAAAGAGAACGCTGCACGCGAACGAACTGAGGACTTTCGACAAGCTCCGAGAAGTTTAGAAAAAGAAAATGCGGCCCGAGAATTGTTAGGAGTTGGACCAAATGCCACTCCGCAGGAAATTAGAAAGGCTTATCATGCATTAGCTCTAAAACTTCATCCCGATAAAAATCGGGATGATCCAGAGGCCACGGCAAAGTTTCAAGAACTGAATAACGCCTTCGATTTGCTAAAAAACGCGAAACCAGCCTAACAGCCGGCAGCGGATGACGAGCAGTCTCACCCACTACCTCTCATGTAATAGATGCAGTTTACCCCGTCGTCCCACAGATTTGAGATAAAACAGTAAAATAATCCCAAGTAGGAAGAGAAATATGCTGAAAAATTGCCCGCGCGTCATCCCGAAAATTAATCCCGCATCCGGCTCACGAAAATATTCACAACCAATCCGCCCCATTGAATATAAAATTAAAAATAATCCACTCAATTGGCCGGAACGAAAATTTTTTCTCCAAATTATAACCTGCAATACAATGAACGGTAAAAAACCTTCAAAAAACGCCTCGTATAACGACGAAGGATGCCGCACTAATAACCCTAATCCATGACCATAAATGATCCCCCAAGGTACATTCGTTATTCGCCCAATCAATTCCCCATTCACGAAATTTCCTAAACGACCAACCATTAAACAAAGCGGAATAATCGAACAAATAATATCGGCTATACAAAATGTGTCGCAATGAAACTTCCTCGCAAAATAAAGAATCGCTAGAATTACTCCCACAAAACCACCATGGCTTGCCATCCCCCCTCGCCATACTTGAAAAAAAATTAAAGGATTAGTCGAAAAAATTTCCCAGTTGTAAAGTAAACAATGGCCCAATCGTCCTCCTATAACTACCCCTAACGCAACATATAATAATAACGCATCGTTCTGAATCGACGTCAATGACGAAATCTTCCGCCGGGAATAAAAGGTCAAAAAAAATTGTACCAGAAAAAAATTGATCACATAACAAATACCATACCAACGAATCCCTCCTATTCCCCAGCTCTCCGGGAAATGAATCGCAAATGGATCAATATTAACGGTAATGTACCCCAATATCATAAAATATTCTTTTAATCTCCTAATCTACCATCTCCGTAAAATGCTCTCATCTTTGATCATCACTCAAAGAATTTAAAGGTCGCGGTAAATGAAAATTTTTGACCGTAACTTGGTGCAATTCGTTGGCTTGGAAACTTCGTTGGCTTGGAAGCAAAAGCTGCGCGCGAAGCGCGCAAAGCCTGAGACACAGTCCCAGGCTTTACAAGGAGCCTTCGGCTCCTTGAGCTTTTGCTCCAAACACCCTCAAAATCTTGTTGCCAAAAGAACCAAATCGTTTCTTTTAAGAAAAGTTATGAAAAAGTTTTACCTTACCACAGCTATCGACTACGCCAACGGACATCCCCACATTGGGCACGCCTACGAAAAAATCTTGGCCGACGTCATTTGCCGAACAAAGCGTCTATTTGGCCACGATGTGTACTTTTTAACGGGTCTCGACGAACACGGACAAAAGGTCGAGCAAACCGCTAAAGAACGCGGTATTGCCCCCCAAGCGCTCTGTGATTCTGTCACTCAGGAATTCATCGATATGTGCGCATTACTCAACATTTCCTACGATGACTACATCCGTACCACCCAGCCTCGTCATAAAACGATCGTTCGCGTCATTCTCCAAAAACTTTTCGACAAGGGTGACATCTATAAGGCGGAGTACACCGGATTTTACAGCACGCGCGTGGAACGATTTCTCCAGGAAAAAGATAAAGTAGATGGCATTTGGCCGGAACTTGAATTCGGTCAGGTCACGGAAATTACGGAGACGAATTACTTTTTTAAATTAAATCCCCATAAACAATGGCTCGTCGATTACATCATTGCCCATGAAGATTTTATTTTCCCTAAATTTCGTGCTAAACAGGTACTGGAATTTTTAAAGGAAGATATCAATGATCTTTGTATTTCACGACCCAAAAACCGCCTTGCTTGGGGAATCGAGCTGCCCTTTGATTCGGAATATGTGACCTATGTTTGGTTCGACGCGCTGATCAATTACATCTCCGCAGTAGGCTACGGTACGGAAAATTTTTCAGAATTCTGGCCTGTGGATTACCACGTCATCGGAAAGGATATTCTCGTCCCCGCACATACCGTTTACTGGCCGATTATGCTTCACGCCCTCGATCTACCGATGCCCAAAACGTTTTTAGCGCACGGTTGGTGGCTTTGTTCCGGCGAAAAAATGTCAAAAAGTGTAGGTAATGTGGTCAATCCGCTCGACTACGCTAAACAATTTGGCCCCGATGCCTTCCGCTATTTTGTGATCCGTGAAATGACGGTCGGCCAGGATAGTGATTTTTCCCACGAACTTTTTTTATCACGCTATAATAATGATCTCGGTAACGACCTCGGCAACCTCGTAAGTCGAATGCATAACATGCTTCAGCGCTATTGTGAAGGTATTGTCCCTAAAATCGCCACATCAGAATCGCCGGAAAATGATTTGATTAATCTCTGGACCAAAATCCGCGATGACGTGTTCAAAGCCTACGATCGATTCCAATTTCATACGGCATTGGAAGATATTTTTATATTTATCGGTGCAATCAATAAATTTTTGGAAATTCGTGCTCCCTGGAAACTTGCTAAGTCGGATCAACCCAAGGATCAGGAACGCTTAGCTACAGCGCTGGCGATTTCTTCTGAAGCACTCCGTCTGGCAGCGACGATTTTGGCACCCATTTTGCCCACAGTTTCGCGACAAATTCTTGAAATTTTTCAAATCGAAGTAATTGCTTGGGGAAAACAGTTGGAATGGAATAATGAATATTTGGTCAATCGATCCATCGCTGCGGAATCGGTTATTCTTTTTCCACGGATTGCTTAGGTCTATTTTTCAAGGGCTCCGCTCCACCCCCTGCAAGAAGTCACAGACTCTTTGCCTCTTGTAAAAAGTCAGCCCCGGCGCGAAGCGCCGGGGCTGTAATCCGGGTCCAGGAGATGGATCCCCTGGCGGAAATTCTATAAGGACGAGGAGTCCCTACATTTTAAAGATGGAGCCGAAGCTCTTACCCATGATAGTCGAAGCGCCGATAATGGTAACAGCCAGAAAAGTCATAGCCCAAACGCCAAGGGCACAAGCGAGAAATGGGCCATCGCCGAGCATATGAACAAGTTCGTAAATGGCTTTTGTAATGGGATAAAATTGTTGTTTTTGGGCAAGAACCATAGAATCGGAAACGCCGAGCATGGACTGGGAAAAAACGAGTAATCCACCGGCGATAAGATTGGCACTGATCAACGGAATTGTGATTTTAAGGGTCGATTTTAAAGGAGAGCAACCGAAACATTGGGCAGCTTCCTCATAAGTTACGCTTGTTTGTTGGAATCCGGCCACGGCGGAACGGACCATAAAAGGGAGTCTACGGATGGCATAGGCAATAATGAGTAATACCGTTGGATTTTCGATGGGATTGAGAAACGCAAAGGGACGTCCCGCTTGGCTCATAGCCAAATAGCCAAATGCGGTAACGAGTCCGGGGACGGCTACTGGCAACATGGAAAGGGCATCGATGATACTTCGGCCTGGAAATTTTGTTCTTACTACGACAAATGCGATGGAAGTGCCTAAAAAAAGCGTAATAAATGTGGCACAACTGGAATAAACCAAGCTATTTTGAATGGAAGGTATGGTTAGTGGATGACCGAGCGCGGTTTCATAATTTTTAAATGTCCAAGTATTGGGGAGCAGAGAATTATACCAATCCATGGAACAAGATTTGAGAATAACGGCGATATGGGGTAATAGAGCCAACAGCGTGATGAATGTAAAAATAGCACTGAGCAAGAGTTGAATCAAGCAAGAAGGTATAATGGTAGCGACACTATGAGTTGCTTTGGAAACCGTGGCAAAGTTTTGACGGCCGAGAAATCCTTTACCAACAACGTAGAAAAATACAGAAAAACAGAGCATTACGGCGACGAGAGCATAGGGAAACGGATTAGAACCGATATCCTTAAGGCCAAAGTAAATTTGGACGGAGGTGATAGTATTATAGTCGAAGATTAAAGGAACGCCCAATTCCGTAAATGCCCAAATGAAAACGAGTGTCGAACCGGCAAATACACCGGGCACAATCAAGGGTAAGGTAATTTTAAAAAAGCGCTCCATACCGGTACAACCGAGATTAGCGGCAGCTTCTTCCATTGCAGGATCGATATTAGCCAATGAGGCAATAATATTGAGGTAGAGCACGGGGTAAAGACTGAGTGCATTCATGAGAACCATACCCAAAAATTTATATTGTCCGAGCCAATCGATTGTATGTATTGACGTGATGATCCCCAATTTGAGTAGGATAGAATTGAGAACGCCATAGGAACCAAAAATCTGTTGGATACCGATTGCCCCGACGAACGGAGGAAGCATGATGGGAAGGAGAACAATGATTGTGAGTAATTTTTTAAAAGGAAACTCATATTTATGGGCAAAATAGGCTAGAGGGAGAGCGATTGCCAGGGCCATAAGAGTTGAGAGGCATCCAGAACTGATTGCATTGAGAAGTCCTGCGATATAGGTATTATTTTCGAAAATTATTTTAAAGAATCCGAAGGTGAATTTGCCATCGACGTTAAAAAATCCGCCCTGAATAATTTCCCAGATAGGCAACAGGAAGAAACATCCGAGAAAAAGGAACGTAATAACAAATACGGTTAATGAAAAAATTCTTATCATAAATTCTGTTTTAAATCAAAATTTATTTTTCGATAAAAGTCCAATATTTATTTAGCGAATAAAAATGTGGAAGGAGTAATTTTATCGATTTGTTTCCGATTAGAATAAAAAACATATAAAATATATTTAACGACGTGGTTAAATCAAATAGGGCTAGGAGCATAGGGAAGAAAAGTAAGCAGTACATCAAAAAACCGGAAATTTTATAAAAAAAGTTGCTTTCGTTTGTTTTGAATAACTTCACTATTAGGTGGTAAAATAGCAATGGGAGCGGAAAAGTATGTTTTACCAAAGGGATGTGGTTGGCTGTAACCGAAAATGCCATCATTTAGTAAAACTTTCAAATATTTCCGAATAAATTTAAAGTTTTCGCTAAAGGTTATCATATCCAGATGGAGCGATTCGGCGTGGTCATAGGGATCGCTGTTAAGAATGAGAAGTTGGATATTTTGGTAACCGAGGGTACGTAACATTAATCCGTAGAGGACCAATTGCAACCCGGAAAGCGATTGAGGTATAGTGGTAAATTTTTTAACTAATTTTCGAAGGTCATTTTGGGAAGTGGCACCTGTTTTGAAATCAATGAGAAGAATGTCATTTTGGGCATTATCTTGATGAAATGTTTTCCGGAAAGGATACAGAGATAGAATGCAGTCGATACGACCATGGAAAGAGAAAGAATTTTCTTCAAAAAGTGTGGTGATGGTATGCAAATCAACTTCGTTAGCAATGAACGGAAAACGTTCAAAGGCAGCGAGTTTTTTCGCTATAACAAATGCTTTTATTGCAGCAGAATCGATGATTTCTTGGAGCAATATCTGTGATGGAATATTTGTAAATTTTTGCCGAAAATGCTGTTTTTTAGATATAATATATTGTTGAAATTCCTGAAAAGATGGAAAGAAGTTATGGGATAAATGTAAAAGACTATGAGTTAAAACCCCCTCGAGTTTACTTTTTTGCAACAACAATTGAGGACGATCATTTTGTAAAATATGACTGTACCAAATCTCTTCCGGATTAGAATAGGCATATTCGATGGCTGTAATCGGGAGAGAATAATTTCGAATTTCTGGAATTGTGTATTCAAATTCACTAAAATTTGAATTTTTATCATTGCGAATTTGATGAATTCTTCGCAGGGAATCATATTGTTTGCGGTTATTTTTGGAATTTTTCTTTAATGAAAAATGAATACTTTGAATGGTATTTATATCTAAAAATTTTCCCATACGCATCTGGTAAAGTTCTATAAAATCTACAGAAATGCCAGATTTCATGGCAATGTAGTGCATACTCCCAGCCCGGAGCAATGGCAAAGGAAAATTATTTGAAATATCTTGAAAAAAAATAATAATTTTATCGAATTGCAGTTGTGCTGCCGATTGGGAGTCAAGGAGAAAAATTGGAGCAAAATGCGATTCATTCGAAGGAGGTTTTGATTCAAAGTAGCAATGAAAGGCATAATCCAAAAAGGCTTTCTTTGTTGTTTGGAAATTTTTCGTGAAATATTTTTCGTGTTTTATCATTTCAGGGATTACAAGACTAGTTTTCTCGGAAAATTCACAAAACGAACCATTTTCTAACAACATTGGATAATGTTCGAGAATATTCTTCAAGTAAAAATTCTCGGAAAAATCGGCTAAATCTCGCACATGAAACGAAGGATACGCGTTGAATATTTTATTCAAAATTTCACAAATATCAATGCCTTGTGGCAATAAATTTGGCTCAAAGGGTTGTAAATAATGGCAAAACTGCATAAAAGATTCAAAATCATTTTTCATTTGCCATCGGTGCCAGGCAAAGATGAGATTATCGCGAGAATCGGTAAGGGGTGTAGAAAAACCATTGTGAAAGGGAATTTGCAAAATCTCCAGATGATGGGCAACAAGTGTTGCAAAAATTGGCGACAAGCAAATAATTCCCGTATTTTCTTGTGTTTCCGAAAACGAAAGAAGTTGTTGGATATATGCAGTTGCATCGATGGGATCATCTACAAGAGCGAAATTATTTTGAAATATTAATGGTTCTCGAGGAATATTTTCATTAATATTTACAGCTGATCCGAAAATACTCTCGAGTAGTTCAAAGGTTGCCAGTTCAGAATCACCCCAATCGAAGGCAAAAAATGTTACATGATGTGTAATTTTTTGTATAAATTCCAAAAAATAAGTATATAAATGCTCGCGCGAAGAAAACCCAAAGAGAATACATTTTGTAAATAATTTTGGCGAATTAGCCATGATCGTTTTCAGAGCTTGGCGAGGCATTTGCCAATTCAATTCCCGCATTTGCTCCTCTAATAGCCGTAATGTAGCCAATGTTTCCGAATCTATACCGCGTTGATTTACAAAATTTTCCTCTAAAAAAAATCGTAAAAGCACCTGCGAGTCCAAATATAACTGTTTGCTATTTGTTAAAAATTTAAGATCGGCGATGGAAATGATAGGACATTGCAATGTAAATCCTTTTAAAAACTCCGACACAAACGTATCAAACGTATAAAAACATAAACTATCATAGATACACCCATGTTTCGAAAAAAATTGCTTCAAAAATGCAATTTCAATCGGTGAATGGCAAAGTATCAGGGATGGAAGTTCAGAAAATTTTTCCACACTCCGTATTTCATGGAGCAAATGTTCCTCCATAAAAACAAAATGATTTGTAATAAATCCCGGCATCGCTGCTATAAAAAGAAACGATATAATGTTGCAAGGCTCGAAAGATCTATACTCTGAAACTCGGGTTATGCATCAAATTACGTTCAGCGACCAAAGTTTAGCAGAGTTCAATAAAATGGATAAATTGACTCAATTACAATTTATTGATAAATTAGGCAGCCATTGCGATGAATGTTTGCGAAAAGAATTTTCGAATGTAAAAAAATTTCGCCGCGGAAATATCGATATTTGTCGCTGCCGCATCGATGATTTACGCATATATTTCGAAATGAAAGAAAACATCATTTTCTGTACATATATTTTACGCCAACATACACTTTCTGATTTTGTCTACCGCAATAAATTGCCAATTAGTGACGAACAAATGTTCGAACAATATGATTCTTTTTGGAAATATTTGGAAACATTTTACAAAAATTAAAACATAAAAAATATTATTATAAAATTGCAGTATTGAGCAGGTCCTGTATTAGTTGCGCTAACTTTTCTCCATAATTTTTATCCATTGCCCAAACTTCAGATAGATCATAAACTGTCCTTAATTTTCCAAAAAATTGCGAATTTTCAATAAATTTACGCCGAGGATCCATACAAGAAGTACACAGCTGAGCTGGGGAAGCATAAGCCTTGAGATGCTGAATATGCGCACGAATACCTTCTTCAATCGTTGCAAAAGAATGTCCCTGATAATTCGTACGAATACATCCAATGCCAGCAAAGTTATTTTGCGATTTTTTGACCGCACCGGTAAATCGTAAAAAACCTGTCTCCAAGGCCATTTGCGCAATCGCAACCACAGTGTTAATCGATTCACGTTTTGCTTCTATATGATAAAATTTGATAATTTTCTCAAGGTACTCTCTCTCTAAAGCAGAATTGTTTTTGGCGAAAAAAGTAATGATTTGCTTCTCAGAAATTTTGGGTTGATCCAAAAGATATAAATAATGTGGCACACAATTGGTACTTGTATCCCGTTGACTGCACTCGACAATTTTTTGCCTCATCAATCCAATGATTTTAGGAACAAAAATAGCGCCTAAAATCATTGCGATAAATATGTGGAATAAATAAGTGCGGAATTTAATTTGCATGGATCAACAACAATGAATAGGGGTTTTCCTCTCCGAATGATTGAATTTAGAGGATATTTTTACCTCGCAACGCACGAGATAAATGGAGCTGGGAACAATAATAATAGCCCCTAAAATGGCGTTAGTCGAAATTCTTTCGTCGAAAAATAAATACCCAAATGTACTCGCAAGAATCAATTCCATATAGCGAAAAGGTGCCGTCGCTGAAACATCGATGTAACTCAGTGATTTCAAAATAAAAAAAAGTAAAAAATTAGCGCCCATACCTAAAATGGCCAGCAATGTAATATTTTGCCAACCCGTTGTAAATATTGCCGTCAGTGAATAAGTAGCGCCATTCGAAAAAAGTAAAACACCCAATGTACATAACATTGTAAAAAATCCAGTAAAAAACAAACTGCCCAATATCGTCTCTTTCGTAACTAATCTTTTATTGAGAACGTCGAGTAAAGCAAAAAAAATAGCCGAAAGTAAAAACAATGAGGCCGTCGCCGTCGAAAAAGAAGCCGTGCGTGGATTGAGTACAATCGCTACTCCCAGAAATCCGATAATCGTTGCAATAATACGCGGGGTTTCAATTTTTTCTTTCAAAATAAATGCCGCTAAAATCAATGTGAACATGGGAGTCGTAAAATTAATTAGACAAGCGATACTCAGTTGAGATACGTCGAGACCGTAACACCAAATAAACATGCCAATAAAAAGAATAAATCCCCTTAAAAAATTCGCCCCAAGATAACGGCTCCGAAAACTTCCCCTGTGCCGCAACATGAGCGGCAATAGAACTAGTGTACTAAAAAAAAATCGCCCCCATATGACTTGCAGTGGACTTAAACTCCCTTCGAGAATTTTCGTAATCACATCATTGGTTTCACAAACCATAAGACTCACAATAAACCACCCGATTCCCTTAAAATATCGCTGCTTTGATTCGTCTATCATGGCATAAGGGGATCAAAAAGATTCTCCTAAGTCAAGGTTTAAGTGAAGCTTAACGAAATTTTGCCAGAATATCGATCTTTGTCATCATGCCAACTGTCTGATCAATTAATTTCCCATTGTTAAAAAAAAGCATCGTCGGAATCGAAGAAATATCGTACTCCTCTGTCAATGAAGAACATTCGTCTACGTTAATTTTATAAATTTTAATCTCTTCGCGTTCCATGGATAGTGTTTCCAAAATTTTCCCCAAGGAACGACATGGACCACACCACGGCGCCCAAAAATCAATAATAATTTTTCCCGTATTTTCGCGAATCGTAGACTCAAATAAATCCTCGGAAAGATGAACCACCTTTGACATAAATTAACTTCTAATAATTCTTTTTTTTAACTCAACAAGCTATTTGTTATGACTGCCTAAGGACTACTCGCCCTTAGGAATCCCCGCCAGGGAATCCATTCCCTGGCCCCGGTTTCCCGGCCCCGCGGCTTCCGCCGCGGGGCCTCTCAAAGAGGTCAAGGAGTCCACGACTCCTTGCGGGTGTCCAGAGGGCGAAGCCCTCTGGGTAGCCTACACCTACTCAATTTCGCGGGCAAAGAATGGAATTTTATCGAGAACACGTTCTTGAAAATACTCCATACAAACGTAAATTACCGGTGTAATATAAAGGGTCACGATTTGCGAAAAAACTAAACCGCCCACAACACACAAGCCCAAGGGAATACGCGATGCGCCGTCCGCTCCCCAACCGGCCGCAATAGGAATCATCCCCATGAGGGCAGCGAGAGTAGTCATAATAATGGGGCGAAAGCGCGCCATACTCGCCTCATGGATCGCATCTTCCGGAGATTTCCCTTCTCGCCTTCGAGCTATGGCAAAATCCACAATCATGATGCCATTTTTTTTCACAATTCCCAGCAACATGAAAAGGCCGATACACGCATACAACGACAGTTCCATGCCATTGAAATGAAGTACGTCCTTTGCGAGAAGCAGAGTCGCCAGTCCTCCGAGCATCGCCACGGTCAGGGAAGATAATACTGTAATAGGATGGATATAACTTTCATAGAGAATACCCAAAATGGTATACATGACAAAAATAGCAACAAAAAGTAAAATAATGATGATGCGCATAGTTTCCGCGAAAGTCGCCGCTTCCCCTTGGAAGGCCCCCGTTACCGACGAAGGGAGGAGTTCCTGAGCTTTCTGAGTGATAAATTTCGTCGCATCGCCGATCGCGTAATCCGGATGCAAATTAAAATATAGCGTCACCGAATTCATATTATTGATGTGGCATACACTTACCGGGCCAAGGTGTTGTTTGACGGAAGCTACCGATTGGAAGGGTGTCAAATCCCCGCTGCGCGTGTGTACATAGAGGTTTTTTAAATCATCGGGCGAATTTTTTGCTCCCTCCTTCGCCGTTACGATGACCTTGTACTGATCGATATCGCCCTTAATTAAATAGGCATAATTTTCCGAGAAAGCATTTTTGATTTCACTTTCAATGGCGGTTACATCGACGCCGTAGAGCGAGGCCTGCTCCCGTAGAAATTCGATTTCCAGCTCGGGATTTTGTAAATACAGATCTGTGGAAACACTCGCAAATCCAGGATTCTCCATCATCGCTAATCGCAATTTTTGGGCCGGCTCCACGAGATCTTGAAAATTATTCGAGGTTAAAGAAAAACAATACTTTCCCTGATTCGTTTTTTGCGTTCCCGTATTAATTTGCAGATTAGGGATAGGTTGTAAAAAAGTCATCGCACCGGGAACCATAAATAACTTTTCAGAAAGATTTCGCGCAATTTCCTGAATCGTCGCTCGCTTGCGATTTTCCTTTAAAAATGCGATCACGATGCCCTGATTTTCCTGGAAAAGTCCGCTGATGCCTGTCACTAAAATTGCCTGATAAACGTTTTCATCGGATGCTAATGTTTCCTTAACCTGATCTTGATAGATGTGCATCTGCTTAGGTGAAGTCCCCTCCTTGGCAATAAAAATACCCATCATCAGGCCACTATCCCCCTCCGGTAGAAATGTCTTGGGCAATTTGAGAAAACAGAAATAGGTCAAAACCGTACAGAGAAACCAGATAAATATTGCCGTCCATCGTTTCTCTAAAAACCACCGTAGCGTCGCTCCGTAGAAACGCAAAAATTGTGCCTCTAAAAAATTGGCTAAACGCTCCAATGCGGTACGACTTTGGTGAGCAATCGGTTTAAGTAATCGCGCACACATCATGGGCGTCACCGTAATCGATACCAATCCCGACGCAAGAATCGCTACCACTATGGTAATCGAAAACTCCCGAAAGACACGCCCGAGTTGGCCCGGCATGAAAATCATCGGTATGAAAACGGCCGCCAAAGATAACGTCATCGATAAAATGGTAAATGTAATCTCTTTGCCCCCCTCGATAGAAGCTTGTAATGGCGTTTCCCCCAATTTTTCCATGCGACGGACCATATTTTCTAAAAAAACAATGGCATCATCCACTAGAAATCCAATCGCCAGCGTCAACGCAAGTAGGGATAAATTGTCCAGCGAATAGTTTAACAGCCGCATTACTACAAACGTAATGAGTAGGGATAGCGGCAGGGCAACTACCGGAATAAAGGTCTCACGTAACCGTCCTAAAAAAAGAAAAATAACCGCAACAACCAATAAAAATGCGATAACTAGCGTTTCCTTCACATCGTCAATGGAATCGGCAATTTTACGGGCACGGTCATATACCGGCGTCAATGTAACCGACGCAGGGAGTTGGCGGTTGATCTGCGGAATTAATTTTCCCACCGCCTCGGAAATTTTAATGGCATTTGCTCCGGCCCCCCGCGTAATAGCAATGGCCACACTCGCCCTTCCCGTCGGCATATCGCGATTCCAATAGCACATACGCACGTCATTCGATTCGACACCCTCGATGGCCTCACCCACATCCCGCAAATAAATGGGCGCCCCATTTTCATAAGCAATGATCAAATCGCCATAGCCCTGGGCGACCTCTAGTTGTCCCATGGGTTTCAAAACAATCGAATTCCTCTTGCCCTTCAAACTACCGGCAGCCATGGATACGGTTCCCAGATTCACCGCATTGACGACATTTGAAATGGTAATCCCTTTGTTGTAAAGTTTATCCGTGTCAAGTTCGATACGCACGGCACGCTTTATACCGTAAACTTGGACCTTCGATACTCCGTCCAAAATACTGATTTTATTGGTAATTTCTCGATCAGCGAGCTCGTACAATTCCGCCTGCGAAAGAGTATCACTGCTCAAATTCAGGAAAAAAATGGGGATACCATTGGGATCCGTTTTCTCGTAGACCGGTTGCGACGGCATATCGCGGGGGAGTTGCCCCGATGCTCGCGTAATCGCTGCTTGCACATCGTTAGCAGCCGAATCGATACTTTTATTTAGATTGAATTGCAAGGTAATACTTGCCATCCCCTGCATACTCGTCGAAGTCACCTGATCGATACCCGAAATCTGCATGAATTCTTTTTCAAGAGGCGATGCAATATTAGCCGCTACCATCTGCGGATCCATTCCCGGATATCCTGCACGCACATTAATAATGGGATAATCGACTACCGGAAGATCACTTACCGGCAATTCTAAATAACTAAAAACCCCTGCAAAGATAACGAAAATAACCAGAAGCATCGTCATCACCGGACGTTTAATAAAAATTTCACTCAAACTTTTCATAGTTTATCACTGTTTTTGTCTTTGGGAAGCTTGTTCACCGGGAACGCCTCCGGGAGCCCCAGCGGGTATACCTTCGGGCACTCCATCGAGAACGGGAATCACATCCGATCCGTTCCCCAATAACATACTGCCGCGTAAAATAATCGTCTCCCCGTTGCTAATTCCTTTTTTTATGGTCGTAAACTCCTGATTTCGATAGCCAATTTCTGGATAAATTTGCGCTGCTCGGTGTTTTGTCGCCGAAGCTTCATCCGCCCGAACCTGATACAAATAGGGCCTCCCCGCGTTGTCGACCTTCATGCTTTCAGCAGGAACAATAACCACATCCTTTAAAACTTCTAGCTCCACATTGACGCGCACCGTACACCCGGGCCAAAACCGATATGTTTCGTTAGGAAATTCGCCCCGTAAATGAATAATTCCGCTCTCCGCATCAACCTTATTATCGAGAAACTTCAAGACCCCTTTTGTTCGAACCGCCCTATCCGCAATGAGCGAAATTTCTAGACCTAATTGACGCTCATTAGCTTCGAATTGCCGTCTTAACGCGGGAAAATCGTTCTCCGAAATGAAAAAATCAACGCCCAATGGCATCATTTGGCGGATCGAAATGAGTCGCTCCATGGCATTAATGACCGCACCACGATCCACTACGCGTTTTCCGAGCATCCCGGCAAAAGGAGCCTTAATGCAACAGTGTTCAAGATCAATTTTAGCGCGTTCGATGGCAGCTTCCGCAGAAATGATATTCGCTTGATCCTGAGCTACGCGTGTGGAGTAAGTTTCAAATTCCTGCTTCGAAATATAGTCTTTATCCATCAGCGACTTCGAACGCTCCAGCTGAACTTGATCGATAGCAAGCTGGGCACGATGGCGATCTAAATCTGCCTCCGCCGCCTTTAGATTAGCTTTGTACCGCCGATCACTGAGATGAAACAGCGCCTGTCCTTCCTCAACCAATGCTCCCTCATCAAAATCGACGGAAATAATTTCGCCGCTAATTTGGGAGACGACATCGACCGCATTGTACGCGCGACAACGGCCAACGGATGACAAACATATTGGAAAATCCCGTTTAACCGCCTTGGTTACGATGACTGGAACAGGAGGACGTCCCTGGGGCTGATCCGATTGCGGCGTAGTCTTTTTATCGCATCCACCTAAGATAATACCACACGCGATAAAAAAAATTTTAAATACTGATTTTAACATATTCGTTCCTTGTTATTTTTCTAGAATTTTTCCGGTATAATACGCCAATCGAACCCAGCTGACCGAAAGATCGTTTTTAGCACATACCAGTTGCTTTCGCGCTACGGAAAGCGCATTTTGCGACGTCAATAAATCCGTGAACGAACACAAGCCATTTGTGTAGGCTTCTTGAGCGTAGTTGGCGGCATCCCAGGCACATCGCTCGGAATTTTGCGCCGAATCTAATTTCTTGATCGCCGATTTTAATACGTAAAAATATTCCCAAACCTCACCGACAACACCTAGAGCTTTCGCTTTCAGCTGTTGGCGAGCGATTTCCAATTCTTCATGGGCCATTAAACGCTCCGCCATCTTCAAATGACCGTCAAAAATATCCCAACGAAATCCCAAATAGGCCTCAAAATTATTGTACATCCCCGGTGTATCTTGAATTTTTTTGCGTGACGCTCGCAATCCGGCGATCAGTTCCGGGTATTGATCATATTTTTTCGCCTCTAGACCGTGTTGCTTCGCGGCTAGCAGTTCCCATTTCGCCCGCATATCTTGGCGCATTTTCAGAGATTTTTCGATCAAATTTTCTAACTCGTCCACATCGGGAATCGCTTGAGTATTACTCGTCACAACACGCAACCCATCGTTCACTCGAACGCCAATGGCAACGGCCAAATGCGCCCGCGCGGACTCTACTGCCGAACGCGAATTCTCCAATTCGAACGCAGCGGCACTATGCGCGGCCTGCGCCTTTAATAAATCCTGTCGATTCGCCAATCCCGATTGGTGTCGGCTCTGGGCTGCATCCAACGCTACTTTCGCATCTTCTAAATTTTGCTCATTGGCTTTTACAATTGCGATAGCCGAATCCAGAGAAAAATATGCCAACTCTACCCGGTAAGCTACATCTTGCAACGCCTGATTGTATTGGAAATTGGCCGCCTTCAACGTACTCAGCGCCACCTGGGACGATTCCTTATGTGCACCAAATTTAAACAGGGAGTAACTGATTTCAATCTGGGGATAAATGACATTAGAAAGGGAAGTTGTTAAATGTTTTCCATCGGAGTCCGGGGCATTCAATTGTTCCGCGCGCGCGGCATTTAAACTGGCCGTCACATGGGGATAAAACGCACTATCGATTTTTGTTTTTTGAGCAGAAGCGAGTGCTGCTTGCCTCCAGGCTATCTTCGTCTCCGGATTGCGCGCAAATGCCAAATCGAGCAATTCGTAAAGATCTAATTCGTGATCAAAAGAAATAATTGTATCACGATCCGATGGGTCTAAGAAAGCTGGAAGGGTATTTTCTGTTGTTTTGCTAATATGGTGAATCTGTTGTTCATTTTTCAGGACAGTCTTTTCAAAACTACTGCAACCGCCAAGCCATACTGAGATTGGAAATGTAAAAACTTTCATTCCTGTGGCATAAATAATAGCAATTCCATTCCAACTTCTCATGTTACAAGAATAACTTAATTTTTCTTACCTGTCAAGTTTTTTGTTTTTCAAATGGTTCTCGAGCTAGCATCATTGGAAAACAATGCTAGGTAGCAGAGGATGGGGACAAGGACAAGTAGTACGTTTAAATCGAGGGTATATTTTTGGCTGGTACCTCCTGGACGCGGTAATGTTACTCGCAGGATTCCAATGCTAAGTGATAGAATTTTGCTCACTCTTGGAAGGGAAAAATATGAGAATAAAAGCGGCTATGCATAGGACCGTATCAGCAATGTTGAACGTCGGCCAATGGTAAATCTGTAAATTAATATCAATAAAATCGATTACAAATCCACGGAATAGCCGGTCGATGGCATTTCCCAAAATACCGCCCACTAGCAAACCAAAAGCAATGGGATGCTCACAAACTTTTAAAATATTTCGTGCGTAATAGATAAGAATCAACAGGACAACTCCTAGGAGTCCCAAAGGCATCGTTTGGCCAAGAAAAAGGCTCCAGGCACAACCCGTATTATGAGACAATGTGAAACCAAACCATGAATTTAATGTAAAATTTTGATGTTTAAAAAAAACTTCGGCCAAATATTTCGACGCTTGATCCAATAAAACGACGCTGCTAGCAAATTTCCAAAGAAGAAAATTATTCCTCCTCCTCATAACCTTCACCGAACACATCTTCCGTTTCATCTCCAAACAACACACTAGTTTGTTTCTCTTTTTTTAGGATCATTTGCCGCTCAAACATTTGCTGCCCTTTTATGGAATAGCGCGCAAAAGGCACTGCCTCGAGGCGCTCCTCAGCGATCGGCTCACCCGTAATTTCACAAATTCCATAGGTTCCATTTCGAATTCGATTCAATGCATCGTACACCTCTTTTCCGGGATCAATTTCTTTTTTGAGAAGACTCCACGCAAACTCGATTTCCGATGGTACAAAACTTAAATTTTTTTCAAAGGCTTCCTGCAATTTTAGAAGTTTGGTATAATATTGTCTATATTTATCCGGAACTTTTTCCTTTTCCAAGGTAAATGTCGACGTTTTCCGTATGGGATCAAACCCCAAAATATCGGCAATTCCAGCGGCAGCAACAACCGTATTTTTATTTTCGTGCAAAACTTTCTCGATGAGTTTTTGTTTATTTTGAATTTTGATGCGATTCTCCTGTTCTCGCTGTTCATTTTCCCGCGCCAACAGAACTTGTCGCACATCGTCCATCGAAAAATAGGGAGTATCCGTTTCCGATGCATTCTCTCCTCGTTTTTTACGACTTTTTAAAGCATTTAATAAAATATGCGTACTACTATTTACGTCCCCGATCCTATTCATGGCCTATTTTTGTAAAAATTTTTCCTCCAACGCCAACTTACAGCGCTCTGAAATATTTTTAAACTCCCCGTAGTCGACCCGCTCTGGAACGCGTCGCCAACTTCGCTGACAACGTTCCCAGATACACGGTTCTGCCTCGACGGTCGTATCACCGCGCGCGTGTACCAAAACAACTTGTGAAACAATAAAAAATTCCGGCAAATCTTTTTCATATTTTTTTAAAATTTCAAACATAATATCGCTTCCATTGGCCACGATTTTCGCGTCGAGGGACTGGCCAATTTTTTTCTCCATTCGTAGAGCCTCCAATTTTTCGTGAATTTTTTCGCGAAATTGTATTATTCGGTCAACCTCCCACTCCTCTGCAAAGTCTTCAATTTCCGACACATCCGGCCAATCCATGAGGTGTACTGCGATACCATCGGCGTATTCCTGATTTTTTTGGAAATAGGCCATCGCTTCATCGGTCGTAAAGGTCAAAATGGGCGCTAATAGCCGAACGAGAACTTTAAAAATCATTGCCATCGCGGTCTGCGAAGAGCGGCGTTCTTTCCAGTTTGGCGCGTAGGTGTACAGCCGATCCTTCAAAATATCGTGGTAAGTTGCCGAGAGTTCAACGGAACAAAAGCGATTCAATGACTGATATACCTTGTGAAAATCGTAAACATCATAGGCTTCCGTACATTGTAAAATAAGCTGCTTTAATTTTTGTAAAATCCAGCGATCAATGGGCGTCATTTCATCTTGCGGTACCGCGTCCTTCGACTCATCGAAATCATACAAATTGCCGAGTTGGAAGCGCAACGTATTGCGAATGGTCCGGTACGTCCCCGCCACATGATTCAAAATATCGTCCGAAATGGGGATATCCGATTTGAAATCCTCCGATGCTATCCATAGGCGAATCACATCCGCACCAAATTTGTTGACATAGTCGTCCGCCGTCTGCGGTTTGCCGTCGCTTTTGGAGATCTTTTTCCCGTCCTCACCCACTATGAATCCGTGGGTCAAAACCGTCTTGTAGGGCGCCGTACCATCGTTGATCACGACACTCGTTAATAGCGACGACTGAAACCAACCGCGGTGCTGATCACTCCCCTCCAAATACAAATCCGCCGGGAAAACTAAATTTTTCCATTTTTTTAGCACGGCGTAGTGGCTCACCCCGGAATCAATCCAAACATCCAACGTATCGGTCCCTTTTTTTAATTTCTTTCCCTGAAAATTTTTCGGTAAATCGATTCCCGCTAAAATTTCTTCGGCATCGCGATCAAACCAAAAATTAGAGCCAAATTGCTCGATTTTTTTCGCAATGGCACGGATTATCGATGCATCCAATAGCGCTTCGCCATGCTCATCAAAAAATACCGGCAATGGTACACCCCATGCACGTTGGCGGCTGATACACCAGTCCGGCCGGGTCGATACGGAACCGCGAATGCGATTCTCGCCGTACTCCGGAATCCACCGTACCGCCGAAATCGCTTGCTGCGCATTTTCTCGCATACTGTGCTCATCCAGGGAAATAAACCATTGATCCATAGCACGGAAAATAACCGGTGTTTTCGAGCGCCAGCAGTGGGGATACTGGTGGACACATGGCCGTATCCCGAGCAATGCCCCTTCCTTTTTTAGGCGCTCAATAACTACTTCGTTTGCCTCGCAGCGCCCATCCGTATCGAAAACGCTCACACCGACAAACACCGCCGGCACTTCACCATCATCGATGTAGCAGCCCTCGTCATCAATCGGACAATAGGCTAATAACCCGTACTTTAACCCCGTAACGTAGTCCTCTAACCCATGGCCCGGCGCCGTATGCACACAACCAGTTCCCGCTTCCGTCGTCACGTAATCCGCCAAAACAATGGGACTGTCACGATCGATAAAGGGATGCTTAGTCACTAAATTTTCGAAATCGGCTCCAAAAAAATGCCTCACAATTTCAAAATACTCAAAATCACACTTCGTTACAAAATCCTGAACAAGCGCCGCGGCAATAATAAAATATTCTTCTTCAACTTTTATCAAAACATAATCCACCTTCGGATGAACCGCTACCGCTAAATTGGCCGGTAATGTCCAGGGCGTCGTCGTCCAAATAACAAATGAAATGGTCGTCTCCGCAGAAATCTCTTGCTCCTCCAAAGATAATACCCCAGATGATTTAAAAAGATTTAAACTTTTTTCGCGAATGGGAAACTTCACATAAATCGATGGACTCGTGTGATCCCTATATTCTATTTCCGCCTCTGCAAGGGCCGTCTTACAGGGAATGGACCAGTAAACCGGCTTCTTTCCGCGGTAAACTTGCTTTTGCTCCACAAATTTCGCTAAAACTTCTAAAATTGATGCCTCGTAGCTCGGATCTAAGGTCCTATACTCCCGCTCCCAGTCTGCCAAAACCCCTAAACGCTGAAACTGCCGACGCTGCTTGCCCATAAAACTACGAGAAAATTGGGCACATTCCTCTCGCAATGCGCTGGCCGATAATTCCCGCTTCTCTTCCTTGAGCCCCTTGGATACTTTGTGCTCAATGGGTAATCCGTGGCAATCCCACCCGGGAATATAAGGTGTCCGATAGCCGCGCATCGACCGATAACGCAAAATAATATCTTTCAAAATTTTATTGAGCGCCGTCCCAATATGTACATCTCCATTCGTAAATGGAGGACCATCGTGCAAAATAAATAGAGGACCCGCTTCATTCTTTTCTTGAATCTTTTGGTATAATCCTATCCTATCCCAATACGTTACTCTTACTGGCTCACGCTCCACCAAATTCGCACGCATTGGAAAATTCGTCACCGGTAAATTTAACGTATCCTTTAATTCCATGGGCATTCTTAATATCTCTCTCTAAAAACTGCGGGTAGTTTTAAACTTTTATTCACAGTGTCAATAAGAAGAATTAATTTTTTCTTGCCGTCGATCCCAGAGGGCTTCACCCTCTGGACTTCCGCAAGGAGTCATTGACTCCTTGACCTCTTTACAGAGGCCCCCGCGGCGGAGCCGCCCGGGCCACAGGCCCATCTCCCGCCAACCCGCGACGCCCCGTGGCCGGGCCCCCGGGTCCAGGGAATGGAGTCCCAGGCGTG
>JAISXO010000047.1 GCA_031270475.1 Puniceicoccales bacterium | reverse complement strand
CCCGGCCCTTCGGGCCGGGCTGGCTGAAAATGAGGTCAAGGAGTCGATGACTCCTTGCGGGGTATGGGGCAAAGCCCCACAAACAGCTTCCTTGCGGAAATCCAGAGAGCAGAGCTATCTGGTCTGCGGAGTACAAAGCAAAGCTTCATAATAATTAGATATTATGGCAGACATTACTACCCTTCCAGTTTAAGAAATTAGAATCGGCAGACTCGGAAGTTCCCATGGCCTGGTGACTATTGGGGATAGCATCGCAGATTATGGAAGTTTTTTGAGTCCCATCGAAATATTTTACAAATTTATTAACCGTATGGGGACACCATTCGACGGAGCCGTCGTAGTAGGCAATGAGACCACCTTTAGTTCCGAAGACGCCACCGTTATCATTGGCAGAGGATTCCATCCAGAAGCCATTAGGTTGAAGTCCACGGCTGTAGGCGGCAGGATATTTTCCTTTGAGCAGTGACCTATAGTCGAAGTTAGGGCACTGAACGACGCCGCAGACGACGCTGAGGGGAAAGATACCGCCCTTGAAATTGGAATGAGTACACTCATTTACTTTGTCATAAATTTCCGTTGGGAAGGTTTTGGAGGTATCTTTTTTGTAGGTTTTGACCTTATAATCGAAGTCCCAGGCCCAGACGGAGACGTTATCGAGGTAGCCATATTTTGCGAGGACGGCGGCGATATTGTTAGCATTATCGGTATTATTTCCAACATTTCTTTCGTCCGTCCATGTGATAGCGCGACCGAAATCAGCAATAAACTGGGCATGGGCGATGGCAATAGTTCGCAGATGATTAGCAGCTTTGGCGCGGTGGACGTGATCCATGACGGCTTGAATGGCAGGGTAGGTAATGGCAAGCAAAATCGTTATAATTGAAATCACGGTCATCAATTCCACGAGTGTGAAGCTTTTGCGTTGGGCGAAGTCTTTCATAAAAAAAATATAATTGAGATAAGAAAAATATCAATTTATTTATTTTGAAATATATCGATTGCCCTTATCCGATCGCTTGGAATTTCTCGCATAATTAGAGACTCGGCATTTTTAGCAAGGGGGAATCCTTCCCCCTTGAACCCCCTTGCCAGGGAATCCATTCCCTGGACCCAGAAGGATTAGACCCAGCCCGGCCCGAAGGGCCGGGCTGAAAATACAAAAGTCCCGCGGCTTCGCCGCGGGACTCGTATAGGAGGTCAAGGAGTCTGTGACACCTTGCGGGGTATGGGGCGGAGCCCCATAAACAACGGGAATATTAATTTATTTTATTTTAAAATAGTTAATTATGCACGCCGCTATGATCTCCACTACCCTGCCAACTTAAAAAGCAGGAATCGGTATAATTTCCATCGGAGGCGTCATGGTAATGGGGAAGTGTTGCGCATAATATTGCTGCTTCATTTGTTGTTTCATATTCTTTGAAAATTTTCTTTACGTTTCCATACCATTCCACATGGCCGTCAAAGAACGCGATTAATCCGCCCTTATCGTCCCAAATACCGCCCAGATTGCCATTGGATTTTTTTCGCCATAGTCCATTTCCTCCGAGGCCCCGACTAATTGCGCATGGGATTTTAGAATTTAGCAATTGGGGATAGTCGAAATTGGAAGATTGGACGAGACAACATACCACGCTGAGAGGAAAATTACCGCCACTTTGTTGTCCGGCAAATGAGGAATCGACACGATTGTTATCGGTGTTACAAATTCTTGTTGGCAGTGATCCTTGGCTTTGTTTATAATTTTTCACCAAATAATCGAAATCCCAGGCCCAAACGGAGACATCTTTGATGTAGCCGTACTTTGCCAATACTGCCGCAAATGAATTAACATCACAATCCGTAGGGGCGCTGCCCTTCATTTCGCAAACATCTTTATAGCGAATTGCTCGACCGAAATCATTGATGAAATGGGCGTGGGCTAGGGCTATTATCCTCAAGTTGCGTGCTGCTTTTGCCCGCTGTGATCGCTCAACGATTATGTTTACCGCTGGAAATATTATCCCTAAAAGTATTGTAAGAATTCCCATGCTCACCGTTAGCTCGACGAGCGAAAAACTTGCCCTACTCCTAAACCGTCCCACGGCAATCTATTGTGAAAAATTTTAAAATTCTGCAATCAAAATCATTCCATTTCTTGTAAATCGCTCTTCCCTTCGTGTATCCCTTTTATCGCTTTTCCAAATAATTCACACAGATCCAATCGCACGGCCGATAACCCGCCTTCAAATACCGTCGGCGTTGAATCCGTCGTAATGAATAGATCTGCTCACCGTTAGCTCGACGAGCGAAAAACTTGCCCTACTCCTAAACCGTTCCACGGCAATTTATTGTGAAAAATTTTAAAATTCTGCAATCAAAATCATTCCATTTCTTGTAAATCGCTCTTCCCTTCGTGTATCCCTTTTATCGCTTTTCCAAATAACTCACACAGATCCAATCGCACGGCCGATAACCCGCCTTCAAATACCGTCGGCGTTGAATTCGTCGTAATGAATAGATCTATTGGTGAATTTTTTAATCTTTTTTGCCCAATTTCCGTGAGTATTCCGTGGGAAACGGCTGCCCTAATCGATAATGCGCCTTTCTCTTTCAGTAACTTCGCTGCCGTCGCCAAAGTTTCCGCCGTCTCTGCTATATCGTCTACCAATAATATATTTTTTCCCGTTACTTCTTCAATGGTATCTACGGTTTTTATGTGTGATGCGTCTGAACGCCTCTTTGCAATCAATGCCAACGGACATTCCAATGCATCTGCGTATACCGCTGCTCTCTTTATTCCTCCCATGTCCGGCGCGCAAACTACCGTATTTCGATAATCGTGCGCTTTTATGTAATCAATGATAATCGGTGTCGCGGAAAAATGGTCCACCGGTATATCGAAAAATCCTAAAATCTGTGGCGCATGAAGATCCAATGTCACTATGCGATTTGCTCCCGCGGTAACCAGTAAATTGGCGATTAATTTCGATGTGATCGGTACCCGTGGCTTGTCCTTCCGATCCTGACGCGCATATCCAAAATAAGGCAAAACTGCCGTAATCCGCGAAGCCGATGCCCGCCGAATCGCATCGATCATGATTAGCATTTCCATGATGTGGCGGTTAGCCGGATTGTGGGTCGATTGTATGACGAAAATATCGCAGCCCCGAACACTTTCTTCTATTTGTACAAAAATTTCTCCGTCAGAAAATTCGGATAATTCAATTTTCCCCTGCGAAATATTGAGATACTCACAGATTCCTCGGGCTAAAGCTGGATTGGATTTTCCTGAAAAAATCTTTAGGGACGACATATGTTAAATTTTTAATTTATTCCGTAGATTGTAAATATAGAATTTGAGAATTTTTTGCCTTCTTTGAAAAGAATGCTGCTAGGAGGAAATCGCTGTCTAAGGGCTCCTCGCCCTTAGAATCCCTGCCAGGGAATCCATTCCCTGGACCCGGATACAGGCCCCGCGGCGAAGCCGCGGGGCCTGTAAGGCCTTCAGCCGGCCCGGCCCGTCGGGCCGGGCCGGGGGAAAATGAGGTCAAGGAGTCCATGACTCCTTGCGGGGGGGTTGGGGGGGGCAGAGCCCCCCAGATCAGGGAACATATTTTTTTACTTCGAGATAGAGTATACGACTAGTCCAAGCGTCAGTAGCGGCGTAGGTCAATTGTTGCATGGACAATTTTTCTTGGGACCAGTCAGTAATTTGGGAAGTTTTAGAGATACGATGTTTAAGGAAGATGCCGGCAAGGTTTCGCAATCCCGTTTGGCGGACGCCCAGAGATTTTGTCAGATCGCCGATGTCTTGGAATCCGGACGGTTTAAAATCTTCGATATCGCGCAATTTGAGGATATCGTCGCGGATAGCGATTCCTACTTTGAGGGAATTTTCGCATTCGAGGATAGGTTTTAGAAACTTTAGTTGTCCGATTTTAGCGAGTTGGAAGATATAGACGCCTTTTGCGGTAGCGATTTGGACGATTGAGGGCAGGTATTTTTCGCCCTTAGAGAATGCGGGTTTACTTTCCGTATCGAACCCTAGAATAGATTCCATCATGATTTCGGTCACAGCTTTTTGTGCGCCTTCTTCGGTATTAATTAGGTGGATAACACCATTGTAGAATTGCATGGGTAATTTTTGGAGTTTTTCTTTGGAAATTTTTTTGGAATAAAAGGGCAATATTTTCAGGGCCCGGAGAATTGTTTTTAAAAAGCTAAAAATCCGCATGAATAGGAGAAGGTAAAGTTTTTTTTATTTAAGAAAAGTTAAAAAACATTTCGACATTAGATTTTGAAAGGCTACAGTTTGAGATCCATGCGATTTGGGAAAGATATTTTGGGATTTACCCTATTGGAATTTTTAGTTGTGGGAGGGTTAACCGTCGCCGTTACGACCGCTGCCATTGTCGGCGTAAATGCTGTTTTAGATTACAAAAAAAATGAGACTGTGAAGCCGAAACTCCTCTTAGAGGCCGGTAATATATTGGAGATGATCGAGCGCGATTTCGATAATAAATGTACTTCACTGGGAAATTTGTTTTGCCGTGAACAAAGTTATTCCTTTCAATATTTTCCAACGCAGGGACCGATAGCCCATTACCCTTCCCTATCGCTTTTTATTCATTCCGCCGATGGTCCCCAATTGCTCTGCTATGCCCTCGGACCTTTGCCGGAAACGATCGGCGGCGATGGTACAGTCACTTCGCCCTGCGGTCTCTTTAGGGCGATTAAGGATGCCGAATCCAGTGCGCCGATTTGGCAAGATTTTGAATCGGACATCAGTCTCTATGCACAATTTGCTAATGTGGCGAATTTGGCCTGCTTGGTTTCCGAATCCGTCATTCTATTCGAGGTCCATTTGGTGAAAATTCAAGCCGACGGTACCTCCTTGGATTATTTGAATACCTCTGCGCAAATTGTGCAAATTAACGGCGGACAGTGCACGCTCGATCTGACCAATGTCTCCCTAAAAGATCTCGCATTCGTGGAAATTACGGTTGGTGTCCTTGCAAAATCACAGCATAAAGAATACTTCTCTTTGGCAGCCGACCGGCGCAAAATATTCTTGGAACAAAACGGTATCAGGCTATCGCGACTTCTTCCCTGGAGAATTTAAAATCGCCCAAAAAGCCCTCATGGGATGAAGGACCCCACCCACATACCACCCAGTAAATCCCCATTCTCCCCATCTGTCAAGTATTTCCACAAAAATAACTTTAGAAAAAAACATTGACGAAACGCAAAAAATTCAACGGCATAGAGGGCAAGAGATTTTCGAAAGAGAAGGTATTTTAAGGGGACCATATATGTTAGAATTGTGTAGTATTTGCAAATGGCGATTGATTTATGGTCATTTTTCTGTAGTATGAAAAGCAAATAAGATTTGAGAATTGGGCAGTTGTCGCAATGGAAGGAATCGGAGACAGGTGCAAAGGTTATGAATAAGATTAAATTAACAAAATATGAACAGGGTAGCGTAGGAGAATTATTTGCCATATCCTGGCCCATGATGCTCTCGTCGGCAGCAGGATGTCTAATGATTTTCGTGGATCGCCTCATTTTAAGCCATTACTCAATGGAGGCATTTAACGCCTGTTTTGGAGCTATCCAATGGTACTGGGCCTTTTTATTCACGGCATTGGAATTTACCCTCATCGCCGAGGTATTTGTTGGCCAATACAATGGGGCGCGCCGCTATCAAGAAATCGGATCCATCGTCTGGCAAATGATTTGGTTTTGCCTCGCTCTATTAGCTATTTATATCCCACTAGCCCAATTCCTAGTGCCCCATTTGGTGGCGGATAATATCGCAAAATTAGGCGTACCCTATTTAAGGATTATTGTTCTATTTATCCCGATCCATTGCATCGGCTGTGGGGCATTGACCGCATTTTTTGTGGGTCGTGGCCAAACGAAAGTTATTTCAGGCGTTGTCGTCATTGCCAATGTTGTGAATGGTATATTGGCCTATCTTTTTATCTTTGGAGTCAACATCAAGGGAGTACAAATTATTCCCGAAGGCGGCGTTATAGGAGCGGCGGTCGCAATGGTTATTGCACAAATTTTTCCCATGCTTTTGCTGTTTATTTTGTTTTTGCGCAAGGAAAATCGAGAGCGCTATGGCACAGGAAAAATAACTTTCAAATTGAATCTCCTCAAAAATTGCCTCAAAGTTGGCAGTCCAACAACTTTGAACCGCTTCCTCAATTCTATTTTTTGGGCCGGAATGACCCAGGTCATCGTCAAATACGTAACACCCGGAGATTTTCAAGGCTATGGCATCGTCCATTCGCTTTATATGATATTTTTCTTCGCCGTGGAAGGCGTGGGAGTGGGGACGCGGACCATCTGTTCCAATGCCATCGGAGCAAAGGAATTTTTCGTGGTTGGAAAAAATATCCGCTCCTGGGTGAAATTGGGCGGCATTTTCGCAGGACTGGCGGCCATCGGTATGCTCGTATTTCCAGATTTACTCATTGGAATGTTTCTCGGAAATGATAAAAGCAATGAGGCCTATTGGGTGGCAGATCGGATGCTCGTCTGGGCGTGGGGTGTGTTCGTTTTTGATTACTTTTTAACTAGTTTGATGAGCGTTTTGCTGGCTTCCGGTGATACAAAATACGTGATGCTGGTGGGTTCCCTTTGCTTCTTTTTACTGGCCGTGGTGCCAGTCTATATCGGTATTGTGTACTTTGGTAGTGCGTCGATTCTCTTTTGGCAACTTATGCTCCTCGATATCGTCGTGAGACTTTTTCTCTTTATCCATCGCTATCGCAGCGGTCGCTGGATGCAAAATAAATTGGTCTGATAGTAAAGGGGGAATCCCTCCCCCTTAAACCCCCTTGCCAGGGAATACCATTCCCTGGACCCGGAGGATTAGACCCAGCCCGGCCCGAAGGGCCGGGCTGAAAATTATAGAGTCCCG
>JAISXO010000041.1 GCA_031270475.1 Puniceicoccales bacterium | reverse complement strand
AACCAACTTGCTTCCATTTTGCCGATTTGTTTTTATTTTATTCCGAATGGCAATCAAAATCCTCGACTCCTGGAAAAAACCCGAGGAAAATACTCCTCTTTTTGCTTTTATTTTTACTGATTTGTTTTTATTTTAGCAAAGCATAGTCGTCGATTTTTCACCAAAAACCGCCCTACATATTCATTCGATTTACTTGCTTCCCAATTTTGTTTTAACATCTAACCAACCTGCTTCCATTTTGCCGATTTGTTTTTATTTTGCCGATTTGTTTTTATTTTACTCCGAATGGCAATCAAAATCCTCGACTCCTGGAAAAAACCCGAGGAAAATACTCCTCTTTTTGCTTTTATTTTTACTGATTTGTTTTTGTTTTAGCAAAGTATAGCCGTCGATTTTCCACCAAAAACCGCCCTACATATTCATTCGATTTACTTCAATTTCACCAAAATGCGGTCGTCAAAATGAGAATGCCACAGCAGGTCGTCAGCAATCCGAAAAGGCTCGGCCGCGTCGGGTGTCCGAAGAGAAAATTCACGAAATCGCGGCCTTTATACGGCCATCCGCCCAAAATCATTCCCAAAATAATCATCGCGTAAACGAAGGTGACTAAAATTAGCCGCGACACAGGGGGCTCCAAATAAGCCGCCTTGAGGAGCTCATTGGCACTCAAAAGCGCCAAAATCGCTGCGCCCCGTACCGATAAAAAATCGCGAATTTTTACCAGCGCGACTAAAATAACTGTCAAAAAGAAAACAAAAAAGAAATATTTGTAGTCCCCGAAATCCGATTCGCCAAGGGTTAAAACATGCCCCAAAAACCAGATCCCAGCGAGCGAAAATGTCGCCGTATGCGCCACCTCGGATCTGAGAAATTTCCGTAAAATATGCTCGCAATACTTCGTGCGAAAAACAAACGAACTGCCGCAAAACATCAAAACGACGCCGACCAAAATTTCTGCAAACTTTAGACTCATGCTCGACTGTTCCTACAAAATGTTACGACAAAGTCAAAGCTTTCCTTGAAAGAATATGCGTCTAAATTGAGGGAATAGTCGACGGGAATCTGCCGCCGAAACCACGTCCGCTGCTTCTTGATAAGCCGCCGCGTCGCCTGGATAATCGCCGCTTTGACTTCATTTTCCGACATTTTTTCACCGCCGTCGAGATAGGCCCTCACCTCGCGGTAACCGATCGCGTTGGCCAGCGGCGGACTCATTTTACCGAGTTTTCGCACTTCATTAACCAATCCACGGCGAAACATTTCCTCCACGCGCTCCCCGATGCGAGCGTCCAGCGACTCCGGATGGCGTTCCAAAAGAATAACTTTTCGAAAAAAATTACCAAATGGAGCGATATTTCGTAAAAATTTCTGTTTTAATTCACATTGTGCCAAACCGGTCACCCTCTGTTTGGCCAAAATATTGATCAGGCGGCGCGGATTATGCCAATCGGAAGCATTCAAATCGACCGGACCATAGCTCTCAATCGCTCGCTGCAACGCGGACAAACCTAATTTTTCATAGAATATTCGCACTTTTTCACACACATGTGTGGGCACCGAAATATCATCGATGACGTTTGTAAAAAAAGATTTCAAATAAAACCCAGCACCACCGACGACGAGAAGATTTTTATTATTTTTTTGCATTTGTCTGACAATCGATTGGGCATATTGCATGTATTGGCCGACATCAAAAGTGTCGCTCGGATCGCACAAATCCAGGCCGTGATGGGGAATACCGGCCATTTCCATTATTTTCGCCGAGCCAATGTCGGCACCGCGGTAAACCTGGACCGCATCGCAGGACAAAATCTCGCCCCCGAGAATACGCGCCAACTCCAGCGACAGAGCCGTTTTTCCCACCGCCGTGCACCCCGTCAAAAACCACAATTCGCCTGCCATTTTGTTATTTTTTTATTAAAATTACCACCGCGCTAAATTGATCAAAAATCCCGGACAAAAACGCCCTTCCCGACTGGAACGATTCTTAATTTTACAGAAAATTTCCACATCCCAAACACTCCCCAAACGCGTCCTGTAACCGACCTCCATCGCTAAAAATTTACCACGCCGCCCATCGATCTGCGCCAAAAGATCAAGCTGCGAAATCGCGTCGAAGTGAAAACTAAAATGAATCCCAAATTGAGTCGCCCGATGCCTCAAAAACTTCGCCCGGAAACCCAGTTCCCAAAGATCGCCACTCAAAAAATTAACCTCCGCATTCGTCTCGTTTAACGAAAAATGCTCCCAATTTAAACGGGAGTAAAGGCGCAAATTCAACCAGCGACGGGGATTTAACTCCGATAATATATAAAAATCGGAAAGCATTTTCTCACGCTTTCCAGCGAAATTCCGTTTAAAATGTAAATCTTGGTAAAAATCAAGGGCTGCAAATTTACGAATTCTTTTCCCTTTCGTAAAAAAATCATTTTCTAAACCTAACCGCAAAATACTTTGCCCCTCCAAATCGTCCCCATTGCGCGCCTCCGCCAGGTCGAGCATCGGTAAAAAATTATTCTCCACCTTCCCATCGATGACCCCGAACGGCCGCCCTTTGCCCCGGCGCACCCAATAACGATATTTTACAATTGGGCGGAGGACGTGCTTCCACTCCTGCCCCATCAGCCAGGG
>JAISXO010000038.1 GCA_031270475.1 Puniceicoccales bacterium | reverse complement strand
TTTCCGAAGCGAAAGAAGAAGTTATAAACAATGTGCTCGAAACGAGCGTAATTATAGGGTATTTTCTCATGATGTTTTGTTACACTCGCAGAATTCATTTAACCTGTCAAGAAGAAAATAACAGTTTTTTTATTTTTTCGACTTCTTTTCACTCTCTTTCTTGCAGTAAGGCTTGTAAAATGGCCTTCCGTTCAGGGGAAAGAGCAGAAAATAATATTTTTTTGTATTTGGGCTTTAGCTGAGCAAACTCTGGTCGCGCAAATAATTCCTCCTGCTGCTCATTTGATAACATAGCGAATTGTCGAGAGGCGTCTTTCGGATTGAATTGTAATTGGGGAATGGATTTGGAGATGTTTTTGTGCAGGTCGGAGATACGGCGCGCGCATGTATCTGGCGAAATTCCAAAATAGAGTGCAATTGTGTGTGCTTCCAGACCTAGTTTGGTCAATAGGGTGACCAGGGCTACTTTTTCTGGGAACTGAAAATATAGGAGCTTGGTCATTCTTAGGGTATTTTCCATTGGCTGTGCTTTCCTTGGTTTCATATCGGGTTGAGATAGGCCGTATGCCATACGTTTAGCCAAAAGGGCGTTGTACTGTTTTTTGCATTCTTTTAGAGTACACTCGAAAATTTCAGCCATTGTTTCAAATGAATTTCCTAATTCTTTCATGGCTAGTAGGAACTGATTTTCCTCAAAGGTCCATTGGCGGGCTAAATCAGACCGCGGCGAAGGGGGTTGCCGATCGGAAATAGGAGCAATTGGTGGAGGAAAGGATCCGAAATCTGACCTATTTTCTTTGTCAATATTAAGAAAATCAGACCGCGGCGAAGGGGGCTGCCAATCGGAAATAGGAGCAATTGGCGAAGGAAAGGGTCCGAAATCTGACCTATTTTCTTCGTCGATATTAAAGGAATCAGACCGCGGCGAAGGGGGCTGCCAATCGGGTATAGGAGCAGCTTGTGTAGGAAAGGATCCGAAATCCGACCTGTTTTCTTCGTCAATATTAAAGGAATCAAAGCGCGGCAAAGGGGGCTGCCAATCGGGAATAGGAGCAGCTGGTGGAGGAATGGGGCCGGGATTTTTTGGTGCATGAAGAGGCAAATCGTATTTAGGATGCCTCATCAATTGGAAGGGGTAAGGAGCCATCTGCGGCGAAAAAGGAGGCAAATTGGGATCAGAAGCAGTCGGCGGCAGAGGAAAAGGCGTTGATTTGGGATTCTTAAGCCATGCAGGGAAGATAGGAATGACCCACGACGGAAGAAAAGATAAATCGGGTACAAAAGCAGCAGGCGGAGGGATAGACTTTGGATTTGTTCTATTATTAGGAGAAGGTGAATCGATTTGAGAGGTAGTGGTTAATCGGATCTTTCCAGAGGAGATCCTGGAAGAAGCAGCAGCAGGTGGAGGAATAGACTTTGGATTTGTTCTATTATTAGGAGAAGGTGAATCGATTTGGGAGGTAATTGTTAATCGGATCTTTCCAGGGGGGATCTTGGAAGAAATAGCAGGTGGAGGAATAGACTTTGGATTTGTTCTCTTATTAGGAGAAGGTGAATCGATTTGGGAGGTAGTTGTTAATCGGGTCTTTCCAGGGGAGATCTTGTGAGAAGCAGCAGGAGAATGGATAGGCCTGGGATCTGTCCTATTATTAGGAGAAGGTGAATCGATTTGGGAGGTAATTGTTAATCGGATCTTTCCAGGGGAGATCTTGGGAGCAGCAGCAGGTGGAGGAATAGGCTTTGGATTTGTTCTATTATTAGGAGAAGGTGAATCGATTGGAGAGGTAGTTGTTAATCGGATCTTTTCAGGTGGGATCTTGGAAGAAATAGCAGGTGGAGGGATAGGCCTGGGATTTGTTCTGGGTTCCGTATCAATATCAAAGGAATCAGATCGCGGCAAAGGAAGCGAGAAGTCGAAAACCGTATCCGGTGAAAGAGTAGGTTCAGGATCTATCCTAAAGGCCTCATCAATGTCAAGAGGAATGGGTGATAAAACGTCGGAAGCAAACGAAAAATCCATCAATAACACACCCAAAAGAGATGTAATAAAACATGGCAATAAATGCATATTCTCCTACGGCATATTGGAGCTTTTTTCCCTTGATCAAGAAAAAATTATAAAAAAATAAATGTTTTTTCCTTGACTGCCGGGAGGAGGACCTATATCTGTTCATCCCTATGGTGCGCGGAGTCCTGGAGATTAATTTAAACTTTTTGGAGGAAAATGTGAGGAAAGTAAAAAAAGCATTGCCCCAAAATGTGCGTTACCTCTCCGTCGCTAAGGCGGATGCCTATGGCTTGGGTATCGAAAAAATTACCCTATTTCTCGGCAATAGACAACATCCACTGGTCGATGGATTCGCCGTCCTCAATGTGCAGGAAGCCCTGGCTATCCGTTCCCTCGATATCAGTTTGCCCATCTGCATCCTAAGCCCCCTCCTCAAAGATGAACTGGAAGACCTCAGGCGAGCTCAGGCAATCCCATTGATCTCCTCCATCGATGAACTCCATATGTTGCAAAATTTTGCACGAAAAGAACAGTTTATACAAAAAATTCACGTAAAAATCGATACGGGTATGGGACGCCTTGGCGTCTGGTTCGAAGATGTGGAGAAATTTTTTTCCTACGCTGCAAATTGTAACCACTTGGAAATCTGTGGCCTCGCAACTCACTTCTCCTCCACCCTCAAAGATAATGCCTTTACCCAATCCCAATTGCTCCGCTTCCAAGACGTTATCCGAAAATATGCTAAACCTAATTGGCTCAATCACGCTTCAAGTAGCTTCGGTATCGATCGCTTCCTCGAAGGAACTAATGGTGTGCGTATCGGTGCCCTCCAATGCGGTATTCCCGAAGATAATGCGCTCGTCAAACGTTTGCAGTTGCAGCCGATTATTCGCTTGAGTACCGTGGTGGTGCTCGTTAAATATGTCCCCGCAAAAACTAAGGTCGGCTACGAACAAACCTATTGCCTCCCTAAGGATACTAAAATTGCAGTCCTGTCCCTGGGGTACGCCGATGGTATCCCTATCGCGCTCTCCAATTGCGGTGAGGTGCTCATTCGCGGTCAACGTTGCAAAATTATCGGCCGAGTCTCCATGGATCAGGTAACCGTCGATGTTACCGCCCTTGAAGACGTGGCCGTCGGCGATGAAGCGGTGTTTTTCGGTCGTCAGGGCACTGAAGAAATCCCTTTCTCTGAGTTCGCTCAACGGGCGCAATTGCTCATGCGAGCAGCGTTTTTGGCCAGTCTTTCGGAGCGTAGAATTACGCGTAAATACCTGCCGGAAGTTTTTTCTCTGGATTGTTCGCCGGAAATGAAAAACTCCCAGTCGTTTTTTTCTCCATTTTGATTTTGCAGCCCAAGGGCTCCTCGCCCTTGGGAATCCTCGCCAGGGGATCCATCCCCTGGACCCGGATACCAGCCCGGCGCGAAGCGCCGGGCTAGAAGATATAAGAGTCCCGCGGCTTCGCCGCGGGACTCTTATAAAGAGATCAAGGAGTCTTTGACTCCTTGCGGGGGTATGGGGGCGGAGCTCCATCTTGCGGCATTTAGTCTATTAAAGCTGGCGAATGATCGTGGTATGGACGGGGTTATTGAAATATTTTTTAGCTACATTTTGGAGAGTATGGGGCATTACATTTTCATAGAATTGCCGCATGGTGCGCAAGTTTTCCAGGTGTTGGGGGTGACGATGGGCGTACATGATATGTTCGAGCCAGAATCCATTATTTTTAAATTTATCGCGAATAGTATTTAAAATTGGTAATTTGATTCGTTCGAGTTCTTCCGCTGGGACGGGATTTATTTTGAGATCTTCGACGATGGCGAGGACTTCATTTTTCGTATCGCGGATGAGATCGGGGTCAAGGGAGAGCATAATTTCGAAGAGGCCGAAGTGTGTCAAGGAGGTAGCGTTATGGGTGACGATGGGCGAATAAATTTTTCCTTTTTCCTTACGAATTTGATTGCGGAGGCGATCGCCGATAATTTCGCCGAGGGTAATGAGGCAGCGGTCATCGGGGACATTATTTTCGTCATCGGTCAGGAAAGAGAGGATAGAGAGGGTACGTTTTTCATCGCCGGTAAAGGGAAAAGATTTTTCCGTTATTGGGGGGAAGTGGGTCACATTTTGAGCATCACGGGCCGAGGGGGATCGCAGTGGGAGTGAGCCGAAAGTATTTTGGATATTTTGGATGGTCATTGCGGGATCAAAGTCGCCGACGATGCTCAATTCGATGGCTTCTTTTTGGAAGACGGGGAGGAGTAAATTTTTAACATCGTCCATTTGGGTAGAAAAGACTATTTTTTCTTCTGGGAGGCCGACGATGAAATTGTTACCCATGATAAATTTTCGGTATTGGTCAGCGATGACGGAGGCGGGCGATTTGGAGCGATCCTGATAGATTGGTTTAATCGTTTCGCGGGCTTCACCGAGGGCTCGTTCTTCGAAGCCGGGGTCGGAAAGGTAAGCTGTCATGAGTTGTAATCCGAGAGGCAGATTTTTTTTATCACATATTACGGAGAAAGTAAAGCTACGTTCATCGATACTAAAATCAACGGAGATGCATTTGGAGGCGAGCAATTTACTGAGTTCTTTCCAGGGATTTTTTTGGAGTCCGGATTTTAGAAAAGTATGGTTAGTGACGAGGAAGACGCCCGGGTTAGGGTAGGGGTAAGCGGTCATGATACCGTGGCCGATGGTCAGGGCGCATTGAATTTGATTTTGTCTAAAGTCGGTAGGTTTGAGATTAATTTCGATACCATTGGCGAGAGTTAATTGGGTAATGCCGAGGTCTTCGACGGCATTTTGTTGGACGATGGCGCGGTAGGGGGTATCGAAATTTTCGTAGGCGAAATTTCCCAGGATTTCCCGTTCATTGGAGAGCACTGGTAGTTGTTCCGACTGATTAAATATGGTTTCGATGGTTTGTTTCCCTCCGTCGATGGAGTGATCGGATGCGACAGAAATATATATATTTTGCCAAATTTTAGCGAATTCTTTTTGGCAATCTTCCGCGGTAATTTCGTCATTCAATTGTTTTACCAGGGCACAGAGATCCTTTGGGGACATGAGGTATAATTTATTATTATGGCAGTGGATTAATTTGGCGACGAGTCCGCTTGAATGGCGCGTTTCAGCGGCGAGCATATCCCGTTCCGTAGCATTGATGAAGTATTCTTTTTGCCGTTGAAGTTCCGCTTCCGAAATGCCGTATTGATATATTTTTCGCAATTCCTGTTCTAGGAGAGGGAGACAGGTCGTCCAATTTTTATATTCGCAGGTTATTTCCGCGCAAAACATGGAATACTTTGTTTTCAGGAAATCCGAGGTGCAGGCCATATCCAGATTGGCGAAGAGCGAAGGGTTGGCCGATCGTTTATCGAGAAGGCGTTCCTTGAGAACATTGAGAATAACATCCAAAATCATTTGATGGCGACGTGCTTCGTAGGTATCGCTCGAAAACGGGTCGGGAAATGGAAGTGTGATATCGACGGTGGTTTCCGAAAGGTCGGGGTCCGAAAAGTAGAAAAATTTTCTCCGTTGAATTTTCAGGGGATCCAGTGCAAAGGATTGTGGTGCCCTAGGTTTTAGATTTTGGAAGGTATTTCGAATGTGTTCCTCGAATTTTTTGACGTCGATATTGCCCACGGCCACGAAAAACATTTTTTCCGGAGAGTACCATTTCTCGTAGAAGTGGCGAATAGTGGTCGGTGACGCGCGCTCAATGACATCGGTTTTCCCAATGGGAAAGCGGTAGGGAAGGACCGTGCCATCCAGGAGAAACTTGAAACTTTTTTTAGTCAGGCGCATCGAAACATTATTGTAATCCCGTTTCTCGGCGAGAATGACGCCCCGTTCCTGATTCACGTCGCTTTCCGAAATGGTGAGTTTATCGCAAAAATCTCGGAGGGCGAGAAAGGCTGTGTCGACGGTTTCGGACTTATCGTTGGGGAGGTTGAGTTCGTAGCATGTGCTGAGAAAGGAGGTGTAGGCATTCAAGTTATGGCCAAAGGCGATGCCCAGTTTTTGCATGCGTTCGATGATTTCTCCTGTGGAAAAATGTTGGGAGCCGCGGAAAGCCATGTGTTCCAAGAAATGGGCCAAACCGCGTTCATTCTCCTCTTCAAACGCCGATCCAATTTCGAAATTAAGGGCGGTGACGATGCGTTCTTCGGGGTAACGATTTTTCATCAGCGCGTATCGAAACCCATTTTCCAAACATCCAAAAATAACATCGGAATCGTTCCGAATCTCAAACTTTGCTGGAACAGAGGTTCCCCGATCTTTCAAAGTACTACAGCCAGAAATATATAACATCGCAAAAAATAATATAAATTGAGTTGATTTTTTCATCGTATTCTTAAATTTAAGCTAAATTCTTTTTAAAGAAAGATTTTTGTTGAAAAAAACAATCTAATTTTTCTCACTGTTGGGCGACGGTATGGGTTTCAGTATATTTCGAATGACGAAGGAACAGCGCTATAGGGTTTTGCTTTGGTTAGCGAGCTTTGTATTTTTGGCGGTATCGGTGACCAGTGGCGTCGTCGTCTACCAGTCCCATTGTCAGTGCAAGGCCATGGAAATGCAGGAATTACACCAATGGGAGCGCTATCTACAGATAAAGGAGCAATTCGAAACACAGCGGGAGCACCTCCGGGAACTCACGGAAAATCCAGATTTTTTGGAACACGTTGCCCGGGAACATTTGCAGATTGCCGGCGAAAATGAAATATTATTCCGTTTTGAATAAAGTTTATGGAGAAATTACAGCGAGAAATTTTTGAACAGTTTGAACAATATGGACAGGAGCAGGTTTTTTGTTTTTGGAACGAATTGAATGACGATGAGCGATTTAGCCTATGTCGTCAGGCGGCACGAATAGATATCGGCCGTTTGGCGGGAATTATCGATACGCTCTTGAAAAAAAAGGCCTCGGAAGTGCTCCCGCCCATAGCGGTTCCGTACGTGCCCGCAAGCTATATCGGCCTGCCCCTAGATGAAACCAGCCGCTGCCGCTGGGAAGATGCTTACCATTTGGGCGAAGAAATCTTAAATGCAGGGCGTGTCGCCATATTGACCGCAGCCGGAGGACAGGGGACGCGGCTCGGCTTCGAGGGCCCCAAAGGTACATTCGCCGTAACACCGGTTAAAGGTAAGTCGCTTTTCCAGATATTCGCTGAGAAAGTTCGCTTCGCAGAAAAACGCTACGGCAATCCCATTCACTGGTTCATCATGACCAGCGACCGCACCCATAACGAAACCATCGAGTTCTTTGGCAAAAATAATTCCTTCGGCCTGTCCAATATCCATTTCATTAAACAAGGCTCTCTGGCAGCAGTTACCGCGGAAGGCAAAATTATGTTGGAGGATAAATGGCATATCGCCATGCATCCCGATGGCCACGGCGGAGCATTTAAAGCCTTCGTCAATAGCGGAGCTAATGCAATGCTGGCCGGACAGGGTGTCGATGTGGTGAGCTATTGCCAAATTGATAATCCCCTCGCCCCTATCATTGATCCCTACTTTATCGGATTTCATGAAAAAAATCACGCCCAAATATCCTCCCGCATGATCCTTAAAGCCTACCCCGAAGAAAAAGTCGGCGTCTTTTGCTCCATCTATGGACACTCGGCCGTTGTGGAATATAGCGATCTTCCCGTGGAACTGGCCATTAAACGCGATCCTAACGGAGCTTTGCGCTTCAAAACAGGTAACGCCGGCATTCATCTCTTTAATCGCGATTTTTTTGGTTCGTTGGGAACGGAAATGAATGGCTTCTTGCTCCCTCTCCATGCCGCTAGAAAAAAAATTCCAACAATCGATGGCAACGGAAATCCCGTCGATCCGGAAACGCCAAACGGTATAAAATTCGAAATATTTATCTTCGATGCCTCGCAATTCGCAGAACGCTCCATCATCGTCGAAGGTAACCGTCGGGAAATTTTTAGCCCCATTAAAAATTCTTTCGGCCTCGATTCCCCGGAAACTTGCCGCCAAGATCAGGTGCGCCTGTTCTCTAAATGGTTGGTCGCCGCCGGATCCGATATCCCCATCGATGCCAAAGGCCTCCCTCCCTTTAATATCGAAATTAGTCCCCTCTTCGCCGATAATGAACGCGACTTCCTCGCGAAATGGAGCCTCTTGGAAAAACGTCCAGCCATTTCTGCCGGAAGTTATGTCGCTTAGTTCTTGACTCCGCCGGGAATTCCCGGCTGTACCGGGGGCAAAAGCTGGCGTCGTAGACGCCATGAGGGGGTTGCCCCCGCGCACGCGTTGCGGGCAGCGTTTGGGGGGGGGGGGGGGGGGGGGGGGGGGG